>NZ_JAJAEF010000012.1:0-150051 GCF_020447145.1 Shewanella sp. SR1 | reverse complement strand
GGTTAGCATAAGTCTTGGCATGGCTTGAGGTTATGGTTACTTTTGGCGAAGCAAATTATAACGTCTTGCCATGCTGTCTAAAAATCACTCTCGAAAGATCAACAGCCCCTAATACAGGTTTATTATTTTTTTGCAGATTCTTTTCGTACGCTTGAGGTGAAAAAGATTCATTTAACCTATAAGAGTAGCTTTCAGCCTGTAATGGGTCGCTCCATTCTTTTGGGCGGTTAAAAAATAGCACAGGTAGAGAGTTAAACAGCTTAATTCCAACATTATTTAACATCGTCAATCCTATATAACGTCTAGTCGATACCTGAACCCATCCTCCCGAATTTGGCCTTACAGTTGGTGCCAGATAGCCAAGATAAGGAGCGAGGAGCAGATATCCATCAAATGCGACATGATCTCCTCCTGCATATTTTATCGCTAAACCGCCACCGGATGAGTGTCCTCCGAGAATGATAGATGAATTAGGGTATTGTTGACTAAGATGCAGCCTAAGATCCTCCAAGTCATCCTCATACTGTCCTATATAATCGATATCTCCCAATGTCTTTTGTGATGATCGACCATGGCCACGCAGATCTGGAATAACCACACTTATCTCAGTTGCAATGGATAATTTTTGAGCGGGGTGTAGCAAATACCGACCTTCCGCTCCAGAACCATGTAATAGAACCAGAATAGTATTCGTCTTGCCGGCGATAAATCTGTAAAACAACTCACTTCCGCTACGCGAAACATACGTTTGCTCGCTTAGTTGAAGGTTATCTGCTTTACCATTTAAAACATCAAAATCCAGACTATCGACGACTGGCTGTTTTCTAACGGGTATACATACCAATAATGATGCAAGCGCTAAGTAGCAAAAGGGTATAGCCAATAATGATGTAAGGAGCGTCATTGTCATTTTGATACCTATCGTCTTAGTATTTATGCGCTGGTTGTCTGCAAGGCATAAGTCGTGGATTGACTTATTTTGCACCAATGACCGCTACCCATTCCTATCTCTCGAATAATAGAAATGGTATTTTCATGCTATAGACATTTGCTTTTATGGGGTAGCAGTTTTTATATAGCTAAGTATACAGCTAAGGCAGTCATCACTTGATATCGTTTCAGCTTGTACCTCCAATGACACCTAATTTTGACAGGCTTAGAATCTAACTCATCGTGTTCGGCGTTAAACTCAGATTTGTACACCCACGGCATCCACTCCCACTCATCAGTAGTTGAATCAATAAAACCGCCAAATCAATACCATTGGTTCAGCATCTCGTATTCTGTTTAGCTTTTGATAAATACAAATCGACGGCGATATATCAGTAAGGTGTGAGTCAAAATGTTATTAACTCAGTTGATCACTTAGGTAAGGTTTAGATAAAAAAAAGGCAAAAAAAAGCCTGCTCAATGAGCAGGCAAAGACATATTTCAAGCGTCCCTTTCGGGGAAGTACATTACCGCGCTAGCGGGAAAAACCTGGCATATCCATGCAAAAACATCGATATGCTACTTGAGTCTAAACACGCCAAAAAAGGCGATACAAAGGTTGATGGATGATGGAAACTAAACTTTAAGGAGGGTTAAGCCTTAAAGCTCATGGCGAATAAACCGCCACGCAAAACATCAGTGTTAAACCAAGTGTTCTGCCAATAAAAATGGTTGTTGCCTGTATAAGTCATAGTCAATACTCCTAAATTAGTTGTGATTAAGTACTCTAGTGAAGCTTGGCTCGGTTCCCTGGAACTAGAGATTCTCATATCCGTTGAGACGACTTGTCACTCAGGTCCTTGGAGAAAAATATCCATCCTGGATAGACTAGAGAGGAAAGGCATAGCGCCTAATCCACGAAAGCAATTATATGGTTCTGTAGTTTTATTACAACCTTTATTTGTAATTTTTTTAATTAAGGCTTTTTAATGTAATTAAATTACACAATTATAGTAGGGTTAATGGCGATCTGCTTCACATAAAAACAGAAATAACCCTGTAAGCATCTAATAAGTAAGATATTACAGAATTATTTCTTTTTGTTACTAGGGCGTGTTGACGTTTCGAGATTAAATTTTGTTCGCTCTGGCAAGCTCGTGATCGCGAAACGAGGAGTGACGTGTAGTTATTCTACTCAAATGACGAGTGACAAAGAGCAAGAGCTTGCCAGACGAACCCTTCGGGCAGCGTTTGGCTGGCATTTCTGCTACGTTATCGCCCGTTTATGTAGAATAACTACACCGCACGGGCTTTACCTTGCATAAAAGCCAGCCAACTCGCTGCAAAAATAACCCTGAAACGTCAACACGCCCTACCCGTTAGCGATTGATCAGATATTGATACAAGCCCACCAGCGGACTGGCCGTAGGTTTGCCGTAGAGCGGATCGCCTTCTGTCGCACTGCCTGCGATATCTAAGTGCATATAAGCTAAGGGAATCGGGGCGGTTACACCATGGTCAAATAGCCCCGACGCTTTCAGTAAAAATGCCGCAGGATATTGATGTCCGCGCGCGGTAATCGATGATGGGGCATTATTTGAAGATAACATTTCAGCAGCGCCCGACACATCGCGGATCTTCGCGAAGTCTTCAGGTCGCAATGTAGACACTTCAAAGGGTTCGCCCCATTGAGTCGCCTGCTGTTGTAAAGTGACAGCGCATTGCTGCGAACTCGCCACTGAGTTTTCCACCGCCGCAGGATAACTGCCATAACAACGCACTACGTGACCCGTGAGTGTTGCTACCGAAAACATTTCAGGCTTCACCGCCGACACGGCTTTGATGCGTAAATGACTCAATAAATCCGCCAGCACTAAGCGCCCTTCGGCATCCGTATTACCAATCCGCACTCGTACACCCGCATGACTGGTGATGATTTCATCGGTCACGAAGGCTTCGCTGCCTATGCTATTACGCACTAAACCTAACTCGGCAATCACTCGAATGCCCTTAGGCTTGAGCATTGACAGGGTTTTGAATAGCCCCGCCACAGCTGAAGCGCCGCCTTTATCACGGCTCATGCCCGCCATAGAACCGCCGACTTTCAGATCGGCGCCGCCGGTATCGTAAATCACGCCCTTACCCGCGAACAGGAAAGTGCGAGTCACTTCACCCTCTGGCAGATATTCTAATTTCACCACCCGAGGTTGATGACGACCGACGGCAAAAGAGGATCGCGCCACTGCACTGAGCAGCGGATAATCACGTTCTAAAATATCTCTGTCTTCTACCACTGCGGTTTTGATCACGCTGCCCGCTAAGGATTGCAGACAATAATCAGCAAAGGCTTTAGCCGACATGCGCTCAGGTTCTGTACCACATAAATCCCGCGCTAATACGCGGCCCGCTTCTAACGCATTGAGTAAATTGCTGTTATGGGTTGATGAAGATAATAACCCTATGGCCTCAAATGTAGGCGTTAAGCCCGTCGCTTCACGCAGCTCTAAGGTTTGCCACAGTTCTTGACCGCAGGCTAACGCCGCGACTTCAGAGGCAAAACTAAAACGCAAATCCTTCGATGGCACCACATATAACAACGGACGTTTGGCGCCCGCCTCTTTTGCAATGGCAATCGCCGCCCTTGCGGCATCAGCATATACACGCACATCTACATACTCGTCGTTCACTTGGGTGACAGGCGCAATGATCAAGCGACCTCCCGCAAGACCCGGGGCAAACAGTAATGTCGGGCTCTTACCTACGCGCTTATCCACGTGGGCACCGTGCTGAGCCAATAAACTGATCTCATCAAAACCTATGGTATCCAGATCTGGCGTTACCACCACAACCGCATCCCAGCCTTCACCATCAAAAATGGCATTTTCTGCTTTTACATCAACGAAGTTAACTTGAAACATGACCCATCCTTTTTCATTATTGTGTCTGCATTATTCCCGCTCTATCGCCTAATTACCAATCTAAAAGTGGTATCGAGACACTCTGAAAAATCCCAACTGGAAACTTTGGCTGCCAGCGTAACAAAAGCCTGTGATGCTGAGATTAATTGGCTGCGCAGAATGTGGTAGAATGGCCGCAAATTTGCCCTATACCTACAAGACCTTATGAGGGACACTTCTGTGACAGCTTTAAGTCAGTTATACCCACAGCCATTATGGCAATGGTTTGAACAAATCTGCGCTATTCCCCACCCATCTAAGCATGAGCAAGCCTTAAGCCAGCACATTCAAGCGTGGGCAAAAAGCAAACAACTTGCCGTCGTTGAAGATGCCGTTGGCAACTTGATCATCCGCAAACCGGCTACGCCTGGAATGGAAGATCGTAAAATGGTGGTCATTCAAGCCCATATCGATATGGTGCCGCAGAAGAATGCCGACAAAGTACACGACTTCACCCAAGATCCTATCGAAGCTTATGTCGATGGTGATTGGGTTAAAGCCAAAGGTACGACCTTAGGTTCAGATAACGGTATCGGCATGGCATCGGCGCTGGCCATTTTGGGCTCTGATGACATCAAGCACGGTCCATTAGAAGTACTGCTGACCATCGATGAAGAGGCGGGCATGACCGGCGCCTTCGGTTTACAGGCGGGCATGTTAGATGCAGAGATCCTGATCAACACTGATTCTGAGCAAGAAGGTGAAATTTACATGGGCTGCGCCGGTGGCGTCGATGCTCAAATCACCCTGCCTATGGTGTGGCAAGCGTCTGAGCAAAGTTACTCAGCTTTTAGCCTGCATTTATCTGGCTTAAAAGGCGGTCACTCTGGAGTGAACATTCACTTAGGTCGCGGCAATGCCAACAAGTTATTGGCGCGTTTCCTATTTGAAAATGCAGATGATTTAGCGTTAGAGCTGACACAATTTAGCGGCGGTTCATTGCGTAATGCGATCCCACGTGAAGCCAACATCAGCTTTATGTTGCCTGAAGAAAACGTCGGTGCCTTAAACGAAAAAGTCGCTGAGTTTGAAGCGCTTATCCGCACTGAACTCGCCATTGCCGATCCTGATATGCGTTTAGTGTTAAACACTATCCCAACGCCAAAACGTGTGATGAGCGAAAACAGCCAAAATACCCTGATCGATTTGCTGCATGTGTGCCCGAATGGCGTGATCCGCATGAGTGATGAAGTCGAAGGTGTGACTGAAACCTCACTCAACGTTGGCGTTATCAGCACTGACGATGAACAAGTCACTATCCTGTGTCTTATTCGCTCACTGATTGATTCTGGCCGTACTCAAGTCGAAGGCATGTTAACTGCGTTAACTAACTTAGTCGGAGCCGATATCGATTTAAGCGGCGCTTACCCAGGTTGGAAACCAGATAACAGTTCACCTGTGATGGCGATAGTACGCGAAACCTATCAAGACATTTACCAAAAAGAGCCAGTGATCATGGTGATCCATGCGGGTCTTGAGTGTGGTCTATTCAAGAAACCTTATCCAGAAATGGATATGGTCTCGATTGGTCCTACGATTCGTTATCCACACGGACCAGATGAGATGGTGAACATCACCACAGTCGGCCAATACTGGACCTTATTATTAGCCGTACTCGAGCGTATTCCAGTTAAGGCGTAACGCCCAAGTTAGCCTAGCTCACTCAATTGGCACTTAATTCAAGGCCACATCTGCTCAAGTCAGATGTGGCCTTATTTTTTATCGCGCCTTCTATTTGTGTGTAGAAATGCCATTGATAAAATTTTTATGAAAGAACTGAATAACTTGAATTTTCTACTATAGTTGTTCTGTCTAACCCGAACGTATTTTTGCTTGTCGCGCTTTTAGAGATAGCCGCTTTCCCCTTCAATACAGTGACCTTAAGGAATAGAGATCATGAAATTTGGTAAAATCTTGTCAGCCGCCGCACTACTGCTCAGCAGTAACCTCAGTTTCGCCGAAGAAGTCCCCCAAGCCGTTATCGATCTAGCCGATTCACTGATGCCATTAGGTAAAGAAGTGGTGCTGGTGAATGCCGTTAAAGCGCAAAATGCTCAAGGCAAAAGTTTAGATTCGATCAAAACATTAGATGAAAAATGGATCGCCACCGCAGGGATTGATGACTTTATGTCGTCCTTGATGAACAACGAAGCGGCCAAGTTTCTCACCACCTTCGAAGCCAGCCAACCTTACTACCAAGAAATTTTCCTCATGGATAATCAAGGTGCGAACGTCGCCATGACCAGTAAAACCTCAGACTACTGGCAGGGTGACGAAGATAAATGGCAAAAATCCTTCGCCAATGGCAAAGGCGATAAGCACATAGGTCCGGTCAAATTTGACACTAGCTCCCAAGCATATCTGGTACAAATTTCGATACCCGTCATGGATGGCGATGCCGCAATTGGTGCTATCACCATAGGGATCAACCTAGATCAATTCGGACTCTAATAGCCAGAGAACGCCAGTGATAGGCCGCATCCACTTTTATTTAGTGGTTATCGCGGCCCTCACCTTTCAGTGCATCAATCAAGGAGGGCGTGACTATGGAATGGTATAAAGATCTTTCCGTTAACCAGAAACTGACTTACCCGAGTCTGCTACTCGCTGGCGTAGTCATCTTCGCCTCTTCAACTGGCATCTTAGGGCTTAAAGCATTAAATAACAGCGCAAATACGCTCGCACTCGAATACTTACCGAGCCAATCAGAACTGCTGCAAGCTGATAAAGAGCTTTACCAAGCGCAAGTCGCCGAACGTAGTCTGATGTTCGTTAACGTGGGCACGGACTCCTATAATAGCCTTCTAAAACAGCACACAAATAGTATATCTCTGGTCAAAGAACACCTTAATCAGTTTGCTGATGTGACTACTAGTCCCCTCGCAAAAGAGAAACTGAATGAATTAAATCGCAGTTTCGAGGTGTGGCGAACCACCACCTCTGAAATCAGCAATCAGCGCACCCAAAATGGCCGTAACGGTCGCACGACAGCCATTGATCTGAGCTTTGGCCAAGCAGCGACGCAATTCGAGCAGCTGCATCAAAATATTAATCAGCTGATCGATGACTTAAACAGCAACACGGCAGCAGCTGTCACCCAAGTGGATGATGACGCCTATCGTGGGCAGCAGATGCAGTTAATTGCTTTAACGATTAGTATCCTGATCTGCATTCTGTTCATCGTTACCTTGCCTAAACTCATCAGTAAGCCGCTCGCAGTTTTGCTGGCGAAAATCCACGATATTACCGATGGTGATGGTGATTTGACCGAGCGAGTCCAGCTAACCTCTAAGGACGAACTGGGCGACCTTGCCAATGCCTTTAATCATTTTCTCGATAACTTACATGGCATTATCTCGCAGTTTAAACAATCTACTTCGGAGCTTAATGTCGCCGCCGAAGGGCTAGCCAAAACCAGTGCCACGGCAAAACATACCTTGATGGATCAACAGGCAGCCACCCACAGAATCGCCGATGCCAGTGATCACATTGCTGCCTCAGTGCAAGAAGTGTCAGTCAGTGCCAGTCATGCCGCCGATGCCGCGAAACAAGCCGATATCTTTACCGCCGATGGCCAAGAAAGAGTGAAAAAAACCATCAATGTAATTCGAGAACTTGCGGGGGATGTAGGCTCGGCAGAAATGCAAATCAACAAACTCGAACAAGAAGGCCAACATATCGGCCGCGTGCTTGAGGTGATCCAATCTATTGCCGAACAGACCAATCTATTAGCCCTTAACGCAGCAATTGAAGCGGCGCGAGCGGGCGAGCAAGGACGCGGCTTTGCTGTGGTTGCCGATGAAGTGCGATCTCTCGCCTCAAAGACTCACCAATCCACCGAAGAAATTAAATTGATGATCGCCAATGTACAAAATGGCACCCAAAGCGCTGTGGCGGCAATTAATATCGGTAATGAAAAAGCGATTTCTAGCGTCGAAGCCGCCAGTAATGCCGGTGAAGCCCTCGCACATATTGCAGAAATGGTGAGTCAGATAAGCGAAATGAATAATCAAATCGCCCTCGCTGCCAAAGCGCAAACCACTATGGCCAATGAGAGTCATCAAAATATTCAACACATTGCCGAACAGTCGGAGGACAGTTTACGCAACACTGATGAAATCTACGCCGCAAGCGTACAACTCTCGTCAATGGCGGGTAACCTCACGGCGCTGGTCAGTCGTTTTAAACTGTAAGTTGTTGAAAGTGTGTGCTTGCAAATATGTGACGTTTTAATAAGTACCCTCTACCGAATAAGGGAGCATAAACCTGTCGCAGTGATTATCTGAATTCAGGTGCTCCCTTATATTTAAACAGCAAAGCTAGCATCGATTAGCAGCGCTTAACCACTAAGCCTCTTGTCGCGCGTAGATTGGCCAACATAGGTAACATCAGCGCGAGGATCACTATGAGCATACCCACCAATTGAATTTCCGTTACCGCCTGCCCCATGGCTAACGCCGTTAATGCTGCAAAAACGGGCACGAGATTAAAAAAGACCGATGCCTTAGCGGGGCCAAGCGCTTTAACGCCGTTAATCCAAAACAGATAACCGAGCACAGTGGCGAACAAACCGATGTAGAGCACGCTAGACAAAGCCGTCGTCGACAGCCCCATCAACTCCTGCCAAGGGTGAAACTCACCACGGCTTAGCCCTACTACGGACATAGACACACTGGCAGCTATCATACTCAGCAAGGTAAATGGCAACACAGGCAACCAATGGCCGACCCGTTGCGAACAAATGGTATAACCACTCCACGCCAACATGCCGGCGGCAATCATCACATCACCTTGGTTAAAACTGAAATTGAGCAACTGCTGCACACTGCCGTTAGTGATCACTAGCAATACGCCCGCCAAACCGCCCACTAAGCTAAACACTTGTTGTCTGCTGAGCCATTCATGCTGTAATAGCGCGTTGACGATTGAAGTCACCAGCGGGCTGAGCGCCATAATCAAAGCGCCATTGGCGGCAGAGGTGTACTGCAGCCCATTAAATAACGCCAGATTTAAGCCGCCAACACCAATCACGCCTACTAGCGCTATGACAATGTATTGCGCCAAACTCAATTTGGGCCAAGCCTGACGAGTAAAAACGATATATAACGCCAGAGTCACCGCCGCAATGGTAAAACGCCAGAATACGAGGGATTCCCCTGACATCTCCTCCAGCACTCGCTTAGCAATGGGAAACACGCTGCCCCAGCTAAAAACGCAAATCAGTAGACAAACGAATGTCATGTAAGGTGTATGGGATTTCATATCGGACTCTAGGGAGGTAATTGGGATTGAGCTTAGTTTATAAGTTTCATATATTATTAAAACCTACAAGATTTAGAGCTTAAATTCCAAATATGAAACTTAATTATTCCTTAGACGATATGCGCCTATTTTGGGTGGTGGCACAGCAAGGGAGTTTTAAGCTCGCGGCGCAGCACTTAGGCATTCCACCTTCGACCTTAAGCCGTCGAATCAATCTGTTAGAACAATCATTAGGCCTGCGTTTACTGCACAGAGACGCCCATAGAGTCAACCTTACCGCCACAGGTCAGCGTTATCTCGAACGCTGCGGCCCGCTGTTTATCGAGTTAAACCAGGTATCTGGTGAGTTGCATGCGGATAAACATCAAGCAGTTGGCAAACTGCGGATCTCGGCGCCCATCAATACAACCTATCGCTGGTTAGGTGAATCACTCAACGCCTTCCAACGGCACTATCCCAATATCGACATCGATTTAAGCCTGTCGAACATGAATATCGATGTCAGTGAAAACGCCATCGATATCGCCTTTCGAGTGGGTGAACCTAAAGATCCCGATTGGATTGCAAGGCCGCTCACCACGATTAGTTTTGTGCTTTGCGCCAGCACATCGGCAACCCAGTGGCATGCACTGCAAGCCATAGAAGCACTCGAACAGCATCCAGTTATCATAGCAAAGCCCGTAAAAACATGGCGCTTACAGCACAATATCACAAGGCAAGATTTCGAGTTTGAGCCGAGGGGGAACATCAAACTAGCCGTCGATGATATGGCGATCGCCAGTCAGGCTGTAGTGGCGGGACTCGGTATTGGACTATTACCCATCAGCATGGCGAGTGAACAGATACAAAGCGGCAAGCTCGTTCAAATACTGCCAGAATGGCAAGGTATTCCGCGCACCGCCTACTTGATGTATCGCGATAGAGACAACCTGCCCTTACGGGTCAGACTGTTAATTGATTTTATGTTGGCGAATCCACCCGAGGCTTATTGAGCCATTCAGGCATGAGTCTGCGGCTTATCGACTCAGTAAACAGCTAGAGCGCTAAATCAAGCTGAGTCTGGGCATTTGGGATTTCGGGCACTGCGAGGATAGAATCGGCGAGGCCGACCGAAATACCCAATAGACGAATGCCGCGCCCCTCTTGCCTTGCCATCGCCTGTGCGAGTAGATCATAAAACATCACAATCGAGACTTCATCACTACGATGCTCAATGGTGGTTTGCTTGAAATCATTAAACTTGAGCTTGACCACTTGCTTGTGAATTTTGCGTTCCTTAGCGCTGCGGCTCAAACGTAGGGCTAATTCTTGGATCAATCCCGGCATCACTTGTTGGCACTGCTCTAGGCTATAAATATCCTTCGCCAGCGTGGTTTCAACACCCACTGATTTACGCTCCCTGTCGGCGGAAATGCCCCGCTCATCGATGCCTTGGGAACGCTCAATCAAGACGCCACCAAACTTGCCGAATCGCGCCAATAACTCAGGTTTAGAATAGGCTTGCACATCACCACAGGTATTGAGCCCAAGCGAGGAGAGCTTTTCGGCGGTGACTTTGCCGACACCGGGAATTTTACGCAGCGATAAGGTTTTAACAAACTCAGGAAGTGTTTCAGGAGTAATCACATATTGGCCGTTTGGCTTATTCAAATCCGAGGCAACTTTAGCCAAAAACTTCACAGGGGCTATGCCTGCCGAAGCGGTTAACCCAGTTTCGGCTAAGATATCGCGGCGAATGGCCTGCGCAATCAAGGTCGCCGAGCCCTTATATTGTTGGCACTCACTCACGTCTAAATAGGCTTCATCTAAAGAAAGCGGCTCAATCAATTGGGTATAGCGGGAGAAAATTTCACGAATTTGCAGCGACACATCTTTATAAACCTGCATCCGCCCAGGAACCAAAATGAGATCGGGACACAACTTAAAGGCATAAGCGGTCGCCATCGCCGAACGCACACCGAATTTACGTGCCTCGTAACTGCAAGTGCTAATAACACCACGACGATCGCTGCTGCCGCCCACAGCTAAAGGCTTGCCACGGTATTCGGGAAAGTCGCGCATTTCCACTGCCGCAAAATAGCAGTCCATATCGATGTGAATAATTTTTCGCACGTTGAATTCCTCCAACGCCAAAATACTGTATATAAAAACAGTAATCAAGTGCTCGTCATCAATTTAGCGGGGATCGGGCGGGAAACCTAAAATTAAAAGGAGCCTAAGCTCCTTTTGTGAGTGCACTATGAGTGATGCCGTGATTGAGCTGATGGTCAGTGAGCAAATAGTTCACTGACCAACTCAGGCTTAAATCTTAAATTGGCCGATATTGCGAGTAAGTGCGCGGGTCATATCTTCAAAGCCTTGCAAGCTTTGCGACAAGTCCTGACTCGAAAGCAAAGACTGATCCGACAACCCCCGCACATTATCGACATTGAGCGCCACTTCCTCGGCCGCCAAGGCTTGCTGATCGATTGCTACGGTTATTTCAACCGTTTGCTGTTGGATTGACATAATCGCCGTCGCAATATCATTCAGTGCCGCTTCGACCTGAGTCGTTAGCTCTTGCCCCGCTTTCGCTTGCTCAACGCCCGATTCCATCACTTGCTCAGCCTGCAATGCGCTTTGTTGCAAGGTTTGGATAATGCCTTGAATGTTAGCGGTAGAATCTTGGGTACGCGATGCCAACGTGCGCACTTCGTCTGCCACCACAGCAAAGCCACGGCCTTGCTCACCCGCACGCGCCGCTTCAATCGCCGCATTCAATGCCAATAGATTGGTTTGTTCGGCAATGTTACGGATCACGCTCAAGACTTCACCGATTTGCTCTGAGCTATTGCGTAAGTGTTTAATCACTTTCGCCGCCGCAATCACTTGTTGCGACAGCGCTTTCATCCCTTCGGTCGCACGGGAAACAATCTGTGTACCATCGTGGGCTTGAGTTTGCGCCTTCTGGGCAAAATCATTGGCGCGCTGGGCACTGACAGCCATTTCTTGACTGGTTTGCGCCATTTGCGTTGCGGCGGTAGCAACCGTATCTATCTGCTGCTTCTGCGATGAGACCGACGACACGGCTAAGTCGCAGATCTGCCGCGCATCAATAACGCCCGTGCCAACCTCTTGGGTTAAGCTGCGCGTATCCAACAACATGTGCTGCACTTTCTCGGCAAAGCGGTTAAAGGCATCGCCAAGTTTGCCTAACTCATCTTCCCGATCCATCAGAATACGTTTTGATAAATCACTGTCACCTTCGGCGATATCTTCCATCGCATCCAATAACTTAGCTAACTGACGTCTAAAGGGCAGCAACATCAACCATACCGTCACGCCCATTAGCAGCATGATGCCTATGGCAACCATACTGGCACTCCAGAACGCAGCGGTCACTGGTGCTTCAATCACTTCGTGAGGCAACATAAAGGCTAAGTGCCACTTTTGTTTGGGATAATCGCCGCCCACAGTCACAAAGCTCACCCGCTGGGGAACGCCATTAAATGTAACATTAGCAAACCCTTGCGCTTCCCTTTGCATCTGTTGTCGTAATTCCGAAAATCCTGATGTGTCCTTAAACTGAGTATCCACTTGATTCGCCAAGGAGCCCGGCGGGAAACGCTCGGAAAAACCAGGGAAATACACTAACTTGCCTTCGTCTGTCATTAAGAAAGCTTGGCCAAAATCACGGTATTTAATCGGTGCCAGCAGGGATTTACCAATGGTATCAATCAAGATATCCATGCCGCCAATGCCAATCAGCTCACCATTCGCCGCATAAACGGGGGTTTTAACCGTGGCAGAAATTGAACCATCGTTCGCATCGACCGCTGGATCGCCAACAAAGAGCCCGGCTTGATCGATCGCTTCCTGCCACCAAGGTCGTTTGTTGGTGTAGTAATCTGGATCGCCATCGAAACGGCCATTGAGGTCAAAGTACTCGAAGGTATTGGCCGAGCCAAAAAACACCGACTTAACATCGCTATCTCTATCAGAGAAAGACTTAAAGTAACCAATAATGTCTTTGTACTGGCGATCAGCCGCGAGGTGACTGCCACGGGCGTGATACTGAGTAAACCACTTCACTAAACCCGGCTCGGCAAACACTGAATGGATCACTTGGCCCTTAGCAATAAAGTAACCGCTAATCTCATTGGCTTTTAAGGCAACTAACGCCGAAATATCCGCATCGACCTGCTTTCGCGTGTTATCACTTTCTTTCGTCACCAACAAAGCGGCGACTAAGGTAAGCAGTACAGCAAGCGCACCAACGATAGTAACCACTAACTGCAAACTTAGAGAACGTTTCATATATCCCATCAATCTTCCCGTCTGGCTGACCAACAACTTAACAATATGGCTCGCAAAAATAGTTTTACACGGTAACAATTTTTACCTGTTAACAACAGATGAAATCACCATGAAAAACGTAAATAAGTATTTGTAAAGAAAGGATATTGAACGTATAACAGGATTCGCTAAATTTAAGGCGGATTGCAGAGGATGAGTTTGTAGAGGCAAAGTTTTACAGTCAGATAGACTATATAGGGATTCGAAAAATAGGAAGCGGTAGAAATAAGATCAGCGAGTTAGCCTCGCTGATCTTGATTTAGCGATTACATCTTAGTTTGCAGGTAGTTTTGCAGCCCGACACGGTCGATAAGTCCGAGTTGTTTTTCGAGCCAATACATGTGGTCCGACTCAGTATCGTCGAGTAACACTTCGAGGATTTCGCGGGTTTGGTAATCTTGCTTCTGCTCACACAGGGCAATCACTTGGCGCAAATCGTCCGCGACCTTGTACTCGTAGGCGAGATCATTACGCAGCATCTCTTCCACATCTTTACCTATGTTCAACGCCTCACGGGCGGCAACATTGGGCGTCCCTTCGAGGAATAAAATACGCTGTACTAATTTGGCCGCATGGGCTTTTTCATCATCGGACTCATGGGCGATACGCTCATAGAGTTCATTCAAGCCCCAATCTTCGTACATGTGGGCATGGACAAAATATTGATCCATTGCCGAGAGTTCTCCCGTTAGGAGTCGATTTAACGCATCGATGACGTCTTTATCGCCTTTCATATCCCGCTCCTATTGGTCGCTAATTTGCGATTGTAGATAATTTTGAATACCGGTTAGCGTAATGAGCTCTTGCTGCGACTCGAGCCAATCTAAATGCTCTTCCTCGTCTTCGAGAATGTCTTCCAGCAGATCGCGGCTCACATAGTCTTGCTCGGCTTCACATAGGTTAATCGCATCACGCAGCAATGTAAGCTGCTCTTGCACCATGGCCAGATCGCAGTCAAGCATTTCTTGGCTATGTTCACCAATGCGAAGTTTCTCGAGTTGCTGCAGATTTGGCAGGCCTTCCAAAAACAGTACGCGCTCGATGAGCTTATCGGCGTGCTTCATATCTTGGATGGATTTTTTGTATTCGACGTGATTTAGCTTCTCAAGGCCCCAGTGCTTAAACATGCGGGCATGGAGAAAATATTGATTGATGGCGGTCAACTCACAGGTAAGCACCCGATTCAGTTGCCCAACCACTTTAGGATGACCTTTCATAAGTTACTATCCTTGGTAAGCGTGAAAAGATTGATCTAAATCAAGCTTCTAGCCTAGTACAATTCAGCAGCTAACTCAAATTATCTTTATATTTCACCTACTTAATGATAACAACCATTCTCATTTCCGCTTAGATTAGCGCGCTATCTCCCTCATATCCCAAGGATAAATTTAAGTGAATCATCTAGGCTGATATGTTTCAGGCAAAAAAATAGCCTCCAGATGGGAGGCTATTGTCGAAACAGACGATGTAGAGAATGTTAGATAATACGGTCTTTTGTTAACTTCTCACGACGCGCTTCTTCAGCGGCCATACGACGTTTACGTTTGTCACAAGGGTCATCACAATCGCACGCTTTCTCAATCCCTAGAACACCTAAACCGCCACAACTTCCTTCAACGGCTTTGTGCTTGATGAGATAACCAATCGACATGAGCAAAAAGAATAATAACAAAATCACAAATGCCGCGATAAAAGAGGTCATGGTTTACTCCAAAAACTAAATAAGGAAAGGCTTGAAGGCGTCGCTATAGTAGACCTTAAATCCGTCGCCTTGCTTTTCGATAAGCATTATCGCCAAGTGTTCCTTCTTGGCAAGCTCCAATGATGCTTCTGTGCCCAAAACCATCATAGCCGTTGCAAAACCGTCGGCCGTCATACAATTTTGATGCAATACGGTCACGGATGCTAGCTTATGATTTATCGGCAAACCGGTACGCGGATCAATTATATGGGAAAAACGTTGGCCGTCTTCCTCATAATAATTACGATAATCGCCCGAGGTCGCCATCGCCATAGTACCTGGTGAGATAACCTGCTGTACGGCTTCAGAACCGTCATCGGTTGGTTGCTCTATGGCAACGCGCCAAGAGCTACCATCGCCTTTAGCACCTTTAATGCTGAGCTCACCACCAATTTCAACTAAATACCCAGTCGCGTGGTATTTATCAAGAATGGAAGCCACTTTATCAACCCCAAACCCTTTGGCAATCGACGATAGGTCTACGTATAAATGGGCGTTGTGCTTAGTTAGACGGTTACCTTCAATGGAAAGTTCACTAATACCGGTTTTGGCTTTTGCCGCATCAATATCGGCCTGACTCGGGACCCTTGTTGGACGCTTATCTGGCCCAAATCCCCACAGGTTAACTAAAGGACCTAAGGTAATATCAAGTGCCTTATCCGTCACTTGATATAAACGTACTCCCTCTTGCACCACTTTGATGGTATCCGGTGAGACTTCAACGCTTTGCTCCAATGGCAACTGGTTGAAACGGGATAACTCTGAATCAGGGCGATATGTCGACATCTGGTCATTGACTAGCTCAAGGGCTAAATCAATTTCCGCTTGAAGTAACTGCGCTGTCGGCATCTGCTCATTCGGCACGACTTTAATATGGTAAGTCGTTCCCATAGTGCTGCCCGCTAACGAAATGACTTCGTTCTGCTTAGAACAGGCTGAAACAAAAAAGGCCAGCCCTACGAGGACTAGCCAGTTAAATGAATGCTTTAGTACTGAGGTATTGATCTTTAAGGTCTGAAACATAGTGACCTACTACTCTTATTTGGGCCCTTAAATGCAAAAGTTGCAGATGAGAGATTATCCTCAACATCTGCAACTTTTCTATCTAGGACTAATGAACATTAGCCGCCGAAGTCATCCAACAGGATGTTTTCGTCTTCGACACCAAGATTTTTCAACATACCAATTACGGCAGCGTTCATCATTGGAGGTCCACACATGTAGAACTCACAATCTTCTGGTGCATCATGGTTTTTCAGATAGTTTTCATACAATACGTTATGAATAAAACCTGTGTAACCATCCCAGTTATCCTCTGGTTGAGGATCTGAAAGTGCCACATGCCATACGAAGTTATCATTCTCAGCCGCGAGGCCGTCGAAGTCTTCTACGTAGAACATTTCACGCTTAGAACGTGCACCGTACCAGAAGCTCATCTTACGTTTAGACTGAAGACGCTTCAGTTGGTCGAAGATATGTGAACGCATTGGCGCCATACCAGCACCACCGCCAATAAACACCATTTCTGCATCGGTATCTTTCGCGAAGAATTCACCGAATGGGCCAGAAATTGTCACTTTATCGCCAGCTTTTAAGCTCCAAATATAAGATGACATCTTACCGCAAGGCAGAGTCAGGTTACGTGGTGGAGGCGTAGCAATACGCACGTTCAGCATGATAATACCGAACTCTTCTGGGTAGTTAGCCATTGAGTATGCACGGATAGTTTCTTCATCAACCTTAGATTCAAGATTGAAGAAACCGAAGTGCTCCCAGTCGCCACGGTATTGTGCAGGTACGTCGAAATCTGCATATTTAACATGGTGAGCAGGTGCTTCGATTTGAATATAACCGCCAGCACGGAATGGTACAGATTCGCCATCAGGAATTTGCAGCTTCAGTTCTTTAATGAAAGTGGCTTTGTTATCGTTAGAGATAACTTCACATTCCCATTTCTTGATACCGAAGATTTCTTCGTCAAGCTCGATTTCCATATCGTTCTTAACGTTAACCTGACAAGAAAGACGACAGCCTTTACGGGCATCACCTTTGCTAATGTGGTCAAGTTCTGTTGGCAGAATATCGCCGCCGCCAGACTTAATCACCACGCGACATTGGCCACATGAGCCACCGCCACCACACGCACTCGATACGAAGATACCGCTGTTAGCCAAAACGCCTAACAACTTACCGCCAGCACCGGTTGTAATTGCTTTTTCAGGATCGTCATTAATGCCGATCGTGATGTCACCGCTAGCCACTAACTTAGACTTAGCGAATAAAATCACTAATACCAAGATGAGGACGATAGCAGTAAACATACTCACACCGAGGTAAACCTCGAGCGGAGTAGATTTAAAAATACCAAGAATATCCATTAACTTATCCTTAGAAGGTCCAATTCAAGAAGCCGTTATGTGTCTCTTACAGAGACACACCAGAAAACGACATGAAACCTAAGGCCATCAAACCAGCGGTGATAAAGGTAATACCTAAACCACGTAGGCCGTTAGGCACGTCGGCATACTTCAGCTTCTCACGGATACCGGCCATCAATACGATAGCTAATGCCCAACCCACTCCTGAGCCGAAACCAAACACCACACTTTCGCCTAACTTGTAGTCACGCTCAACCATGAATGATACCGCACCGAAAATCGCGCAGTTCACTGTGATCAAAGGTAAGAAAATACCTAATGCGTTGTACAAAGGTGGAAAGTACTTGTCCAGTGCCATTTCCAGAATTTGAACCAAAGCCGCAATCACACCGATAAAGGTAATGAATTTCAAGAAGCTTAAATCAGCTTCAGGTGCGCCAGCCCAAGCAAGTGCACCAGGAGCTAGCAGCCCTTGATAGATAACTTGGTTTGCTGGGACAGAGATAGTTAACACTACAACTACCGCAATCCCTAGGCCCATGGCTGTGGTGACTTTCTTAGACACAGCCAAGAAAGTACACATACCTAGGAAGAAGGCCAGTGCCATGTTTTCAATGAAAACAGAGCGAATTAACAGGCTAATATAATGTTCCATCGCACTTACCCTTTTGCTTCAACTTGCTCTGGCTTATAGGTACGAATAATCCAAATCAAAACACCGATCAGGAAGAACGCACTCGGAGGCAGTAGTAGCAGACCGTTTGGTTGGTACCAGCCGCCATCAGAGATCTTGTGCAGGATTTCAACACCGAACAGAGAACCGTTACCAAACAGTTCACGTACGAAGCCAACAGCTAACAGAATTGCACCGTAACCTAAACCGTTACCGATACCATCCATAAAGCTCATCATTGGCGGTGTTTTCATCGCGTAAGCTTCGGCACGACCCATTACGATACAGTTCGTAATAATCAGACCGACGAATACCGACAACTGCTTAGAGATCTGATAAGCATAAGCCTGCAGCAATTGGTCAACCACGATTACCAAAGAGGCAATAATGGTCATCTGTACGATAATACGCACACTGCTTGGAATATGATTACGGATCATTGAGATAAACAGGTTCGAAAACGCTGTTACCGCAGTTAACGCCAACGCCATTACCAGTGCAGTTTCGAGCTTGCTCGTTACCGCTAATGCACTACATACACCAAGTACTTGTAAAGCAATCGGGTTGTTGTTGACTATAGGTCCGGTCAGAACCTGTTTCAGTTCTTTAGCGTCAGACATTAGTTGAGACCTCCATTGCGTGCTTTTTCAATGAAACTCGCAAAACCTTCTTTCCCTAACCAGAATGTCAGTGAATGTTGCACACCGTTACTCGTTAAGGTTGCGCCAGATAATGCGTCTACACCGTATTCAGTGCTAGCAACAGCTGGGTTTTTCGTTACGCTGATAGCGAGTTTACCTTGCTCATCAAATAACTTTTTGCCATGCCATTTCGCTTTCCACTGAGCATTTTGCACTTCGCCACCTAAGCCCGGCGTTTCGCCTTGCTCGTAGTAGACTAAGCTTTGCACTGTGTTTAGGTCAGCATCCATAGCAAGGAAGGCATACATAGTAGACCAAAGGCCATAACCATGGATTGGCAGAATCACACTGGTCAATTTACCTTGTTCATCACGAACGAGGTAAACCACAGCGTTATCCGCTACGCGTTTCACAGAAGCAATGTCGTTCTCAGGTACAAATGAGGTTTTCACATCACGAGACGCTTTACGTTGATCATAAGTGTCAGCATCAACACCATCAACCCAAGCACCCGTTTTCAAATCGACCAGTTTAGCTTCGATGTGTTTGCCGTATGTATCCAGAATTTGCGCTTTGGTGACCTTGCCAGCTTTAGTATCGATAAGACCAGCGGCTTCCAGAATGTACTTTTGCTTATCGAGCAGTTTATTTTCTGCTTGAGTCGGTCTCAGTAACACTGCTGCAGTAGACACAAATATCGCACAAATTAGACATAGGCCAACGACGATAAATAAGGTTCTGCCGAACGAATCTTTATTACTAGCCACGGGCAATCCTCCGCTTGATATTTGCCTGAACCACGAAGTGGTCGAACAATGGCGCGAACAAGTTAGCAAACAAAATTGCCAACATCATGCCTTCAGGGAATGCAGGGTTAATCACGCGGATAAACACAGCCATTGCACCGATCAAGATACCGTATGCCCATTTAGCTTGGTTAGTGAATGACGCTGACACTGGGTCTGTCGCCATAAACATCATGCCAAACGCAAAACCACCTAACACTAAGTGCCAGTACCAAGGCATTGCAAACATTGGGTTAGTGTCGCTACCGACAACGTTCAGCAGAGTAGAAATGGCAATCATACCGACCATTACACCGCCAACGATGCGCCATGAAGCGATACGCGTGTAGATGATGACCAAACCACCTAACAGAATCGCTAATGTAGACACTTCACCCACTGAACCTGGAATGAAACCGAAGAACGAATCCCACCAGTTTTGGTTAATTGCGTAATCTAATGTGCCCGCAGCAGCTTGGCTCAGTGCCGTCGCACCTGAGTAGCCGTCAGCCACAACCCATGAGGTATCACCCGACATGTTCAACGGATAAGCGAAGAACAGGAAGGCACGACCCGCTAGTGCTGGGTTTAAGAAGTTACGCCCTGTACCACCGAACACTTCTTTCGCCACGACCACACCGAAGGTGATACCCAGCGCCACCATCCATAATGGGATAGTTGCTGGCAGCGTTAAAGCGAACAGGATAGAGGTAACGAAGAAACCTTCGTTGACTTCATGACCGCGGATAGAGGCAAACAGCACTTCCCAGATACCACCGACGGCGAAGGTCACCGCGTAGATAGGTAGGAAGAAACAGGCGCCATACCACATTAGCGCAGGCCAGCCGGAGTTTGCCGTCAGTTCGGTACCGAACATGCTGAACAAGCTCACTTGCCATACGTCAGGGGTAGCAAAACCAGCCACTAAAGCTAATTGAGCTTGTAACCCTACGTTGTACATACCCACGAACATCGCTGGGAAAGCACAAGCCCAAACCGTAATCATCATACGTTTTAGGTCGAGGTTATCGCGAACGTGGGTTTTGCCCTTGTTCACTTTACCTGGGGTATAAAAAATTGTGTATGCCGCTTCGAATAGGGCATAAAACTTTTCGTATTTACCGCCTTTTTCAAAGTCGGGTTCAATACGTTCGAAAAAATCTTTCAAGCTCATTAGCCTTCCCTCTCGATCGTATCTAAACAGTCACGCAGATATGAACCGTAGTCATACTTGCCTGGACATACGAACGTACACAGTGCGAGATCTTCTTCATCTAACTCTAACGCGCCTAAAGTAGCAGCACCGTCAAAGTCACCTGAAATCAAGTCACGCAACAACATAGTAGGAAGAATGTCCAATGGCATTACACGCTCATAGTTACCAATTGGCACCATAGCGCGGTCTGAACCACCTGTACTGGTCGTCATACTGAACAGACGAGAAGGAGCAAGATGTCCTAAGAATGCACGAGTGATAGAATATTTGTCTGAGCCTGGTAATACCCAGCCTAAAAATTCTTTCTCTGTACCTTCTTCTAACAGACTTACTTGAACATGGTAACGACCTAAATACCCTTGTGGGCCAACGGCTGTACGACCATTCAGAACAGAGCCTGAAATCAGACGAACATTGCCATCTAAGGCTTCACCTGCGGTTAATTCAGTCATGCTCGCGCCCACAACAGTGCGTACGAGTCTTGGCTTAGCCGCTTTAGGGCCTGCGATCGCAATAACACGTTCGGTATTGAGTTCACCCGTCGTAAATAGCTGACCAATTGCTATTACATCTTGGTAACCAATATGCCAAACGGTACGTTTTGCAGAGGCAGACAATAAGAAGTGAATATGAGTACCGACTAATCCTGCAGGGTGCACACCAGCAAATTCTTCAACTTGGGAGTTTGCGGCAGGAATATCAGCGCCAGGCGCTTTACAAAGGTAAACTTTACCGTCAGTAAGTCTTGCTAAGACCTTAAGACCATTAGCAAAATCTTCTTTATGCTCACGGATCACCACAACGGGATCAGCGGCAAGAGGTTGAGTATCTATTGCGGTTACAAAAATACCAGCAGCAGAAGAGTCTACAGCAGGAACTTTGCTAAAAGGACGAGTACGCAAAGCAGTCCATAAACCTGATTCGATCAGATTGTCACGGACTAACTGCGAGTCGAGCGTATCGAGTGCAGTGGCATCATATTTAGCAAAGGCAACGCTTTCGTTTCCTTCCACTTCAATGACAACAGACTGCAGAACACGCTGGGCGCCCCGGTTAATGTCTAATATAGTACCACTGGCTAAAGCCGTATATTTAACGCCTAAATTCTTCTTATCTTCAAAAAGAACCTGGCCTTTTTGTACTTTATCGCCCACTTTGATTTTCATCGTTGGACGTAAGCCAATATACTCTTCACCCAAAGTAGCTACATGTTTAATGGCTGGGCCATTATGGATAACTTGCTCTGGTCCGCCTGCTATAGGCAGTTCCAATCCTTTCTTAATTGTAATCATATCCACAAGCACTACGTTTGAAGGAAAGACAATGCGCCGCGTTCCTGCTAAATACTTAGGTTTTAAACAAAACCTACTGCATTGAGCTAGCGCAGATTTATCACAGAAATGCGATCGCAATCACGCTGGTCGCGCGCATTTTACCCCAATTGACTTGGCATCGCCACGAAAATTATAGGTGATTTCAAACCTAAAATACGGATTGAAAAGAATCATGCGCTACGGCGTTCACCTTCCGACCTAGTGACTGATCAGAAAGAGAGAATATTACGGCCACTGGGTACTATAGCATTAATAATTAAAGATTTAATTTAGCAAAAAGTCGAAACATCCACTAAACACGGCTTAAATCGATCTTATTTGTTTCAATTGATTTAAATTCAAACGAAATAAAATTCAACTTAAAAGCGCCATTGATAACCTAAATAGCTAATACGTCCATTTTCCGATCGAATTCCGCTATTTGATGCTGTTGTGACTAATGTCTCATCTAAGAGGTTTTCTATCCGAAAATAAATCTCATGGTGACGGTTAAAATGATAATTCGCCGCTAAATCTACCCGCCATTGTGCGGCGACAGGCTGTAATTCGGCGCCAAATTGGCCCATTTCGCGCTTCGATTGATAAAAGACATTCGCATGCAGTTCATATTCGTCATATTTCATCCCTGCACTCAACTGCAGTTGCTGCTTGGGTAACCAAGCCACCCTATCGCCAGCCACGACGCAGCCTTGGATTTCATTGCAGCTATTGGTTTGATACTCAGCATTCGAATACTGATAATTCAAGGCTAAAGGTAACTGCACGCTGCCCAGTTCCCACTGATAGCCAAGATTTAGCTCAACTCCTTTGGTCAGCACATCCACGACATTGCCTTGAACCCACAATCGACTGTCGGCACATTGGGTATACGCATCGCAATTGACATGCAGATTATCAAAATCTTGGACATAGGTTTTGATGTCTGCACTAAAACGCTCGCTGACATATTGGGCGCTGACTTGATATTGCAGCGACACTTGTGCCTCTTGCTCAAGATTCCCTGCACTCGCGGCGGTCCATGAACGTCGAATATCCGTACTAAAGCGCCAATCTCCAGCATGATATAAAACGCCAAGTTGTGGCATCCAATCGCTGTCGGAAAAATCTGCCGCTTCGAGTCCGGCGTAGGCTAAATTGACCTTGCGATTGACGTCCACTTTTTCATAGGCGAGCGCGAGTTTGAGCTGCAATCCGTCCCAATTAAACAAGGAGTCGATGGCCGAAGTGAATGCCGTCGCATCATCGGTATAAGCCAACAGCGCATTGGGTGCTTCACTCACTACACTCAAGTCCTGCTGCCATAGACTCTGCTGATCGCCAAGGTGCATCTCGGCTTTATCCGTATGATAACGAGCGCTATAGCTAATTTGATGGGCGCCATACTGATTCACGGACTCAGTTTGTACCCCAAAGGAGCTGAAATCATTGTCTTGTTGTAAGGAGGCGACCGCGACGCCATCGACTGTCGGCTGCCGTTCAAATGCGGCCAGCGCAGCGAAACTCTGGGCATCGAGCATTTGCCCATCAAATTGATTGAGTTGATTTAATTGCTGCGAATAGGATTGATAGTAAAAGTCCGTGATGACCTTATGCCCACCACTAAGCGCAACTTGGTGCGACAGTTGATACTTATGGTGTCGCCCTTGATGCTTATCTCCAGCTGTGGCCGAATACAAACTCATCGGGTCTTGTTGCCAATCGGCCTGCGTTAAGCCGAGTTGGGAGCGATAGCTATCATCATCGAGGAACTGGTAGGTAAACTCAGTCACCTGTGGACTTCTGGCGCCGAGTAAACTCGCGGCGTTGATTTTAAATAAGATATCAGTGGTTTGGCGGTCAGTATCTTGACCATTGAGTAAGTGATCGGCGCCGCTACCATCGCTGTAGTTAACCGCGAGTATCATGCCGTATTCTTTTTGCTTCACGCCCCAATTCACATCGACACTGTAGTCTGAGTCGGTATTGCCTTCGAGCGTCACCTTACTGTTTTCCGCTTGCTCGGCCACAGGTAAGGTTTGATAACTCACCACCCCAAACGCCCCTTGCCCACCGACAGCCATATTCGCCATTGGCGTGACAGTGACACTCTGTTGTTGCAGCAGATTGGGTAATAGTTGTAATTGCGGTGCAGAATAAGGCGCAGGTGAGAAATACACTCTATCTTGCAATACGGCCACGCCTTGACTCGCGCTGCGCATACTAATGCTTGCTGGATTTCCGTTAAGATCTGCAGGTAAAACCGTCAAAGCCGTTAACTGGCCTAACGCTAAACTGTCAGCAGTGGAGTGGAATGTGTCATTGAACTGGTTCAGTTCAAGCATTTGACTGTGGAAATCATCGGCGAACGTTGTGTTAGAACAGGCAAGAGATACAGAAATTGCACAGAGTGATACTGTGAAGTAACGACTAGGCATACCAAGCTCCCAAAAATTTTGTTAGCGTACGGTGTTTTTGTTATTAACTTGTAAAATAGCTGAATTTGTTTGAAAAAAAAAGCGACTCTCGTCGCTTTCTCTCATTAACTTCAGGAAACTGAATTTACTGGCTAGGCACTCTTATACAAGTAAGAGTGCAAACCGTTACAGATTACCTAGAATTTCGTCGCTTAATTTCAAATCATCATTGCGATTCACACTTACGCCAGCCGCAATAATATTACGGGCGATATCTTGTGCCTGCTCTAATGAATGCATCTCATACGTACCACATTGGTATTCGTTCAGCTCAGGGATTTCAGACTGCTCAACCACTTTAAGCACATCTTCCATCGCAGCTAACCACGCATCGGCCACTTGGCGCTCAGTCGGCTCACCAATCAAACTCATATAAAAGCCGGTACGACATCCCATTGGCGAAATATCGATGATCTCAACATTGCTACCATTTAAATGGTCACGCATAAAGCCAGCGAATAAATGCTCCAGAGTGTGAATACCACGCTCACTGAGAATATCTTTATTCGGTGCGCAAAAACGTAGATCAAATACCGTAATCGCATCGCCCTTTGGCGTGCTCATGTGCTTAGCAACACGAACTGCTGGGGCATTCATTCGAGTATGATCGACGGTAAAGCTATCAAGTAATGGCATAGGGATCTCCAAATTCTCAGGGCGACATCAACGCCACTGTAACTGTCTATTTATGGCTTGCAAGCATAACACCAAATGAATTACGCCGATAACAAGATAATTTAAGATGAAATCATCTCATATAAATCAGCTGTTAATGTGACTGTGAGTGCTAAAAACAGCACGCATTTAGTGTTGTCGCTGTTGGCTGTAAGCATCCTCAGATATTTTATGATACTGGCGCACACCTTGCTCGTAGGCGTGATAGGCGGCGTACACTTTGCGCATTAAGGGATCTTGATTGGCTTGCTCTTCAATCACTTGTTTAGAGATTTTCTCAAGTTCCAACAACACTTTCGGTGGAAATGCCTCAAGCACCACCCCTTCATCATTCACTAAGGTTTCAAGGGCGGCCACGTTTCGGGTTGTGTATTCATCGAGCATATCTTGATTAATGGCTCTCGCCGCGACTTTAACTATGGCTTGTAAATCTTGAGGTAAACTCTCGAAGGCGGCTTTATTAATCAAGAATTCCATATTAGAACCCGGCTCATGCCAACCAGGGTAATAGTAGTACTTCGCCACTTTATGTAAACCGAAAGCAAGGTCGTTCAATGGCCCCACCCACTCAGCCGCATCAATCGAGCCTGTTTGCAATGCACCATAGAGTTCACGCCCCGCCATATTCACAGGAATAGCGCCGACACGCTTTAATACTTCGCCGCCCAAGCCCGGCATACGGATCTTCAGTCCCTTAAAATCGGCAATCGTATTAATCGGTTTATTGAACCAGCCGCCCATTTGCATGCCCGTATTGCCACCCGCGAGGGGAATGATGCCAAAGGGGCGATACACTTCATCCCACAACGCCATGCCACCGCCGTAGTGAAGCCAGCCGTTCATTTCTTGCGCCGTCATACCAAAGGGAATCGATGAAAAAAACTGCGCCGCGGGTGCCTTGCCTTTCCAATAATAAGAGGCGGCATGGGCCATTTGAATTTTGCCCTGACTCACACCATCAAATACGGCAAACGCTGGCATTAACTCACCCGCGCCATAAACGTGGATCTTTAACCGACCGTTAGACATGTCATTGACTAAATGGGCAAAGCGTTCTGGAGCCATACCTAAACCGGGGAAGTTTTTGGGCCAAGAGGTCGCAAGGCGCCATTCAATAGCGGGAGTAGCTTGGGGGTCATCCGTTGCGGCATGGGAAACGGCTACGCTTTGCGCGTCACTGGCTGCGGGGTTACAACCGCTCAGCCCCATCAGCAGCATTAAGATGAGGACACTCCCAAACTTACGCATTTTTAATACTCTCCCTGACATCAAACGAGCCCATGGTTCTAACAGACGTGAACATGCTCTCAGGACAGAGCTCCGCAATCGCATCACCCAAACCCTTAAAATAGAACATATTGTTAACACAGAAACGCCTATAGGGAAACCAGAAACTCGGGCAAGGAAACCAGAAAATGGCCTTAGTTTGACCTAAAACAAAAAGCCACTCGATGAGGAGTGGCCTTGGGATCTAAGCTAATTAACTTTGTAGAGCTGATTAATTAGTCTATTGATTAACTGCAATAATTTTTAATTAACCGCGACAATTTGGCGTATTAGGCACTTGTGCATTCGCATCCCATTCACTTTGAGTGAAAGTGTGAATTGACAAGGCATGCACGCCATTAGCTAGCTCATGGGCTAAGTGAGTGTTAACCAATCGATGACGGGCTAAGAGGCGTAAACCATCAAACTGCTCGCTCACGAGCACTACTTTGAAATGGGTTTCTGAATTCGGTGGTACATGGTGACGATTACTTTCGTTGATCACTTCTAAGTGCGTCGGCGAGAAGCCTTCGGTTAACTTCTGCGTGATAGTGTTAGCCACTGTGCCCTGCGCATGAGTATTGGACATATTCGAGTCTCAGAATGGTGAAATCCAGTGGCCGCAGAGTACTGCTTCAGTTGGAAAAGATCAAATTCACTTATTCGGTTTGCTGCTCTGCGACCACATTATATCTCACCTTATTTGGCAGGCAGTCAGCTGCAACAAGCAGTTAACAGTAGGCAGTTAGCAGTAGGCATTTAACAACGGGCATTTAACAACGGGCATTTAGCCATGGAAATTAACGATGAGTTGTCTAAAGGTGTAGTTCCAGCGGGGCTCTTTTATTTTCAAGCGTTTAGGTAAGCTGTGTAACCAATCGTTTTGCATGGGCCAATGCATGATCAGCAGATCGCCGCTGTGCAAACTGATGCAGTACTTGGTTTTGCTGTGTTTATGCTTAAGCACAAAATCCCGCGTGGCGCCTAAGGTAATAGACGCAATATGGCTACCATGGGCAATTTCTGGTTCATCATCGCTGTGGGCTCCCATGCAATCTTTACCATCTGCGTAGCGATTGACTAATACCCCATTGCTGGTCAATCCATAATCCCGCGTTAACTTTTCCCTCAACTTATGGGCATATTTAGGCCAAGGTAAAGCGCGGATAAACAGTCCTGAATATAAATAGTCGCAGCCCGAGTCGCCAAACCACACTTGCTGGCGGGGAATCGCGTGAAACTGACCGAAGACTTGGATTTCAGGGCGACTTAAGGGATAAGTCTGTGCTTCTTTCATCAGCGCCGCTTGCTGCTCAGCATTAAGATAACCCCGCACTAAGGTGATGGGCGGTGTGGGTTGCTCAGCTTTTTTCGAACCTTGTTCGGCCATGCTCAAACTTAACTGCAAATCAGGATCCACAGCGGCATCAAGCTCAAGTTCAAGTTCAGAAAACAAGTCAACCCTTTGGCCGCCACCTTGATTGTCACTCTGGTCACGCTGATTATTACCTTTGGCATCATCTTGCTTGTTCACCACCCTCTCCTATCCGGCCGTTTAATTACCGCTTCGTCCACAGCAGGGCTGCATTTAGGACGATACATTAGGGCTATATATTAGGGCTATACATTAACCCTTAATGCAGAGCCGTCGCACTGCGCCATGAAATCTGCGATAATCTGCGCCTTAATTTATTGGCGCAGTGTGGCACATGACAACACAATTTTCAGTAGCGGGTGTTGAACTCGAACTTTTACGGTATCCAGCTCAGCAGGAATCTAATCTTCAAGCTTGGGATGCCGCCGATGAACACTTACTCAAAAGCCTTATTGAGTCAGAGCAAGCCGCCGTGCCAACCGCCATTATCAACGACAGTTTCGGCGCCTTAAGCTGTGGTGTATCGAAACTGAATCCAAGTTGGCCACTGTGTGTTGAAACCGATGCCAGAACCAGCTTTTTAGGCACAGAACAAAACCATGGCCGCAATCAGTTGCTGCTGGATAATCTGCAATGGTTTACCAGCCGCGATACCTTGCCAGAAAACTTAGCCTTAGTATTGATGAAGTTGCCTAAGAACTTAAGCTACTTTGCCCACCAGCTAACACGCTTATCGCAAGTGTTACCCGCTGGCACTCGCATATTAGTGGCAGCCAAAGCCAAATCGATTAATGGCGCCTTGCTCGATGTCTTTGCTAAGCATTTAGGTCCAGCAAGCGCTAGTTTAGCGTGGAAAAACACCCGAGTAATTACCTGTGTCAGTGATGGCAAACCAAGACCATTAGCCAAAGAAGTGACTTGGGCCGTACCTGAATATCAACTTGAGATCAGCAACTTAAGTAATGTGTTTGCCGCCAACAAACTCGATATTGGCGCACGCATCATGCTCGAAAATTTGCCGAAAGGGGATTTCAAGTCGATTGTCGATCTCGGCTGTGGCAATGGCGTGCTGGGACTGCGAACCGCTCAGTTATTCCCTGAAGCTGATATCCACTTTATCGACGATTCCGAAATGGCGGTCGCATCAGCCAAGGCAAACTGGGCACGTAATCAATTGCCTGCAGATAAAGGCCACTTCTATTGGGACGACTGCATGACGCATCTGCCAGAAGAAGTGCAACCGGATCTGGTGCTGTGTAACCCGCCCTTCCATCAAGGTGAAGCCATTACCGATCATATCGCGTGGCAGATGTTTTTAGACGCTCGCCGCCGCTTAAAAGACGGAGGTATCTTACATATCGTCGGCAACCGCCATCTGGCTTACCATGTGAAATTGCAGCGTTTATTTAAAAACTGCACCACAGTCGCCTCCAACGGTAAATTCGTGATCCTGCAGGCGCAAAAGAAATAATCCTGCC
The DNA here is from genome assembly GCF_020447145.1 of Shewanella sp. SR1. Lineage (NCBI taxonomy): Bacteria > Pseudomonadati > Pseudomonadota > Gammaproteobacteria > Alteromonadales > Shewanellaceae > Shewanella > Shewanella sp. SR1. The sequence continues at coordinate 120,552 of NZ_JAJAEF010000012.1, read as the reverse complement.
GCTAATTCCTGCCACTATGAGTACTTTAATCAGGGCCAGCAATGTCTGGCTCTTTGTTAAACTTAACCCGCTAAAATATTGTTCTACTCCACTATCAGCACTTTGTGACACTCGCTATGGCTAGCCGAAATCCCCTGCCGCAAGTACAATCCTATTGCAAAGGTGCTTAAGTACTTAAATTCTTAAGCGCTAAATGTTTTTAAACTATTAGTTTTTAAGCTGTTTTTTTAAGCAATTAGATTCTTAAGCACGAATTCTTAAGCACTAATGGTTAAACACTAAGCTTCTACAGCAATTAGGCACTTAACTAGGATTGAGATATGCCGTTAAAGGATGACGTCGCCCAACTAAAAGCTGAGCTGGCACAATTACAGTCGCTGCATTTATCGCAGCAATCTTCACTCAGCCGCCAGTTGGCAGAATTTTCAACTAAGCTCGATACCTTAAGTCAGCAAATTGCGACTGAAGACGCCTCTGATACCAGTCTTAGTATGGCGGCAGATAGTATGACAGCGGGTGCTGCATCGATTGCGGCAGTGGTTCCCGCCACCGATAACGCGCCCACATTAACCCATGCGATACACACGCCAATCCTTGAGTCCGCTCCAGTAGCGCCAGTTCCTGTAGAACCCAACCCATGGCAGCAAAATGCTGTGCAAGGAGACCCTTGGCAAAGAAACACCAAAAATACCTCGGCAGAACAAGCTGCTAAAACCGAATACCAGGCGCAGGGCCAACAACTGAGTGATGAAGTTAAATTACAGGCAAGCGTGCAAGTGGCGAGTCAATTTGATGATCTGTTATCCCAAGGATTAGCGGCCATCATGGCGCCCTTTGGCGCCATTACCGAACAAATCAAATCCTTCTACCATCATTATCAAGCCAAGGGATTAGGGCCAGTCTTCTTGATGACAGTCGCAGGGATCATCACCCTGACCTTAGGCTTTGGTTATTTACTGCAATATTCAATCAACCATTGGTTTTCAGAACTGGGCAAAGCGCTACTCGGGTTTGTCAGCGCGAACGCTATCATAGCCGGCGGGATTTTTATTCGTCAAAAACGTGCGGGCATGGCGGACTTTGGTTCAGGGATAGTCGGATTAGGCCTTATCCTTAACTTTCTCTGCGCTTACTTTATTGGGCCATATTTTGAAATCATCCCCAATAGCGCGAGTTTTATCTTACTGTTATTGATCACTCTGGCAGGTTATGGCCTGTCGATGCGCTTAGATGCCAAAGTCATTGCCGTCATCGCCTTAGTCGGCGGCTCAACCGCGCCTATGATGCTGTTATCCCAAAGCTACGCGCCGCTGCTGTATCTTCCTTATTTACTGCTTATTGGTGCCGGCGCCCTAGCCCAGAGTCGTAAGCTAAAGTGGCCGCTATTAGTGGAAATCACCGCCCTGCTGCACATTGGCTGCATCGAAGCCTTTAGCTATTTTGTGCCATTGCCACTCACCGACTTTGGCGGCGGCAGTCTGCTGGCGCTTATCAGTATTAATGCGACCTTTTATCTCTACGGCATCACCGGCCTAATATTTCCCTATCAATTTACCCATCAAGATAAACAACCAAGCAATACGCTGAGCCATCGCATACTCGCCTTGCCAATAGCATTGCTCGCCTTTGTGTTATTCGAATTAACGCAATTTACTGAGTTCGCAGGGGAAATCTTTGCGGTTAATGCTCTAATTTGTGCAGCCCTCTATTCGCAGCTAAAAAGCCGCTTAGAGAAAGCACGCAGCGGCTTATTGTTAGTCTTTGCAGGAAGTTTTGCCGGATTCGCGGCGCTGTATTTACTAAGCCATGATTTCCTCGGCTTAGTCTTACTGCTCGAAGCCTTATTACTGTTATGGATTGGCACCAAGGAAGAGCTGGTTTCAGTGCGCGCCGAAGCCTATGTATTACTGCTAATGGGATTAGGGCTAAATGCGTTTAGCGTGCTGGATAGCATGGCACTGTTAGAATCCAGCATATTAGATGCCTTAGCGATTTCACCTTTATCGGCCTTTGGCTTTTCGCTGATAGCGCTAGCCTTAAGTTGCGCCGCCTTAATCTTTGCCATTCGACTATTAACATTCACCCATGCGCCACTTTCTGCGTTAGAACATCAGCTTTGCAGAATACTAAAAGAACTATTAAGCGGTTTTTATGTGGCGACAATTATCCTCGCGGCTTACCTTTTGAGCAGCGATTACTACCTCGCCATCTTGCCACTGGTCAGCCTATTACTGCTGTATTTAAGCGCAAAGGACAAACTCGTTATCAGCGAATTTGCCGCTTGGATCTTGCTATTACCGCTGCTCTTTAAAGTCGTTGAAGGCATAACGCTCACTGACAGTTTTAGCTTTAGCGCCCAGCCGCTTATGGCCAAACTGGCACGAATTGAGTTATTTACCGCCTTACTCTTGGCTCATTATTGGTATCGCCGCCACTATAAAGATGCCCTATTTGCTAAAGCCGCTTACAGCGTGCAAATCTGCTGTTACTTGCTGCTGCCGCTTATTTTACTGCCCAAAGTTATCCGCAACTATTGGGAATATACCGCTATCGCCCTTTGGCTGAGCACCTTTATGAGCCTAGGTTTAGCCTATTTTGTTAAGCATAAGAGTTTGAACATAGAGGCCAAAATCCTCACTTGGCTAGCGGTTATGATGACAGCCTCGCTATGTCTTATTCACGCTTGGCAAGGACTCGCGGCGCTGACCGTTGGCGCCCTGTTTATGGGCTTCACCCTGCTTAGTTATCGCCAATTACCCGAGACATGGCGCCCCTTGCTGCAGCTACAATGGCAACTGAGCCCTTATTACTTTGCACTGGTATTGGCCGTAATCGTTTATGGTTTTAATAAGTCAGAGCTAGTAGGAATAGCGATGACAGCATTAGCCTTAAGTGGTTATTTTGCATTGCTTATCCAAAAAAGTTTAAGAAAAAGAGCTGAAGGCCAAGCCTCACATAGCATGAAATTAACCCCAGTAGCCGAAATTCAAGCCGCAATAAAGGAAAGCTACCATCTCGCCTACGGCCTAACGTTAGGCTTAGCCCTGTTGCCCATCATGTTGCATTTTGAACTAACACTCGGGCTTAATAGTGATAATGCCTCGTTTGTGTTAATCGAGTTTTTATCACTAGCACTACTAGCAAGGCTTATCTTGCAGCACGGCGCAGCAATACGCTTGCATAGACGTATCTTGCCATTACAAGGACTTAAGTGGGGTTGGCATCTGTTACTCGCCTTGAGTTACTTCATGTGGAGTTATAGTTTTGATAGCATGATTGCCGCCCCACTCAGCGCGATTTTATTGGTTATCCATGGCAGTGTGTTGATGTTTATCAGCTTAAAACCACAAAATGCCGATATGATCCGCCTCGCCGCAGGGCTATTTATCCTATCGACGCTCAAGGTGCTATTACTGGATATGGCGTCCTTCGAGCTAGTGCAAAAGGTCATTGCCTTTATGCTGATCGGGGTTATTTTACTTACCGTTTCTTACTTCTACCAGAAGGCTAGAAATCGATTGCAGCAAGATTAACATCGTTTTAAAAGCACTAAAAAAGCCGCCATCGAATTAAATCAATGGCGGCTTTTTACTGTTAACGATTTAATAAATCGATGGGGTATCAGCTATTCGACATGGGCTATTCGATAAGAACTACTTGCTCACCAGTGCCTTATCGAGCGCCTGCGCCACATCATTAATGATGTCGTCAATATGCTCAATCCCAACCGAGATACGAATAAGATCTTCAGACACGCCAGCCCTTGCCAGTTCATCGGCATCGAGCTGTCTGTGTGTGGTACTCGCAGGGTGACAGGCCAAAGATTTCGCATCGCCGATGTTCACTAAACGCAGAATCATCTGCAGCGCATCGATAAAAAGTCCGCCGGCAATTTTACCCTCTTCAGGCGTGGCCGCTTTAATCCCAAAGCTAATGATCCCAGAGGCTTTGCCGCCAGTGATCTTGTGGCAATTATCCTGATAAGGGCTGCTTGGCAACGCGCCGTAGTTCACCCAACTCACCGCCGGATGCAACACCAAATATTCGGCTAATGCTAGCGCGTTTGAGCAATGGCGCTCCATTCTAAGGCTTAGAGTTTCAAGGCCTTGCAACAGTAAGAATGCGCTATGTGGTGAAAGCGCGGCGCCGGTATTACGTAGCGGTACCACACGGCAACGACCAATAAACGCAGCAGGGCCAAAGGCTTCGGTATAAACCACGCCATGGTAAGAAGGATCGGCATGGTTGAGTAAGGCAAATCTTTCCTTATTGGCGACCCAATCAAACTTGCCTGAATCGATAATCACCCCGCCAATCGTCGTGCCATGGCCACCTATGTATTTGGTTAAAGAGTGGATCACGATATCAGCGCCATGCTCAAACGGGCGACATAACACTGGGGTTGCGACCGTATTATCGACAATTAAAGGCACGCCATGCTTATGGGCAATCTCGGCTAAACGTTGTAAATCAACAATATTGCCCGCGGGATTACCAATTGATTCGCAGAACAAGGCCTTAGTTTTGTCGTCGATCAGCTCATCGAGGCCTTCAAAATCATCGAAGGCCGCCATACGCACTTCTACGCCTTGGCGCGGCAGCGTATGGGCAAACAAATTGTAAGTGCCGCCATAGAGCTGACTGGTGCTGACAATATTATCGCCAACTTGAGTCAGGGCTTGAATAGCATAGGTAATCGCCGCCATACCCGATGCCACGGCCAGTGCACCTATGCCGCCTTCTATAGCTGCGAGACGCTGCTCTAGCACGCTAGTAGTAGGATTCATGATCCGCGTATAAATGTTACCTGCGACTTTTAAGTCAAATAAATCAGCACCATGCTGGGTATCATCGAAGGTATAAGAGGTGGTTTGATAGATAGGTACCGCGGCCGCTTTTGTGGTCGCTTCTGACTCATAACCGTAGTGTAATGCCAGTGATTCAAGCTTCATTTTGCCTTCCTTCAACAGAGTGCTGTCCTTGTTCGAACTCAAAGGATTGCACAAGATTTGTGCATGTTCAACAAGCTAACAGATAGACATCTGGAAGTCTAAAACTTTTTTAACCTCAGCATTTAACTTCTGACCGAAAACCCCAAACAACAAAGCAGGCTAACATCACGGATGTAACCTAACGAGCTAACATAACGAGCTAGCGCGAATAGTTGCGGATAAGTTCGGCCAGCACTACGACAGCAGAGACTATCTCTGGCGAGCACTCGTATGAGGCATTCAAGCGCATAAAATGGCGGAACTCGACCTGATTACTAAAGAGATTTCCGGGAGCAATACTGATCCCACGCTCAATCGCCTGAGAATAAATCTGTGTAGCATCCATGTGTGCAGGCAGCGCTAACCAGAGAAAATAGCCGCCTTGTGCAAAGTTAACTCCCACAGACTCGGGCAGATGTGCGCGCAACAACTGGTACATGGCCAATTTGCGATCGGCTAACTTTTTACGTAACTGCTTCAAATGGCGCTCATATTGTGCCGACTGAATAAAGTCGGCGATGGCAAGTTGCATGGGCGCACTGGTCGATAGCGTCGACATAACTTGCAAGCGTTGTAACTGCGGCGCATGCAGTCCCGCAGCAACCCAGCCGACACGATAACCTGCAATCAAAGACTTAGAAAATGAGCCGCAGTGCAGCACCCTTCCTTCGGTATCGAAGGCTTTTACTGGCCTTGGTGCACTAGAGCCGACATAGAGTTCTTGATAAACATCATCCTCAATTAAACTGACTTTATGCTCGTTTAGTAACTGATAAAGTGCCTGTTTTTTTGTATCCGACAAGCTACAGCCTAAGGGATTTTGATGTTGACTCATCAACCAACAGGCTTTCACTGGGTAGGTTTTTAACACTTCCGCTAGCGCCTCGAGATCAATGCCCTGTTGTGGATCCGTCGCGACCGCAATGGCCTTAAGCTTAAGCCGCTCAATCGCCTGCATCGCGCCATAAAAGGTCGGTGATTCAATGACAACCCAATCCCCCGCTTGAGTTAGGGTCGCTAAACTTAAGTTCAGCGCCTCCATGGCGCCCGAGGTAATGATGATTTCATCGGGTGAAATGCTCATGCCCAATTTGGCATAACGTTGGGAAATCGCCTTACGCAGTCCCGCATTCCCCGGCGGTAAATTATCGGCGGCAAAAGACGGTGACATGTGCCGAGTGACCTTGACTAACGAGCGCGCCAACGCTTGCTGGGGGAATAAACTGGGATCGGGAAAACCTGAGCCAAAGGGCACTATTCCAGCCTGTTTTGACGCCTGCAAAACAGAGAAGACGAACTCGTTAATATCCACTTTATCAGAGAGATAGATCTGCCGCTGACGGTCGGGATAGCGAAAGGTTTCTGGCTGCGGCGCCACTAAGTAGCCAGATTTTGCCTGCGCTGTAATCACACCTTGGCTTTCCAATAGCTGATAGGCATTAAGCACTGTCATCAGGCTCAAACCCGAATCGGCCACCGTTTGACGCAGCGACGGCAACTTGTCCCCCGCCTGCCAGACACCTTGGGCTATTCGTGCCTTTAATTCCTGCGCTAACTGCTCGTACTTCGCCATCTGTTATAGCTCAATCAGTATATTCTGTGTCTGTTATAGCCAGCTTATCCCATGCTCTAATGGCACACAAGCTTTCACCGCTGGGCCAATATTAGGTTCAGTGGACACTGCATTAATGAATGCCTTTGTAACGAGACTCTTATCTCTCGAGGAAATTATGTTTGATTTTGATGCCACTGTACTTGCTAGGATCCAATTCGCTTTTACTATCTCTTTTCACATTATTTTCCCCGCCATCACTATCGGCCTCGCCACTTATTTAGCGGTATTAGAAGGCTTATGGCTGAAAACGGCGAATCAGGTGTACCAACAACTGTATCTATTTTGGTCGAAGATTTTTGCCATTAACTTCGGCATGGGCGTGGTCTCTGGCATTGTTATGGCCTACCAATTTGGTACCCATTGGAGCGCATTTTCTGCCTTCGCGGGCAGCGTAACTGGGCCGCTACTGACCTATGAAGTGCTTACCGCCTTCTTCCTCGAAGCGGGGTTTCTGGGGGTCATGCTATTTGGTCAGCAGAAGGTCGGCAAAAACCTGCATTTCTTCGCCACTTGCATGGTCGCCACGGGTACGATTATCTCGACCTTCTGGATCTTAGCTTCAAACAGCTGGATGCAGACGCCCCAAGGTTTTGAAATTGTGAACAATCGCGTTATTCCTGTGGATTGGTTTCAGATAGTGTTTAACCCTTCATTTCCCTATCGTTTAGCCCACATGACAGTGGCGGCCTTTATTTCGTCGGCTTTCTTTGTGGGCGCATCGGCGGCTTGGCATTTACTCAAAGGTAACGACACGCCAGCAATCCGTAAGATGTTGTCTATGGCGATGTGGATGGCGTTAATTGTCGCGCCGCTGCAAGCTGTGATTGGTGATTTCCATGGTTTAAATACCCTTGAATATCAGCCTGTAAAAGTAGCGGCGATGGAAGGCCATTGGCGTAATGAGGGCGATAAACCCACTCCATTAGTCTTGTTTGCCATTCCCGATATGGACGCAGAGAAAAACCACTTCAGCCTTGAAATTCCAGGGCTGGCGAGCCTGATTTTAAAGCACGATTTAAACAAACAAGTGCCAGCCTTAACTGAGTATCCCGCCGAGGATAGACCCAATGTGTTGTTAGTGTTTTGGAGTTTTAGGGTCATGGTCGGCTTAGGCCTATTGATGATTTTTGCCGGACTGTGGAGCGCTTATCTCAGACGCAAAGACAAACTCTACAGCAATAAACACTTTCTGCGTTTTGTGTTGGTGCTCGGCCCCGCAGGACTGCTCGCGACACTAGCGGGCTGGTTTACGACCGAACTTGGCCGTCAACCTTGGGTGATCCAAGGATTGATGCGCACTCAGGATGCCGTGTCTTCCCACAGCGTTACCCACCTGAGTATCAGCCTAGGGATTTTCATCGTCAGTTACTGCGGCATCTTCGGCGTGGGTTATAGCTATATGATGCGACTCATCCGCAAAGGGCCAGATATCGCGGCGACAAGCCATTAATTTTAAAGTAAATAAATCTAGTTTTACTTATTCAATCTTAAACATATTTAAGGGCTCACCATGGAATTCGATTTACCCTTGATTTGGTTCGGGATCATTATTTTTGCCACCTTAATGTATATCGTGATGGATGGCTTTGATCTCGGCATAGGCATACTGTTTCCCTTTATTCACGACGAGGACGACAGGGACATTATGGTTAATACCGTCGCCCCCGTTTGGGATGGTAACGAAACCTGGTTAGTGCTCGGCGGCGCCAGCCTGCTCGGTGCCTTTCCCCTCGCCTATGCCATAGTGCTCGAAGCGCTGACTATACCGCTGCTCATCATGCTGCTGGCACTGATTTTTCGCGGCGTGGCATTTGAGTTTAGATTTAAGTCGGGCGCAGAAGCTAAACCATTTTGGGATAAAGCTTTTATGTTCGGATCTATCACGGCCACGTTTTCACAGGGCGTAGTGCTGGGGGCGTTTATCTCGGGCATTTCGGTCAGCGAGCAGCAATTTAGCGGAGGTAGTTTCGATTGGTTAACGCCCTTTTCACTCTTCTGTGGATTTGGTCTTATGCTGGCCTATGCTTTGCTCGGCGCGACTTGGCTGGTGAAAAAATGCCAAGGCGAGCTTAAAACGACCATGCAACAACTCGGCAGAGCACTGACCTTATGCTTACTTATGACCATAGGTTTAGTCAGTTTATGGACGCCTTTTGTGCAGCCCAATATTGCCCTGCGCTGGTTTAGTTTGCCGAATTTATTCTACTTCGCCCCAGTGCCAATACTGGTATTAGCCTGTGGCTGGGCCTTGATGAAATCCTTGCGCCGCGATGATAACTATCAGCCATTTCTACTCACCTTATGCCTAGTTTTTTTAGGTTTTAGTGGACTAGGGATCAGTATCTGGCCGCACATTATTCCCCCCAACATCAGCCTTTGGCAGGCGGCAGCACCCGATAGCAGCTTAAGCTTTATGCTCGTCGGCGCGCTGATGATCATCCCGCTGATTTTGGTTTACACCTTTTGGAGCTACTACGTGTTCCGCGGCAAAGTGACTAAAGATGTAGGCTATCACTAACGATTGATCTGGTAGAACATGACCTCAAAATGCTGCCGAAGCGACTTTGCCTAGGCAGCGGACTCTATTTAAACGGCGAGTTCACTTTAGGCAATAAATTCGATTAAGACTTCAATTCAAACACTGGTTCAATTCAGACACAGGTTGAATTGAAACACTGGCTAACACCTAGGAGATAAACATGACGACCCCAACTAAATCCCTCACCTATCGACTCGGCTGGTTAGTGCTCATTTGGTGCACGAGCGTCAGCTGCCTGTTCCTCGTCTCCATGTGCATTAAAATACTGTTGAAAGGTGCGGGATTAACCACCTAAGTGGATACTCAGTACTTTACAACTTTAAAAGCGAATATTAAGGCTTAATTCAGTTAGCTTGCATAGCATAGCGTTAATATATACTTAAGCATCACAATCACCGAGCTAAGGTATTATTCGAGCGTACATTGTTTGAGTGAGTGCATTAGTGAGTGAGTTATTTAAGTGAATTAGTGTGCTATTTACTTAATGCGTATTTTATCGCTAAGCTCACAGTGGTCGATTTATTTTACGCGTGCTAGGATTAAATTGACTAAGGTTAGCGTTAACATCAAAATGGTTAATTTAGTGTTAAATAAAATATTTACTGTAGATAAGTATACTCAGTAATATAAACTTGGTTAAGCTTGCATTATTTTTTCACTTGGCCTATGGTATCAAGCAAGTAAACATGGCTTATTTAGTAACAGTGCTAGCGAATAGATTTATTCAACAGCATTATTAAATAAATTAAGCTACTAGCGATACTGATAGACAAATAATCAATCGAACACCACTTTTGACTGGAGATGTAAAACTATGTTTATCAATGCATTTTCATCACTATCTTCCCATGTATTAGCTAGCACTCTTAGCTCAACGTGCTGTTTGGCTAAATCATTCCGCTTCTCTCTCAAATTCCCAGTCTAAGCCGAGCGTCACTCGCGCTCGGCAGAACTTTAATACTCTGGTTAAATAAGCACTGAATACAGTTATTCCTCTTTTAAAATTCTTTGCTTGTACTTTTACTTGGTTATTTCAGAGGCGGAAATGGCATATTCATTTTTTAGCGGTCTATTTCAGAATTTTATTCTAAAAACCGAAACCTATTATTTACAGAACAGTTTTAATGCCTCACTGCGCCCAACCGCTTTGGCTGGGGTGATTAGCAAGCTTGAGCAGCTAAAGCATGATACGGCGAGTGATAAAGTGACTGTAGGGAGGGAGATCCGCTTAGTTAATCTGCAGGATCAGCAAGAGTATCAAATTGAGCTCGTGTATCCACCAAAGCATAAACCCAGTGCAGGACGCTTCTCTGTTATATCCGATTTAGGCGTCAGCTTACTTGGGCGGTCAAAGGGCGAACTGGCTGAAGTGAGTATTTTAGGCAAGCCGGTGCTATTTATGATTAAAGATGTCAGCCTAGCGAAAAAACCTAAAAAAGCTAAGTAGCCAGCTGATTCAAGTAGCGTTATTTTTAATGGCCATTTAGCAGCTTATGCCCGAATTCAACTCAGAAGTTCGTTCAAGTGTTAAGCCATTTTTAGATGACGTATTTTAAAGATAAAGTGTGTTCAACTCCGTGACAACATGCTTCAACTCGCTATTAGCGGCGGCTTCTAGCGGTATTTTCAACAGAATACAATAAGAAGGAATGTTATTTTGAAGTCATTAACTGGCCGCGTTATTTATTAAAGACAACTATTAAATGAATTTGACACCGTAATTAACGCCTTTTGCCACTATTTACACTAAGTCATGGCAGCGCTTTAAGGTAAAACAGCAAAAGGGTTAAGAGGTTTAGGTTCGGCGCCTCAATCGTTAAATTCATTTTTATGTGTCCTTTATAAATAAACCGACTCAATTTAAGCCTGAAATAAAAATTGAGCCCAACTATCGAAACCGAATTGCGGCGCGGATTCGGATAGTGACCTTCACTTTGGAGTCTATATCTATGAGTAAAGAAAAAAACAAAAAACCGCCAATGAAAACCTTAAAAGAGAAGCGTCAGGATAAACGGAACCGCCAAAAAGCATCCGACTAATTTATCCACCAATGTAAAAATCCCTTAAATCCTCTCTTTAAATAGGCCGAAAATAGGGTGCTAAATGCTTTGGCACCCTATTTTATTTCTCGGTTTTATCAGCTTATCGCTTCACAACACCGACTAGCGTTCGACTTAACACACTGTCATTTTTCAACACACTAAGCTTATATGCCATCACGCTAAACTTATGCGCCATCACAATCGACGGCGATACTGCTCTGGCGAGCACTGGGCATACTTTTTAAACATAACGATATAAGGTGAGGTTTGGTTGTAGCCGAGCGTTAATGCCACCTCTTTTATAGCCAGTCCCTGACGCAGCAATTGTAATGAATAGATAAACTTATGCCTTTGCCTTAACTCGGTAAAACTCATCCCCAGCGCCTCTTGGCAACGACGGGCTAAGGTACGCTCTGTAGTGTGTAATTCATTGGCCCAAGATTTGAAGGTCTTAGGACTCGCAGGATCCGCTTCAAGTGCCAGCAACAACGGCTGTAACAGTTTATCTGAGACTGTGGGCAAAAATTGCGGCAGAGCTTGGCCGATAGTGAGCTGATCGAGCAAAACCTCAACAAGCCGTTTATCCGCTGCCGAGTTTGCCACTCTAACTTGCCGCTCCCGCAGATCGTTTACGATCGATTGGGCAATAGGAGTCACAGCTAATAAACAGGTAACTAGGGGAAACGCCGCAACCCGCTCGGCAACGATATTCATCGAACAATAATGGATACTACGCCGAGTGAAACTTTCATGCTCTATCCCCGCAGGCACCCAAATTGCATATTGCGACGGCGATAAAAACCGTTGCCCTGCAGCATGTAATTCCATGATGCCACCGCTGATTAACTGCAGTTGTCCCCAAACATGTTGATGTTTTGGCGTTACCGTATTTGGCAAGAAAGCTTCATAGTTAAAGAAAATATCCGCAACTGGCTCTTGCTCTGCCGTAAGGGGATGATAAACCGTACGCATTTTGTCTGTCCTTAAAGCCTTCTAGCTCAATACACTCTCTGATTCAATAGCACTCAACTGGTTAATAGCACTCAAGCAATCCAGATTTAATTGCACTGGTTTAATCGCGCTCAAGCGATTTTGCTATGCCATAGCACTCTGTCCGCCGAGGAACTGACCTTGTCTGATAAGCGATATCTATATCATAACCGACCATGGATAATTGCCTGCAATGATTATCTGGATGTATAAGTAATATGTAGTAAGCAGAGTCTCTCATTCTGAGTTACTCAGTTTTAGCCATGTAGACTCAGTCGCTTATGCCTATTCACTCATGTCCAGCCACGTAAACCATTATCGAAAGGCAAAATCATGTTGTATTTGTTTCCCCTATTAGCCGTTTTCATTTGGGCGGGTAACTCGATAGTTAATAAACTCTCATTTGGGATTATCGATCCTGAAGCCATAGCGTTTTACCGTTGGTTTTTTGCAATGTTGCTATTAACGCCCTTTGTCGCGGGTCGCGTGTGGCAAAAGCGCCGAGTGATCTTGCCACTGTTACCTAAGTTCGCGACTTTGGCCATGCTAGGTATGGTGCTCAACCAGAGTCTGGCCTATTTTGCCGCGGCCACCACCACGGCGACGAATATGGCATTGATCACCTCACTCGTGCCTATGATCAGCCTGTTTTTAGCCGTTCCCTTACTCAAACAGAAGCTGTCGCCGTTAGCCTTTGGTGGCACACTGATCTCGCTCGTTGGCTTAATTTTTATGTTAAGCCACGGCGATATGATGAATCTTGCCATCGGCGTCACCCAAGGTGACTTGTTATTGCTGTTCAGCGCTTTTGTGTATGCACTCTATGGTGTATTACTAAAACGCTGGCAATTACCACTGCCCACTTGGGAATCGGTTTATATTCAAGGACTCATAGCCGTATTTATGCTGACACCACTGCTGTTCAGTAGCCCGAGTATGGCAATTAGCACACAATCGGCACCACTAATACTGTATGCGGCAATTGCGGCCTCGCTGCTCGCGCCGTGGGCTTGGATCAATGGCATAAGCAAACTCGGCGCCGATCGCACCAGCGTATTCTTTAATTTAATGCCGATTATTGCGGCGATACTGGCGGCCATCATCCTAAATGAAACCTTGGCCATTTATCATTACATTGGCGGCTCTATGGTCATCATGGGTGTCATGCTAGTGCAGATAAAGCCTAAGCCAAAAGCCATCCCCACCTTAGCTTGCCCCGAATAACATAAGCTAAAATATCAAAGCCCTGGCTGCACAGTCGGGGCTATTCATCTTCTTTCTATGGGCACAAAACTTCGCCCAGAATCCCATCGCAATCTGCTGCACGCAAAGGCAATTCTATAAATAACGGCTAAGCTATTTATTAAGTTATTAATGGAGATACTCCTATGTTTAACAGTATTCGCGTTAAGTTTTCACTGATGTTTGCCATTATGGCGACAGCGCTCATTGTTATGGCCGTCACAGACGCCATGCAAAGCCGTGCGACGGTAAAACAGATGCAAGAGTTCAGTCAGTTATTTAATCCTGCGATTTCGGCAATTCTCAATGCAGACCGCGATCTTTACCAAGCACAGCTCAGTGAAGAAGTGTTGTTGAGGGAAGAATTATCAGCCGAGAATCGCAAGAGTGAAATTGATAACTGGCAAGAAAACGTCGACCAAGCCCGTGACCGAATGGGCGAGTTTAAAAAAATCCTTAAAGATCACCTACTCGTACTGCAATCCACCAATGGCTTTGAAGCGCAATTTTCCCTTTGGTATCAAGCCTCATCTGAAGTCATTAACGCAGTCAAAAGTAACGACTTTGCGCGGGCGAAACAGCTTCACGAGACCAAATCCAAGCAAGAATTTAAAGCTTTAAGAAGCATCTACAATGCGGCGGGGGAAGCGGCCGATAACCGCGTAAAAGAGCTAGACTTACAAGCAACTGAACAGGCAACCACCCAAACCCAATTATCCCTCACCATAGCCAGCTTAGTGGCCATAGTCGCCCTGTTGATTGCCTACTTTGGCCCTAAAATCATCGTTAACGCGATTAAAGATATCACCAGCAGGATCAATGACATTGTTGATGGTGACGGTAACTTAACTCAGCGGATCCCCATCAAACGTCAGGATGAAATCGGTGAGCTTGCTCAGGCCTTTAACTTGTTTGTAGAACAACTGCAGCAGATGGTGATCTCGATTATTGGTCAAACCAAGGATGTAAGCCAAACCGTTGAAAGCCTTGCGACTAAGTCCACCACCACAATCAACATCAGCCATGAACAAGAGCAGTTTGTCGATACCATAGTCACAGCAGTCAATGAAATGAGTGCGGCCGTAAGAGAAGTCGCCAGCAATGCCCTGCACACGGCAACCGAAATCACTAAGGTGAACGACCAAACGGTGGAAGGTAAAAATATCCTCGCCCAGTCCGTTAATCATATTCAACAACTATCTGAATCGGTTAAGAATGCCGTGACTGTTATTGAAAAACTCTCAGTCAATTCAGCCAATATTGCCTCTGTGCTTGATGTGATCCGCTCTATTGCTGAGCAAACTAACCTGCTCGCCCTTAACGCGGCTATTGAAGCGGCGCGCGCTGGCGAACAGGGCCGCGGCTTTGCCGTAGTCGCCGACGAAGTGCGTACACTGGCGAGTCGCACCGAAACCTCGACCCAAGATATTCAGCGTATGATTGAAGAGTTACAACGCGGCGTAAATGATGCGGTTAAAAGCATTGAATCGGGCGCCAGCTTGACCACATCAACCGTCACCCTCGCCAGCCAAACCCAAGATGCATTGGATGAAATCCTAAACTCCACCTCTAAGGTCAGCGAGATGTCCACTCAAACGGCAACGGCGACAGAAGAACAGACCCATGTAACCGAAGAAATTAACCGTAACTTGACTGAATTATCCGATAAAACAAGATACTGCAACTTAGTGATCCAAGAAACGCAGCAAATCGTCGTCAACACTAAGGCTATTTGCAGTAACCTACAAAAAGAAGTGGCGCGATTTAAAGTCGCCTAAACTGACTGATTGCTAACGACACATAGTTAGCGACAAGCGGTTAATGACAAGCCGCTAGCAACAAACAGCTAAAACGAAAAGAGTGCCCAATAAGGCACTCTTTTTAATGTGTTTTAACATGGGATTTTTAATCGAATGCTTTTGAATTGGGTTTCAAATTGGGCTTTGATGCAAAACTTATCAGCTACGGTGACGCCTAAGGGAGTGAAGGCGAATTTTACGGCCATGGTAATAATGCCAAACAAAACCTGAAAACAATAACATCCCCAAAAACGTATGCAATAAACTGGCAAACAGTTGGGCTGACTCTGAGCTCAAGTAATACAGTCCCACACCCGTTAACGCTAAGGTGATAAGACTGAGTGACATCACTAAGCCACTCCAATGGTTCAATTTTTTACGCCATCCAGCCCGAATATGACTGTGCCAAAGTGCACCAAGTAGCATCAACAGCAACCAACCTAACAACACATGCAACACCACTGCGGGTAACCGTAGTTCACCGCTGAGACCAAAATCCACATCCCACTGCAACTTAAACTCCATCACCCAAGGCAGCATAAACAAGCCTGCGATCGTGGTGACGCTAATGGCAAGAATAATTAGCCAAAAAAACCAATTTGGATAGCCAGTTAATTTCTTCATAGGAAAATGTTATACACTCAGAACGCAGCTTTTCCTTAGTAAATTCAGTAAGGAAAACTGCAAATAGTACCAAAGGAATGATTATTCAAAACTGACTAATCGACCACCTAAGTGAGCAATTGTGTCAGCGGCGGAGTCAGAGTTTAGGTAACCCGCAACCTTAGTCAACGCATCGGCGCGCCAAGCAAAGGGCGCACTCACACTGACAATACGTTCACTTTCAAGATCGATATTCACATCAGTAACATTGCCCGTGGGCAGTAATAACGCAGGATAATCATGGCTTAAAGTTTGTGACACCCGCGAACTTGCCAGCGCCATATTGCTAACGCAGATCTTTTGGCTCAATCCCTTTGGGCCGCGGCAGAGTACATTTAAAGAGGCGCTACCAAAGACTCTTAAATCGCCACCGGCATTCACCCAACCACCGCCAACGCCCGCACGGCGCAGCTCACTCACCGCCATATCAACCGCATAACCTTTGGCTATGCCATCTAAGGTCAAAATAAGTGGCCTAGCTAATCTCACTTGATTATCTTTTATTTCAATATCTTGCCACTCGCCTTGCAACAGCAAAGGCATACCTAGATAGGCAGGCAAAGCGCCGCGTGACATCATTTCCCCGCCGACAGTACAATTGAACAAGTTGTTGCTCGCCTTGCCTAGCCACTTAGCTAACTTGAGCACTCGTAAACTGTCTTGGCTTACACGAATCCATGTCCCTGGCTGGCGATTTAGCTGATTTAACTCACTGTCTTGCTGATGAAAACTCAGTAACCGACCAATATGCGTCACACGTGAAAAAGCCGCTGTCATCGCGGCTTCTAAGGCTTTATCCTCAAGTGGGATCTCACTGCCAGAATGTGGCAGTGACTCGGCGGCAATTTCCACCAAAGTCCCGAGTAAGGGTTTAGCGCGACGTATCACGATAATGCCGTCTGTGACAGGAAGAGTTGATGAATAACCAACAGACGCTTCACACCATCGAGTAAATTACGGCAACTCAAGGTTGCGCCGCTGATATTGGTGACATCCTCATCCAGTTTAAAGGGATCGTTCAGTGTTTTACCGTGGAACTGTTGGCGCCAACTGGCCTCGCGCACTTGACCGCCATGGGTCTCGCGATAACTCAACACTTCTAACCCTAACACTTCACCTTGCGGGCTAATCCCAACGGCATAAGTAATGTATTCATGTTTACCGACCACATCATCAACCATAAACCAACCGAGAAATTGCCCGTCTTTCTCCACTTTCCAAATAGGCTGTTGATCTTGACGCTGACGCACGCCAGACAAATCTTTGATCTGATCTTTCGCATCTGAGCTCAATAAAGTTGGCCGCTCGCTAAATACGGCCGCTTGATCAAAAATCAATGCCTGCGCCTGTGCAACAGTTAAATAGTCAGCAGCAATAGCGGGCGCGGTCACCACGACCATGGGCATAAACCACAAGCTATTCCAATATGTCTGCGCCATTTCAATACCTAATGTTAGTGAATATGGAATAAAAACGAGCCATCCTTGGCGCTCACTCTGGCGGTACAGCCTATTACATTCGCTGCAACAGCCTTCATTGAACCTGGATTAAAAGTTAAATGCGACCTTCAATCTGATTTCTTGTTCTGTTTTTTCAATCAAATGCAAACTGGTATCGCGCTGACCTTGGTACTGCTCACCACCGCCACTTAACTGTGGTAACCAAGTCAGCGTCGCCCACCAATCAGCACTACCATAATGCAATGAAGGGCCAGCAAAGAAGGACCATCGTTCTTGACCAATTTCAGTTTCAAATTCAGTTTCAAAAAGCACTTCGGCGCTAACGAACCAATTAGGGGCGAAACGATAGCTTAAGCCTGTGCCCATTTTCAATTCCAGTTCCATCTCTGGATCCGTCGACCATTCGAAATCTTCTGGTAGATTAGCGATAGGGGCGCGGTCGGCATAGGTTGATTCCATGCCTAAGTTCCCCACCCAAATTAACTCACCTTCGAGCATGTATTTTTGGGTTTGCAGACCAAGATCTAACGACAAGGTGTCTTTGTCTTGGCCAGAATGCACATCAATCCAGTCGTAGTCGAGGGAGGCTGTCATCGACAAACCTATGTCATCCTTGGCTGGGCTTAAAAACATATAGCTTAGGCCAACTTCGGCGCCAGAGGATTGAAAACCAATTTTTTTCTCTGCCGGCAAATAACCATCGATGATAAGCCCACTGGTGTCTAAGGACATAAACTTAGCAGAAGCTGACACCGCCAGTTTATTCGTTAGGCCATACTCGAATTCAGTTTCGTAGTTAATACCTCTGTAGGTGCCTTGACCCTTATCATTACGCAGGGTGATCTTTTGGTACAGTTCGATGGCGTCTTTAGGCATAGCTTCAGCGCCTTTGACATAACCGAATAAATCTTCACCGGCGATCGCAGTATGGTTCAACCCTAAAGTCAGTAAAGAGACGGCTACGAGACTCAAGCCATGGCGAGAAGATGTATGCATTTAAACAAAGCCCCAAAGAGTTATTAACATAATTTGTGCGGATTCTATTAAACTCTCTAGTACAACGCAAATCGTTATCATTAGTGTTTTATAGGTTTTTTATGCGGTTAACACTTTTTTACATTTGAAAACAATGAATTGATTGTTAAGGTTTAATTAATATTATTTTGTTATGTGAACGTGATTAAGCCGCTAAACGAGCGCTGCAAGCTAATAAGCAATAAAAATGAACTTAACTCGATGGATCCAGCTCATCTTCTTCGCCTTCTAAACTCATATCGACACTCACTCAGTGCATCAAAGCTTCAAGGGAAATAAGGGCGATAAATAGCCAACTTATCCCATCACCCCGGGCCACAGCTTAAATTTTACGCTATTCCATTCAGTTGCAATACACTCTAAATCAGATAAAAACCCGCTAACTTAACCTGAATGCAAACTGATAACACATTGATTATAAATTCAAATGTAGACCAAGCCTCATCTTATACAACCTATTAATAACCTAGCGATCACAACGGAAGTAAAAACATCTAGACGTCTAAATTGACAGGTTAGCGGGGATCAAATATGCTTTGCCTCAAGTTGCTAAGATACGATGCCGAAGCGACACTAAATTTAAGCGAGTTTGACTGCTAAGGATCCAGCGGAAAGAACTCTAAGCGAAAGAGAGATAACATTTGAGCAATCCAACACCAGCAACACAGCACAGCCCAGCATCTTTCATTGCCCTGTTGCCATTATTTGTTTTCCTTGGTCTTTTCATTGGCGCGGGTGTGTATTTCCAAAGCCAAGGTGTCGACTTCGCCTTCTATCAATTACCGAGTGTTATCGCCATTTTACCTGCGATTATTCTGGCGTTGATTTTATCAAAGCAGAAATTGAATCAATCGATTGATACCTTTATTGGCGGTATTGGTCACAGCAACATTATTGCGATGTGTTTGATTTATCTATTAGCAGGCGCCTTTGCGGCGGTCGCTAAAGCCACAGGCGGCGTCGATGCCACCGTTGCTCTGGGTTTATCACTGATCCCATCAAACTTGTTGTTACCCGGTTTCTTCGTGATTGCGGCCTTTATCGCAACAGCCATGGGGACATCAATGGGCACCATAGCTGCTGTCGCACCCATCGCCCTCGGCGTGGCCGACCAAGCACAAATCGACTACGCCCTGATGGCAGGTGCGGTCATGTCTGGCGCCCTATTCGGTGACAACTTATCGATTATTTCAGATACCACGATTGCAGCTACTCGTACTCAGGGCTGTGATATGAAAGATAAATTCCGTGAAAACCTGATTTTCGCTATCCCAGCATCACTGCTAACCTTGATTGCCTTTGTATTTGCAGGCCAGGGCCAAGCGGAATTAGCGACGCAGAACATCGATCTCATTAAGGTCATTCCTTATCTGACCATTTTGATCTTAGCTGTGGCGGGTCTGAACGTATTTGTGGTCTTAACCTTAGGTATCTTATTAGCGGGCGCTACGGGTCTGTTTACTATGGATTACGGCGTGATCCAATTTGGTAAAGATATTTATGCTGGCTTTAGCAATATGCAGGAAATTTTCATTCTGTCTATGCTGGTCGGTGGTTTAGCAGCACTTATGCAGCAACAAGGTGGTCTCGCCTTTGTGAGCAAACAGATTGAAAAGCTGATCACGCGTTTCTCAAAGGCACAAGGTGAAGCCTCATGCCGCGCCGCAGAACTGGGTATGGCTGGCATAGTCGCAGTGACTAATACTTGTGTGGCTAATAACACGGTTTCTATCGTTGTGACCGGTGATATTGCTAAAGACTTAGCCGAGAAACATGGCGTGAGCCCAAAACGTGCCGCCAGCGTCCTCGATATTTTCGCCTGTATTATCCAAGGTTTGATCCCGTATGGCGCACAAGCCTTGCTGATCGCCTCGACCTTTAGCATCACCCCATTGGCTGCGGTATCACACGCTTGGTACTGTATGATTTTAGCCGTAGTGGCCGTTGCAATTGTGATTTTCCGCAAACGTCATTGATAAGTCGCACTGTATTTATCGCTTGTTAAACAGCAGGTTGAAATAGCTAATTAAGATGCTGATAAGTACAATTGAAGGAGCCGAATTTGGCTCCTTTTTTATATTTAAATTCATCAACCTTGGATTGATATGCGCCTCGCAAAATACCTCGCCCAGTGTGGCATAGGCTCACGCCGTGAAGCCTGCCGTTTGATTGAGGCCGGGCGCATCACACTCAATGGCCATATCGCCCGCCACACAGATCCCATCCGTTTGGACGAATCATTAAACTGCCTCGACAGTATTGAGCTTGATGGCGCACCCATCACAAAAACCGAAACCCTCGCCTACTGGATATTGAACAAAGCCGTAGGTACAGATTGCCGCCTGCTGGAGCAGGATGAAACGAGTCTCATACGCCTACTTCCCAAAGCGCCAAGACTCTATCCCGTCGGCAGGCTCGATAAAGATTCCCGCGGCCTACTGCTGTTAACTAATGATGGTGAGCTGACCCATAAACTCATGCACCCCAGTTTTGCCCACAGCAAAACCTACCATGTGCGCCTCAACCGGCCATTCACTGATGAGTTTGTTGAACAAATGGCCAGTGGAGTACAATACAAGGAAGTGCGCACTCTCCCCTGCCAAGTGACACGGTTAAGTGCAATGAGTTTTGAAATTGCGCTCACTCAAGGGTTAAATCGCCAAATTCGGCGTATGTCCAGCGCCTTAGGCTATAAGGTGATTGACTTACAGCGCGTCTCATTAATGACATTAACGCTAGAATCCTTAGCCGAAGGAGCGATGCGGCCACTCACACAACAGGAAGTTGCAGTGCTTAAAGCTGCAGTGACAATTTAGAGAAAGACAAGTGGCGAATACACTCAATCATCTAACTTCAATATGAGACGAATGCCTGCACTAACAATATCTTCCAATGATCTCCAATGAAGATAGAAACGCCTGAGATGACTCAGGCGTTTCTATAAAACGAAGCTCCCCTTTCAAGCTTATTAATATGAGCTACTTTTTATCAGAACGAAGTACTAAGTCCACTCTGCGATTCAGTTTTTGTCCGGCGTCATTAGTATTGCTGGCGACAGGGCTATATTCCCCGTTACCGTGGGCGGTTAATTGGGCCGACGGAATTTGAAACCCGTCACTCAACTGCTTAATCACAGCTGCAGCGCGACGCTCCGACAGGCTTTGATTGTAACTCCGCTCGCCCTTGTCATCGGTATGTCCAACCACATAGAAATTCAGTGTCGGATGCTGCTTAAGATAGCTTGCCAGCACCTCCAGTACAGGTTTGGACTCAGGCAACATGCGCTCACTGTCATAATCAAACAGCAATCCCTCCAACGTCGCCTTGCCAGTTTGGCTAATCGCATCGGTCAAAGCATTGAGGTCAATCGCCACTCGATCATCCTTCAGAGTAGAGAGTTCCATTACCCTGAGGGTAGTATCGGCAGGTGTGCCATCGAAATATCCTTGGGAATAGATATCGAAGTAAACATCGCCCTTTGCGTGACTAAGCTTAAACAGCTGATACTCCTGCCATTCATCCTCTTTATCGTCCTTGATTAATTTGATGGCATTAATCAGGCTATCATCGTCGCCGCAAGCCGTGCCTTTGCAATGGAATACCCGCTCTGCTGCAAGCTTTTGTGCGGCTGCGGCATAATTGCTGTTGATTTCAAACAGGGAATAGCTTTCAGGCATGCGGTAGATTATCTGGGTGAGTTTGGCATCCAGCGACTTGGTCTGGTAGTCAGCTCCGGCAACGCCCACAATCACAGGCACCTGCGTAAAATTGGTTTGCTTATAGCGAGCAATGTAACTGCCAGGCAGACGCCCCAGCAAAGGATGATCTGCCGCTCCTTGAGCATCGTCACTACGCCTATCTTTAATCTCAACCTCTTTCGGTGCCCGCTGTAAAAAGTCACTATTGGCTTGGATCAAATCCAGTGGCTCGGGAATCGTTTCAAGGGTATCGACTTGTAAATAGGTGTATCTATCCTCCCGGTTGACGGCATAGATACTGGTGTAAACCTCACCGCGAGTACCTTTCAGTTTTGCCGCCACGTAAGCACTGTGATAATCGGCATTCACGCTTTTAAGCGGCTTTAGCTGAGTTTGCATGGCTTGACCATCACCGCAGGATGCTGCCGTGCAATTAAATAACACTTCGGCATTAAGCTTTTTCAGCTGAGCCAAATAATTATTGATAACATGCTCAGGACTATACCCCTCTGGTAACTCAACGCTTTGTCGAGTCAATTTCCCCGATACGGGCAACAGAGTGAACTTGTCACCATTCACTGCGGTGATAAGTTCAAAGGGCGTAAAGTGGATTCGCTTTTCTTTAGGCGATTTGGCATCAGGAAAGGGAGTAAACAGCGATTCAGCATTCACCGCAAAAGTGGCGACACCGCAGGTCGCGGTCAAAAGTACAGCACTCAATAACGTCTTATGTCCCATAAAAAATCCTTTTCTGTGGGTAAATAGAAATTTAGCTCATAGCTTAAAAACATAAGCGCGAACGATATTACGATAAAATGCAAAATAATTCAGCCTAGATATTACTGCAAAGCTTGAGACATATTTTCAAACTTTAAAAGCCACCTCCCTTACTAGCGTTGCGCTCAAAAAAATCTATGACATATAAGCAGCTTAATAACCAAATCAAAATTACATTAAGATGCGCTGAGTTATATAGCTAATTAGTCAGAAATCCTTCTTTAGTGTTATAGCCATCAGCAATACATCTCCTTATAAAAGGGCAATTAATTTTTTCCGAAAGCCATATTTTTATATGCTGATGAAATTATAAATAGAAAATGTTTACTCATTCAGTAAACACGAAGACATAAACGGATACAAAGACGACGCCGAAAACGAATCGTCAATAACGAAGACATAATGGAACTAAGGCTATAACTTCAGTTGGTTTTTCCCATTTTTAGCTAGCTAAACTCATGCTCAAAGGACTTTGCAAAAATGCGATTCAGAATAATGTTATCTCACGTAAAACTTTTACTTTGTATATCACTGCTCAGCGCTACACCTACTTCTATAGCGGAAGAAAAAGTACTAACAGTGCAAAGCATCCTTGCGAATGCACCAAAACCGCATGAGGTTGAATTTGCTCGTAAAGGCGTAGCAGAAACAAGCATAGAGAATGCTTGGGAGCGGCCATGCCCATATAACAGTTCTCGCTTGCTCTTTGACGATTCGGGCGATATTGACTTAGACGAAATTCATCTCCGTTGTCGCCGCTGGCAAGACTGTAAGACGATGGGAGCTTCAGCGAGTCAGTTTACTGAAGGTTTTTTCAAGCACCATAAAACGGGGGAGGAAATTCCTCAGCAGTGGAAAAAAGATGGCGAAGACTTGGCCAAAAATGACGCAGAATTTGGTGGCGGTTCGGGGCACTCTTATAACTACGCCTTGAAGTTTGCTGAAGAAAACTGGCGCTTGTTTGAAGGGCGAAGTGCTAGTGAAGCTGACAAACTCGTTAAAAAGCAATTCTGGCAATGGTGCGCTGTCGAACCTTTGTCGATTTGGAAAAGTAAACTCGATGATTAGGATTGGCATGTATTTCAATTTCATATCAACAGTGACTAAGGTGTAACAATGCGATTCAGAATAAGGTTATTTCAGACAAAATTTTTACTTTGTGTCTCGCTGTTCAGCGCAGCAGCTTTTTCCATTGCAGAGGAAAAATCCGGCTATGACTTGTTATTGGAGATGTTTCCTAAGCCTTATGAGATTGAACTGGCGCGCAAAGGTATAGCCTAAACCAATATCGATAAAGCTTGGGAACGAGCTTGCCCCTATCGAGAGCTAACAGGAACGACTGAGGCGGAGGACGAGTATTTCTTTCGCTGCAAACGTTGGGACGAGTGTGTGTCGGCAGGCAGTTCGGCCAGCGTTTACACAGAGGGGTTCTTCAGAAACCAGCAACTGGATCCCAATGCACAAGTACCGTGGGAGCTCTACCGGGATGTTCTGTTGGAGGGGGCTGATTTAGAAAGGGTCACCGGTCACTTGAGACAGTATGCCCTGAAATCTGCAGAGGAAAATTGGCGCTTGTTTGAGGGGCGGGATGCTGCCGCGGCAAGTGACTTGGTTGAGAAGAAATTCTGGCAATGGTGCTCTGCCGAACCTTTGACTTTATGGAAGGCTGAGTATCAATAGCAGGCGTCCCCACACCCTAGCAACAAATTTAATGTGAATAAAGGCTGAGCATTCAAGCATCGCCGTCGGCTTTTCCATGCTCTCGATATCGGAAGAGTTCACAGGATAAAGAGGACAGCCATATCTTTTTGTGTTTTCCTGCCCTTTCTACTAGGCTTTACATTATCTTGCTTTTGTTTGTGTGGAGCTTGTGATGACCTCAGCCAGAAGACAGTTAATTGATGCCAATACAACGCCTTTCTATCATGTGATAAATCGCTGTGTTAGAAGGGCTTTTTTGTGTGGTGAGGATAAACTCACTGGTCGCAGTTACGAGCATAGGCGCGGCTGGATTGTTGATAAAATCAAAGCCTTGTCCGCTATTTTTTGTATCGATATTTGTGCTTATGCGGTGATGAGTAATCACTATCATTTAGTGCTTAAAATTGATGTCGACAAGGCGAAATCGCTAACGCAAAAAGATATTATCAGCCGCTGGTGTCAAATCACTAAAGGCCATGCTGTCGCCACTAAGTTTATGAATGGTGATGCTTTAATCGACGGTGAAGCGATGTTACTTGATACATTACTCGCCGAGTGGCATGAGCGACTGAGCAGTATCTCTTGGTTTATGCGCTGTTTAAATGAAGAAATTGCCCGTAAGGCCAATCGTGAAGATGAGTGTAAAGGCGCTTTTTGGGAAGGCCGTTTTAAGTCACAAGCCTTGTTAGATGAGCAAGCACTGCTGGCGTGCATGATGTATGTCGATTTAAATCCTATTCGAGCAGGGATTGCCGACTCTTTGCAATCCTCTGATTTTACATCGATTCAGGAGCGCGTGAAGGCGCTTAATCCTCATAGCAACGCGCCCCAACTGGCCAAAACTACCGCAGATAACCTACAGCAAATACCACATAAAGCCCTCGCAAAATTTGATGGTTCAACACTTCAGAATCAGCAAACGGGTATTCCGTTTCATTTTGCTGATTATCTTGAGTTAATAGATTGGACGGGACGAGCCATTCGCCTTGATAAAAAAGGTGATATTGATAATCAGCTGCCAAAACTGCTCAATGAATTAGGCATTTCGCCCGATGCATGGCTCACTTCAGCCAAAGAGTTTCGCCGTCAATACAGCGGCATAAGTGGTCGATGGGATAGTATGTGCGAGTTTAAAAAGCAGCACAACAGCGGCAAATGGTGTAAAGGTAAAGCCTCAAGCCAAGCGTTACATCCTTAAGTTCATCGCTGCCCACGATTCAGCGCTTAGAATTATTTTTGTTTATCCGAAATGAAGATAATTCCGCGCAAAAAGCAGCACGTTTTTGTCCAAAAGTATGTTGCGTATGTCTTGTAAATCTACAGATTACGCGAATGCTCGAAAGGTGCGCCATGGTGATTGGCGAGACGACCGTCCGCCCCATGGACGGGGCGGTCGAGCATCCACGGATGGACTTGCTGCGTGTCGACGAGTCAATGCCATGGCTCCGCCTCCGCTATACGCTTACATTAATACAATGGTTTTATCCATTAGTTCACTCGAAACGCTTTCAAATCTCCGAAAAAAAACGATAAACCACATTGGCTTATCGCTTTTTATTATCTTCCGTTCGCTAGCTAGTTATCACGTAAATCACATGACATAAGCGGCTTCACAATCATATTCGCCGCACTATGGCGATGCGGCAATGGATTACTTAACGATTTCCATCTCGGCTAATAAATTGTCGGCATGGTCTAAATATTTCATGACCCACAACATATAGCGGCTATCTACTTGGATTGAACGGTTGATGTTATCGTCATATGCCCAGTCACCGATAATGCTTTCATACACACCATCGAACAGTAGACCGACTAATTCAGCGCGGCCGTTTAGGGTAGGTGAACCTGAGTTACCGCCGGTTGTGTCTAACGTCGACAGGAAGTTAACCGGTACAGAATCGATGGCTTTCACATAGAAATCACCGTATTGCTTCTGCTTAATCAGCTCTAACTCTTTTTTCGGTGCATCGAATGGATCAACACCGGTGTCCTTTTGCACTATACCTTCAAGGCGAGTGAATGGCACAGCCACTAAACCGTCTTTTGGCGAGTAGCCTTTCACATGACCCACAGTGACACGCAGGCTTGAGTTCGCATCGGCATACACTGGTTTACCTTGCTCTAGGTTGTAGGCAATGATGGCATCCATGTACTGAGGACGCACTTTCATCAGCTCGCCATCCAGTTCTTTTTCTTTCTTTTCTTCAGCCATATCTGTGTCATACATAGCCACGGCGAATTGAATGAACGGATCTTTAGAGGCTTTAAAATCGGCAACGGATTTATCCATCCATGCCAGACGCACGTCTTTTTTGCCTAACTCAGTTTTGGCGTACATTTTGTCTAAGGTTTTCGAAAGCTTAGCTTCGCTGAACTTTTTATCGATACCAAAGGCTTTATCCAATGCAGGTAGACGTTTGTCTTCTGGCAGTGCGGCGTAGCGTTTCAGCATATCGAACAACACGGCTTTATCGACGCTTGGCGCATAACGACGATCGATACGCTCCATGCTTGCTTTGAGGCGAGTCATATCACGCTCTTGGAAGCCAGGTTCACGCTGCATATCCGGCAGTTGTTTCTCGTTCGCTAAGCGATACAAGCTGCGCGCCGTTGGCAACATAGTCGTGCTACCTATGTAGCTTAAGATCATGTCACGCTCTTGATGCGCTTTACTCTTGGCAATTAACGCGTCTAATTCCGCTAAGGTTTTGCCGTATTTCGCTTCACGGCTGCTGTCTTTAGCTATCCACGCGGCAAGCTCAGCTTCGCGGGCTTTACGGTCCGCCAGCATGGTGGATTTGCCATAAAACTCGATCATTGAGGTGAAGTTTTTCGCGTAGTTTGCAAGGCCAGCAATTTGACTCTCGTACTTAATACGTTCGTCACTGCCCTCTGGCGCGGTATCTTTAATGATCTCAATAAAGCGCTCGCGCAATAACTTACCTTCTGGATAAGCCCACTCGAACTGATTTTGTACTTCATTGGCGGTGCGATATCGGTTGGTGCGACCTGGGTAGCCAGCGACCATGACAAAATCGCCATCGCTCACGCCTTTAGCCGATACTTTTAAGAAGCTTTTTGGCTCGTATGGTACGTTATCGCTACTAAAATCGGCAGGTTTGCCCGCTTTAGACACATAGGCGCGGTAGAAAGAAAAATCGCCGGTGTGACGTGGCCACATCCAGTTATCGACGTCGCCGCCGTATTTACCCACGCTCGCGGCTGGGTTATAGACTAAGCGAACGTCGCGAATTTCCAGTTGTTTAACCAGATAATATTCAAGACCGCCGTGGAAGCTATACACTTGGCAACGGTAGCCGTCTTCTTTTTCACATTCAGCCACTAAGGCTTTTTCTTGGCTTTCAACGCCTTGATAGAAATCGCTACCCACTTTACCTTCGAGCCCGCCTTTTACGCGCTCGGTCACATTGGTCACATCTTCGGTCACATACACACGTGAACCCGGTGTGGCAGGTAATTCATCGGCGAAGGTCTTAGCTAAAAAACCATCTTGTAGCAGGTTTTTTTCTGGGGTGGAGTTGTATTGAATCGCACCATAGGCACAGTGATGGTTAGTGACCACCAAGCCTTTTGGCGATACGAATGACGCGGTACAGCCACCAAGGCTGATCACTGCGTTCATTGGGAATTCAGTGAGTTTTGAAATCGATTTGGCATCAATTTCTAGCCCTTTTGCTTTAAGCTCATCGGCCATAGCGGGCAGCTGATGGGGCTGCCACATACCTTCGTCAGCCTGAGCGCCAAAACTGGCGGCCACGGCAACTGTGAGTAACCATTTTTTCATTGTGTTAAGTCCGTTTTATGTGAATGAAGCCACGCGCAAGCTGGGCCATGTTCTCGTTTTAATCGTGTTGTTTTTATCTTAAGTCACTGTATTAAAACCCAGCATCACTCGCTTTAAAACCTAAAAAGCAAAAAGTCAGGCCGGGGCCTGACTTTATCACATCGGATACACTTTATAACAGACTCAGAAAAAATCGCTTACAAAGCAAATACATTTCATCAGCTACATTCCATCAGCGTTACCCCGCGGCGTTCGCTACAATGCTGACGCTAACCGCGAGCTAAATACCAAGCCGTTAGATTGCAACAAATAGCTGCGCGCCCACAATCACAGCGCCTAACAAACCTGCCATCACTAAGCCTGCAGAACCACCCGACACTTGATAACCGCCCGGTTGTGTTTGGCGTTGACGCAATGCCATCACGATTGGCAAGAAGATGATCATCACCACCAATGGCACGGCTGCGAATCCCAGTACCGCCACAAAGCCTTCTGGCAGATAGAGCGCACATAATACTGGCGGAATAAAGGTTAACAACCAGGTCTGCATACGGCCGGCAAACGTCTCTTTAGCGCGGGTTAATTCGGCGACAAAGTCATACAGGCTTAAGGTCACCCCTAGGAATGAGGTCACTAGGGCTAAATCGGCGAATAACGAAATACATTTGCTGATCCAAGGCGTATGGGCAATATCCTGCAATGCTGTCACTAGTGACGGTAATGAACCTTCGAAACCACTCACTTCATAGCCGCCTACAGTGCCTAAGGTCACCAATAGCCAAAGCACATAACAAGCGAGTGGAATCGTCGAACCGATTAACAATACCTTGCGCAGTGATACTGCATCGCCATCCAGAT
Organism: Shewanella sp. SR1; assembly: GCF_020447145.1. Lineage (NCBI taxonomy): Bacteria > Pseudomonadati > Pseudomonadota > Gammaproteobacteria > Alteromonadales > Shewanellaceae > Shewanella > Shewanella sp. SR1. Next base: position 91,334 of record NZ_JAJAEF010000012.1, on the reverse strand, counting down.
AACGCACTAAAGTGGCGATACAAACGTGGAAACCAAAAGAAGTAAACACTACGGGAATCGCCGCCATCCAACTGCTGGTCATCGACTCGGCAATCGCGCCCGTTGCCATGCTGGCAATACTGACTTCAGGCAGGAGAAATAACACCACAACCACCAGCAGTAAAATCATTAACGAAAACAGGAAGCGGGACACTTTATCGACCCAAGCCACACCGAGCGCCGCAAATCCGCCGAGCACTAAGGTGAACAACAATACCGCGGCTTGATTATCAAGCACGATATCAAACATATTCTTCGCTTTAAGCACTAATAGCGATGACCCACCGGTGAGATAAGCCGCAGTCAAAGCAAATAATAAACTTAAGAAAGAAGCGCCTTGAATTATCTGGCCTTTTTTACCCAGTAATTTACCCGTAATGGCATGCACGTTATCACCTACGCCAGTGCGTAAGTTAATTTCGAGCATCAGTAATGAGGTATAGGCAGATACGCCCCAAATAACAACGAGTAAAACTAACGCTGGAATAATACCTAAAGCTGCGGTAGCTAAAGGTAAGGCTAACATACCTGCGCCAATGGCCGTCCCGGCAACGATGGCGATCGAGCCTAACATTTTTGAATTCACACAATAGTCCTGTTCAATGATTAATTATTATTTTATTTGAGTAAGATTTGAACCGATAAAGCCTTGCGTCTTAAATCGAAATAAGCAACACATCACTTAAAGCAGCTTCAAAAAGCATCCAATCGGATCTCATTCCTGCAGATCAATTGGCCCCAATAGCTTTTGAATATTTCAACCCAGTAGCCATTGAGGCTAACTAAATCGGTTGCATAAAAGTGGCATGACTTTCAATTGTGATAATCCTAATAACAACATAGGTAAAATAGATAGTTTGGGACATTAACAGAGCCAAACCCAGTGGGCAAGCCAGTTGTGAACAAAGATAAGTCGCGCACTGTACGGTAACAACTTAATAGCGCTGTGGTAAACGAAAACATACAAGCCAACAAAATCGCTACCTTTGTTGGAAATACGTGGGGTTCAGCATTGTGGGGGAATCGAGGTCAAACGTATATTTGACTGTCGCGAGCGCGCTGAATATGGGCTTAAACACAGCGAATATGTTTAAGCCCAATCACATCATGTTGAGAATCGATTAACTCAACATGTTAATTTACAGCTCAGTCCACGCCATAGCCCAAGAAGCGCCAACACCTGGCTCAAATCCTGTCGCAGAAGCCGACCACTGCATGCAATAGCCGCTATAGGGGAATGGCTTACATTGATACACTTTGCCATTTTTAGGCTGTAACACTGTGGTGCCCGCAACGTAACCTTTCACCCCTTCAGGGAAGACAAAATCCGCTTCCGGCGTTGGTGCTTGATCCTTTAAGAAGAGATCAAAGTTCTGCTGAATAACATCACCTTGTTTAGGCTCAGCTTTAACCTGCAAGTGATAATGCCCTGCTTTAGGCGCAACCACGTCTAACACTAAGCTCGCGCTGGTATTGTTAACGGTTTGACTGACAAAACCGGCAGCCGTGCCATCGTGGCTAAACAAATACGCAGACACTAACATTTCAGCATTGCTGGTGACGTCAAAACGAACCTGCGCCGCGCCGTCGATAATTTGATAATCGTCGGCAAGTGAAGTGACTTCTAAGCTGTTGCCCGGTGCGGGCGCCAGATCAAATCCCACTTCAACACGCTCAATACCTGAAGTCGTCGCAGTAAAAATGTCGTTTTTGCCATACACAGGCTCAATCACACCTGATGCATTTTTTTGTCCCGCTTTTAACTGAGACTGCTGGGCATTAATCGCGCTCGCTAATAGGAAAGGCCAATTTTGTTTATCACCTTGAGTCGCATCGCTAATGGTAATGACTGTTTGCTTAGCCGGTTGCTCACCATTGGCATCGAACACTCGGGTCATCACTTTATCGCCCGCCTCGAGATCGAGTGACGGATTGATGTCGCCCACATCGAGCCATTCACCCGGTACGACGGGACCCGAATCTAAGTTCACATCGATAGCATTGTAGAAACTGTTGGTGGTATCACCCACTTCCCACACGGCTAGAATCACTTGATAACCGCTGCGACCTTCTGGCACATAGCAGTCATGGGTCACTAACTTAGGCGGCTGCACCATGCCACCATCGACTACGCAGAATGGCGCTAAGTCAAAGCTCGCACGACTTAAAGCTTGGTTTTGATTCCAATCTTGGCGGGTTAAATAATAACGCCAATTGCGGGTGACATGATTGGCAGTGAACTGCCAACTGAACTTATTCCAGCCCGCTTTGATATCCGTCTTTGACCAACGGCTGGGACTCTGTTCATCTAAAGGCGAGAAAGCACCATTACCCGCACTCGCCAGTTTGCCATCCGCAGGACCTGACTCAGGAAAACCTGATGGTCCTTCAACGCTTTGCGGTTCCCATTGCACCGCGCCACAGTTGGTATTGTTGCCGGTTTTACAGGCATAGGAACGTGACTCTGGCGCCACAACATAACCGTGTGCCTGTGCAGAAATACTCACAAATGTATTTGCCGCCATCACTGCGGCGGCCAATAAACTCAATTTAGAAACAGGGGAAAAAACAGTAGGATTTGCCACTTTAATGCACTCCATTTGCACCCATCTTCGCCAGTATTGGCTTGGGCTTAGGTATAAAAGTGGTATTTGGGCAAACAACAGCATTAAACAGCAGTCGTTTATCTTTCACAGAAATCGAATTCTGCGGCAACTCCGCTATCTTAGTTCACTAAAAAATCCATTTACAACCTTAGACCGGAAGCTTTGCGTCCTAACTTTTCAATTAGTTTGCCAAATACGGTAGGTGTCATCGAATCACTACGAGTTAATAGTATGTAATCAAGTAGAAATGACCTGGCTAAATTAGCAACAAAAGACAACGCTGTCAAAAAATTAACCCATTTATATTCATATAATTACAGAATGTTGCGCGGTATTTTTCTGACGCCTGTCAAACATCCATTCGTGCCTACTGCGATAAACTCGTGCTTGAAACCGAAATTCACTTAGGTATAATGCCCACCTCGCTTCGGGGGAGTAGCTAACTGGATTTCGAGCCATCGTCATCTAGGGTGAACATCAACATACTTGGCCACACGCCATGGTGTTCACAGCAAATCATCGATTTGCCCAGCAAGACCTGAGCACAATGACTGCACCTAGGGGTGGACGGTTTATTGTGCTTATGTCTTAACCACCCCTAAAGGATCACACTTGGAAGCCCTACTTGCCTCAACCTTTACGGTTGCTATTGCCGAAATTGGCGATAAAACTCAATTACTTGCACTTATTCTCGCCGCAAGATTTAAAAACAAAACCGCCATTATTTTAGGCATTTTTCTGTCAACGTTATTCAACCATTTTGCCGCCGCTTGGATTGGCCAATGGGCGATTAACTGGGTCAGCCCAGATCTTGCCCGCTATTTAGTTGCCGCGTCCTTCTTCGCGATAGCCCTTTGGGTGTTAATCCCAGATAAAGTCGATGCTGAAAAGAGCCGTTTCTATAAAATGGGCCCCTTCCTCGCCACCTTTATCCTGTTTTTCATCGCCGAGATGGGGGATAAAACGCAAATCGCAACGGTAGTGTTAGCCGCAAAATACGATTCATTAACTATGGTGGTTGCAGGCACAACCTTAGGTATGCTGCTTGCCAACGTACCTGTGGTGATCGCAGGCCATTTCAGCGCCGAAAAATTACCTATGTTGTGGATACACCGCGGCTGCGCCGTATTGTTCGCACTCTTAGGCGTTGTCACTCTGTTGTTCTAAATGCTTTAAAGCTTGAATTACCGCAACAAAAAGGCCAGTGATAAACATCACTGGCCTTTCTACTTACAACGGTTTTATTGAGATAAACAGTGTCGACTTAGAAGCTTAACTTCTTAAAAACGCAGTTTATAGCCCTAATGCCGTTCTAATACGTTGACCGTAATCCGCATCGGCTTGTTCGAAATGTGTCAGCATACGTTGCTGCACATCTAAACTTGTTTGACTGAGTGAACCCGAAATCGTTGCCACTAAGCGTGCTTTCTCAGCTTCGGAGAAGATGCGATACAGATTACCCGCTTGAGTGTAGTCGTCTTGGTTATAACGGCTATAACGCGCCGCTTCACCTTCTAAACGCAGTGGTGGCTCGGCAAAGTTTACCGGTTCAACCAAGGCATCAGCTGTGCTGTTCGGGCCATAGTTTGCCGTGGCATCGGCCCCCGTTTGGCTGCCATGGTAAGGACATTGTGTGCCCGCCATAGCGCCCGCACGTTGATGATGATTTGCCTTAGCCGCATGTGGGCAGTTCACCGGTAGCTGGTTGTAGTTGGCACCAATGCGGTAACGCTGGGCATCTGCATAGGCAAATAAACGCGCTTGCAACATCTTGTCGGGTGAAGCCCCTACACCGGGAACCAAATTGCTCGGCGCCAATGCCACTTGCTCAACTTCGGCAAAGTAGTTTTGTGGCAAACGATTCAGCTCTAACACCCCAATCTCAAGCAATGGATAGTCGCTATGTGGCCAAACCTTAGTTAAATCAAATGGATTGATATGGTAGATATTGGCATCCGCCTCAGGCATGATCTGCACGTTAACAGTCCAACGCGGGAAATTGCCATCGGTAATCGCCACCACCATATCGCGCTGTGATGAATCCGGATCTATCCCCTTTAATTTATCAGCCTGTTCGTTGGTTAAGTTGACCACGCCTTGCTGGGACTTAAAGTGGAACTTCACCCAGAAACGCTCGCCCTTAGCATTCCACAGCGAGAAAGTGTGTGAACCATAACCGTGCATTTGACGGTAGTTGGCCGGAATACCGCGATCCGACATCAAAATGGTCACTTGATGCATGGCTTCAGGGTTCAATGACCAAAAGTCCCACATGGCTTGTGGATCTTTTAAGTTTGTCTGGGGATTACGCTTTTGCGTATGGATAAAGTCTGGGAACTTAATCCCGTCACGCAAGAAGAAAGTCGGCGTATTGTTACCCACAATATCGTGATTACCGCGTGCCGTGTAGAAACGTAAACCAAAACCGCGTGGATCGCGCTCAGCATCAGCTGAACCCATTTCACCACCTACGGTCGAGAAACGAATGAAGGTTTCAGTTTGCTTACCAACGCCATTGAAATGGTCGGCAATGGTGTAATCGCTTAAATCTTTGGTCAGGGTAAATGTGCCGTAAACGCCGGTACCTTTGGCATGCACAATACGCTCAGGAATACGCTCACGGTTAAAATGGGCTAACTTTTCAATTAAATGCCAATCCTGTAATAATAAAGGACCACGTTCACCCGCCGACATTGAGTTTTGATCGTCGGCCACTGGGGCGCCGTTTTGGCTCGTTAAGTACTGACTTGTTTGATGTTGTTGACTCATGCCCTGCTCCTTAGTCTTGATTGCTGGTTAACCAGGTTTCAATTAAATCGTAAATGGTGGCCATGGTTTATCTCCTTGGCTGCGACGTGTTGTCGATGGAGCAAGAATAGATAATTACCAACAAAGAATAAAACGATTAAACTAGATTCGAGTAATCTATAAAAAAGATTAGAGGCGAGATGACAAAGCAGATAAACGATTGCGCGGACTCACAGCCAATGATTCGATCACATCATTTAAGATGCGGTTGAAAACCAACATGGCTGCTCGCTGCGATGAAGCTGAGTGCTGTAAAGCAAAGTGCGGTACAAGCAAGCGGAGAAAGATGATGCGTTGCAATTAACTGGCGGGTGAGTCGGCTTCGCGGTAAAGCTTAACCAGATAATAAGTGTCAATCAGCACGATAAAAAAGTTCACTAAGGCAACTGGATAAGCCCCAATTGCCACGCCGTAGGCCACAAATAAAGCCGCGCCGATGAGATTCCACCAGCGCAGTTTTTTGATGTTCGACATCATCAGTGATATTGCGACGACCACAGACGCCAAATAACCAACCCATTCCCAAATTGTCGCGTTATCCATATCCAATCCTTATTTATATATTATTTAAATCAAACGATTGATACGCCATTCACACCACGGGAATTAGGCTGGGCTATTGCATTTAGCATTTAGCATTTAGCGTTTAACGTTTAACGTTTAACGTTTAACGACAGCCGCCGTCATCCGTGAAATACAGGTCAGTTCACCGGCGCTGTTATGGATTAACACTTCCCATACAGAGCTGCGTTTTCCTAAATGAATAGGCTTAGCCGTGGCAGTTAATAGCCCATTACGGGAAGCCCGTAAGTGGTTAGCGTTAATTTCTTGACCGACACAATAGTACTGCTCAAAATCCACCGCAAAATTTGCCGCATAGCTGGCAACAGTTTCAGCAAGCGCGACATTCGCGCCGCCATGGACTATCCCCAAAGGGTTATGCACCGCAGGACTGGCTGGCATAGTTGCCTTCATGTAATCGTCGCCAATCTCACTGATCTCAATCCCCAAGGTCTGCATCAAGGTGCCTTTGCCGCCCATACCGGCATCTAAACGCGCGCAATCCTCTAACGTGACAGCTCTAAACCAAATACTCATTGCAACTTCCTAGTCAATAAAACCAATCAGCAGTTTACTGCGAAGTGGATGAAGTTCAACTAGTTTGCGCTAAGCCAGTCCCATCAATATTGGTAAAAATTAGACTCAAGCTAACCATTGTTTAGTGATACTCAACTGGCTAAACCAGACGAGAAACAATCCCCAAATTACCACCACACTCGGCATGATTAACGCGTCAGCCCCCAGCACAACAGCCGCTTGTTGAATGCAAAACACATAGCTCATTTGCAATAAAACCGCGATAAGCGAGGCAACCAGCACTTTATAGGCAAGGGATTTTCGTAATAACAACAATAGGCAGCCTAGAACGCCCGACACCACAGCAAAGCCAAATATCGCATCAACGAAAGCCGGCGTGGTTTCATAGAGTTTGATTTGATCTGGGCTCATTTGCGCCAAGGCATCCGGCGTCATGGTCATTTGGATCACAAAGGCCATCAGCCCCATGATATTCCACAATAAACTGAGCGTTGCGACAAAGTAAAACCACAGTGGCGCTTTCGCTTTAATGGTTTTCAGCGGATTTGAGACTGTATCCATACTCACTCCTAATAAAAACTGAAAAAAACAACTAAAAAAGGGATGGCGAACCATCCCTTCGTTTCAGTCTAGCTCACAAATAACACTTGTGAGTTCACCCGTTACACAGGTTAACGGCGACGACGTTGTAAACCAAACAAGGACATCAGTACTAAACCTAAATAACCCAAAGCACCGCCATCATCTTTAGGCGTTGGCTCAGGTTTTGGTGGCACTACTGGCGCTGGGTAGCTTAAGGCAACGATCACAGGATCGTGGTCCGATGCAGAGAACGCATTTTCAGATTTAGCCAGATCACCAGAGAACTTCTTACCGTATTCAAACAGGTTAGATTCCACTGAGTTGATGTGCCAATCTTCAATATCCACTAAACGTTTGGCTAAGCTAGCATTGGCTAAAGCGTGGTCTAAGTTGCCTAGCTCGCCGTTATAGCTGTAAGAGTAAGTGCCTGCACCGTGGGCTTTCGTGTTCAAGTTGATCAGGCCATAGCCTTTTTCAATCTTGCTACCTTGGCGTTCAAATACTTTGCCATCGAGCGTCGTCCACGAAGCGGTCATGATGTCACGATCTGACTTGCTCGCATCAAAGTCGGTCAGCACACGGATAGGATCTTCCATGCCGTAGGCATTCATATCACCGATGATCAGTAAGTCGCCCTTCACGTCTTTTAGCGTTTCACCCAAGACTTTGGCAGCAGATACGCGGAAAGCATTACACTTGCCCTGTTGATCGGCAGGATCGACTGACTCTTCGAAGTTAGCCCAATCTTCTAAACAGCCTGAGCCTTTAGATTTCAGATGGTTAACGACTACGGTCAGCGACTCATCATGGATTTTAAAGGTTTGCGCTAAGCTGTGACGTTGGTAAGCATCGTTACCTGGATTTGTCTCAGTTTTGCCATCTTTAGTACGAGTCACGCTGCCAGCACTGGCATGTTGCTCAGGAGTATCGATAGCTTGAGCAGCACCTGCTAAGGTCACTTTGCCGCCGCGGTATAACATGCCCACAGTGATAGCATCCGTGCCAAAATACTTGCCGTCATACTTGTCGGCGTCGGTGATTTCAACAAAGCTATAAGCGTTTTCAGGCGTTTGCTTCTCGTTCAGTGCATCGACTAAGTTTTTAATCGCACTCTTCTCACCAAAACCGTTGTTAGCAATTTCCATCAGACCGACGATATCGGCGTTCATGGCAGTAATAGCGCTAACGATTTTAGTACGTTGTAGCACCATTTCTTCCAACGTTAGGGCGCCACGGTTACTACCTGATGGATTGGTATCGCCACCATCAACATCGTTAAAGAAGTTCAGCACGTTAAAGCTAGCCACGCGCAGATCGCCCTTAGTGGCGACGCTTGGGGCATCAGTTCTGTCATCACCACGGATAAAATCACCCGCTGTAATAGTGTTAGTTGCCACTAAACGATAAGCGCCGTAGCTGTAACCAATCACGCCTTGCAGGTTAGTCAGTTGGTCGCCCACACGGATATAGCCCATTTCCACATTGAAATCATGGAAGTATGGAATAACACCGTCGGCGGGTTTGATATCTGATTCGATAAAGAGTTGGTTTTCGAGGTTAGATTTAACTAACGCGGTCGCTTCGGCAGAAAGCGCGGGATAAAGCTGTGTCGACTTCATCAAAGGCGCTTGATAAGACGCTAACATGTTGTTACGACGGCCTGCGTAATCATAGCTAAAGGTACGGCTGATCTTAAGATCGCTGCCCGCATCTAAAGCCACATTCATGCCTTCATAACGCTCTAATGCTTGCGCTAAGGTTTCGCCATCGGCGACATAGAAAGGCGCGGCAACTGGGACTTCACCCTTAGCACCAACTTCAAATTTCTTATCGGCTTTAATATCGATTTGAGTTAAGCCAAAGTATTCTTTCACTTTACCTTGTACACAAACTTCAACCCCAGGTTGAATCGCTTCAGGCGCAGCTTCACCTAAGAATACAAACACACCATCAGAGGTATACGGTGAGTTATCACCTTTCACTTCTTGTAGATAAAAACCTTTAAACAAGCTTTCGCCACGAGCAGTCACTATACCGCGCACTGTGACTTCAGCTTCAGATTCAGCTATAGCGTCAAATGCACCTTCTGGAACATAAGGGCTAAATGCACCCGCACCTTGCACTTGATAAATTGGCACTATTTTAGCGCCCGTACAGCTAAAGAGCGGCACTTCTGGCTTTACAGGCATATCTAGCAAGCCTAAACCAGAGAAGGTATCTTTAGGGAATTGCTCCCACTGGGCGGCATTGAAAACACTATTAGCCTCGAGCGAATCTAACTTGCGTATAAAAGTAGCGTCAATGCCCCAATCCTTTGATCTAGGCAGGCTCCCGATAATGTCGACAACCACACTATCCTTAAGGAGTGCGACTGCATCCTCACCGTTAAAATAGATAGCACTACCATTAATTGCATCAACTTCAGCAGCCAAACCTAAAGCAGCGCTTGGATGTTTAATAACCTTTAACTTTTTGGCACCGATAGTCTGACCATCTAATAACGCCATGTCTGTTGCAACTGTACTGCCATTTTTATATTGAACTAGCTTATAGCCAGTCAAATCAACTGCTGCAGTGCCATTATTATAAATTTCAATCGCTTTATTGTTTGCGCTACCTTCAACATATTCGGTAATCATCACATCTGCGCTTGCCATCATAGGCAAAGCCGCTGCGACAGCTAAAGAAATCGCCGTTAACTTATTAACATTATCCATATCATCAACCCCATTATTATAATATTGCCGCTAACTTCTATTAACGTGCGGGCGAATTATTTCAGAGTTGAATGCGTAAAAAAAGAGGGCAAGATCGCACATTGCCAATGTAACACATTGATGAGTAAATGATTATTGACGCAGCACTGTTCACCTAGCAGAACAAGGTAATAATTCGAAAGTATTAGCCAAATGAAAACAAACAGTAAGAGCAATACACATAGACACAGCCAAAGCACTAATACGAACAAATAATAATCAATATTTTAATGTGATATTTTGATGATATTATTCAGTATGCTATACCCAATAAAATATAAAGAACGCGGCGCTTTAACAGATGACTGATATCATTAAAACGTAATTTAGCCTTCATCATTTTAAAATAAATCCAACGCTAAAACGGACTAGATTTAATGATTAATATCATCCATTGGTACAGCCGATAGATATTGATGATCGCTATATAAAACTAAACATGAGTTAAGGCTGTAAACCTTGTATAGCAAGGTAATAAATTAAGCATTAAAACAATAATTTGATTTTTACAGACAAAAAAATACCGCTCATTTAGGAGCGGTATTTCACTTACTGCGTATTAAACGCGGCAGTTAATTCATTACTTTTTAGCTGCTGGTTCAGCGGCTGGCGTTGCAGACGCTTTCTCAACTGATTTCAATTCAACTTCAAAAACCAGTGTGGAATTTGGTGGAATAGTACCAGTGTCACGCTCGCCGTAGGCTAAGTTTGCAGGAATAACAAACTTGTACTTAGCGCCAACAGGCATTAATTGCACGCCTTCGGTCCAACCTGGGATCACGCGGTTCAGTGGGAACTTAGCCGTTTGACCACGTTTGTATGAACTGTCGAACTCAGTACCGTCGATTAAAGTACCCACATAATCCACTTCTACAGTGTCTTCTGCGGCAGGTTTTTCGCCAGTACCTGGTGTTAATACTTCATATTGTAAGCCAGACTCAGTTGTCACTACGCCAGACTTAGCCTTATTTTCTTCAAGGAATTTTTTACCGTCTTCGATGTTCTTAGCAGAAATCGCAGTCGCTTGTTCCTGACGTTTATCGTTTAACTTTTTATCTAGACCTTGAAGAATGGTTTGCATTTCTTCTTCGGTTAATTTTAATTGGTCATTCAGACCATTAGTGAAACCAGTGACGATCAGAGTGCGATCAACTGGTAGGCCTAATTCTTCTTGCTCTTTGATATGGCCAGACATGTAACGACCGATTGAAGCGCCTACACTGTAAGCTTCTTTTTGAGCTTCTGTCGTTAATTCAACACTTGTACTCGCAGCAGCTGCTTTTTCTTCTTGATTACAAGCAGATAGGCCAATAACAGCCAATGCAACTAACGATAATTTATAAATCGATTTCATTAAAGCTTCCTCAGCATCCTCAAGCGGTTACAATAACCTAAGCGAGACAACTTTATACTAGTTATCTCGGTTATACCAACTAGATTCTTTATGGGTTAACAGTGATTAATGTCACTTGATCAAGTCTAAAGACAGCAACTTAGGGAGCAAGTTCATGAAGAAAAATCTACTGCTGGTAATTTGCACAATTTTTCTGACAGCTTGCCATCCTAAAGCGGAAGACATTAGCGTTCTCACCACGGAACCTAGCTATAGCGCGAGTCTATCGAGCAATGGACAATTCGCCTTAGTCGCCACCCAAAGTAGTGGAGTCCAATGCTGGGACCTCAGTACTCATACACTTAAATACCAATGGATACATGGCGATATCAATACTGGCGTCACAGGTACGGCGATTTCGCCCAACGGGCTATTTGCTGCGTCGTTAAGCCGAGATTCAGTTGCCATGTGGAGAATAGCCGACGGAAAATCCCTAGGATGGTGGTCTTTGCCTTCATCCGGTGAAAGCGTGGCGGTAGCCGATAATGGCGCACTACTCATTGGTTTAAATGATGGTTCCGTTATGTCGCTCAATGCAGCCCAAAGTGCCTTAATCAAATTTCTGGGACATAAAGATCGCGTCAATAGCGTGGCCCTCTCCGCGGATGGTCGATTAGCATTAACGGGTTCGAATGATATGCAGGCGATTCTTTGGCAGGCGCAAACGGGTCAGCCGCTTCATACTTGGACCTTAGGCAGCCGTATCACTAAAGTGGCGCTTAACGACAGTGGCACACTAAGTTTTACCAATGGCAGTACAAATGAAGCCAAAATCTGGGATAACACTAGCGGTAAGCTGTTAAATCAGTTAGATATTACACGTCGGCAGATGAACTTTTCTGCCGTGAGGTTTATCAAACAAGACAGCCAGATATTAACGGGAACGCCGGCGCGGGAAGTCATATTGTGGCAACGCGATTCGGGTAAGGAAATTGAAAAATGGCAGGTTGCACTCACTAAAAACAGCCAAAATCGAGGAGCCGTTGTATACTCTGTGGCAATTCGAGATACCAATAAAGTTGTTAGTATCAGTAGCCAAGGCTTAGTTGAGACTTGGCAGCAATAGAGGTTAGTCATGCAAGGCGTACAAGCACAGATTGAAGATCTAGAAACCAAATTGGCTTTTCAAGAGCTCACAGTCGAAGAGTTAAACCAAGAAGTGATCAAATTAAATCGACTTGTGGCTCACCAGCAGCACCAAATTCACATGTTAATTGGTAAGTTACAAGACATGGAACCGAGTAATATGGCGACTCAGGCTGAAGAAACGCCGCCGCCACATTACTAATACTGACGCTTTAAAATAAGACTTTGATTCAAAGACGGTTACCGCAAAATATCCAGGGAATGCGATGTTTAAACATTTGATGCCAAAACAAACCCCGCCTTTATTACCCATAGCGTTAGTGGGTGAAGCTATCCTAGGGCAGACTGCAATTGCAGTGCATCATTTCGATGCCGAGCTCGCGCACCTTGCAGAGCAAATGTCTGCCAGCATGGAAGCCGCCAAAGGCGTTGGCATCGCGGCGCCACAGGTTCACAGTCCCTTAGCTTTATTTATTATGGCTTCTCGCCCAAATGAGCGTTATCCAGACGCACCCAATATGGCGCCTGTGGTCGTGGTTAATCCGCAAATAATTCATGCATCGAGTGACTTAGTCGGCGGCGAAGAAGGTTGCCTGTCCGTTCCCGGCCAACGATTTAACATACTAAGACATCAAGCCATTGAAGTGCGCTACCAGAATTTACAAGGCGAGTGGCAACAGGCCGAATTAACAGGCTTTATTGCGCGGATTTTTCAACACGAATTTGATCACCTGCAAGGGATCACCTTACTCGAGCGTTCACGTATGCCTGAACAGGCTCAGTCGATTTCAGCCCAGTCCATCGAACAAGGTGAAGCGCAATAATGAAACTGTCTTTGGTTACACCTATATCTCGCGCGTTTATCGCCCCCGCTTTGGCAATAGGATTGGCGCTAGGTTTATCGGGCTGCGCCTACAACAGTATTTTTATTAATTACCCTTCACAGATTGAACCGCTTAAACAAGAGTTGAATAGTGCAACGCCCTTGGCCGATATCGACAAACTTGCCAGCAATATCAATGGCAACGATGGCCTGCTCTATGCTCAAGAAGCGGGCCGTATTGCTCAAGTCGCCGGCGATTTTGCGGCCAGTAAAAAGTACTACCAACAAGCGGTCGATGCTTACACCGCCTTTGATGATAAGGCCAAAGTCAGCGTCAGTGATATTAGTGCCACAGCCAGCAGCTTAGTGTTAAACGACAATGCGATTCCGTACCGAGGGCCTGGATATGAACGCATCATGCTGCACCAATACCAAGCGCTAAACTATTTGTTTAGTGGCGATTACCAAGGTGCTTTAGTCGAAGTTCGTCGCAGTAACGAGTTACAAAGCAGCGAACAAGAGCGTTATCAAAAATCGCAAAAGTCAGTGCAAGCCATGGCGAACGGGACTATCGATGCCGAGGTCAACAAGCTAGGTCAAGCCGCAGGCACTGTGACGAGTTCTTTCTTAAACGCTTACAGCTATTACACCACTGGCGTATTACATGAAGTACTGGGTGAGCCGAACGATGCCTATATCGATTATCGTAAAGCGGCGCAAATCACCCCAGACAACACCTATTTACAGCAAGATCTGGTGCGTCTCGCCAAGCAACTCGGCATGCCGCAATATGATGAGTTTAAACGTCGTTGGGGCGATGCTAAATTACCTAATCCCAAAGATGGCCAAGTGATTTTGATGGTCGAGCGCGGCTTTGTGCCTGCTAAGCAAGCCCTCACCGTGCCTTTTACTATCCATGGCAATTGGCAAACCGTGTCGCTAGCCACTTACATGCCAAACAATACTTTTGTGCCAGAGACGCAAGTGCAAGGTTTAGGTACAGTGCTGAAAACTGAACCTATTGCCAATATCGATGCCTTAGCCATCACAGCACTCAAGGAAGATCTGCCCGCAACCTTGGTTCGTCAAGTCGCACGTGTCTATGCCAAATCTGAGATGGCCTATCAGGTTGGAAAGAGTGGCAGCCCCGGAAACAATGCCGCCGATATTGGCAGCATAGCGATGCAGATTTTTAACGTAGTAACAGAGCAAGCGGATCGCCGTAGTTGGCTGACGCTGCCTAAACAAGCACAGATCGGGCGGCGTTATTTGAGTGCAGGTGAATACACTTTGCAGTTAGATAAAGCGCCACCGGCAAAAATTGACGTTGCAGCAGGCAAAACCACCTTAGTCTGGGCAATTGATACTGGTAATTACACCCGAATTTATTCAATAATCATTTAGCCTAGCGGTTGTGGTATTTGAATAAGACGTGTGTCATTAAGTTTATACAATCACAAAATGGAACTGACTATGAAACAATTTAAACTGATTTTTGTGCTGGCTGCCGTTATGGGTCTGGCTGCATGTCAATCTAAAGTCGAATATGGCGATGCCACCGAAGTTGAAACCGTCAATGAGAATTTTGGCTCAACGGATCTACAAGCTATTGCAGCCAAGATGGTGGATAGCATGATGACTTTCCCTCCTATCGTGGCCATGACAGCCAATAGCCGTCCGATTTTATTTGTCGACAGCATCAAGAACAAAACCTCAGAGCACATTGATACTGAGTCTGTTACTGACTCTATCAGCAACAAACTATTGCGCTCAGGCAAGTTCCGTTTTATCGACATGACTAAAGTAGATTCAGTCCGTAAGCAATTGGATTACCAAAACAACACTGGCATGGTTGATCCATCAACCGCCATCAAGTTTGGTCGTCAAATCGGCGCGCAATACATGTTATACGGCAATTTATCTAGCATAGTTAAGCAAGACGGTAGCACTAAAGACGTGTACTACAAGATGACAATGCGTTTAATGGATTTAGAAACAGGCCTGATCGAATGGTCTGATGAAAAAGAAATCCGTAAGATGAAGTCTAAGTCTTTCTTAGGCATGTAATTGTCTATTGGCGCTTACTGTCGCCAAACAGAGTTTCCAAGAAGCCAGCTTAAACGCTGGCTTTTTTTTACATTTTTAACATTGGTTATCCAAGGTAAATAAGGTAGTGTACTCGGCCAAAATACACTGCAATGATGCTGCTTCAAATCGGCGTTGGCGCGGGGGATCATTTGCCACTCAGGCAACCCCAAACTCCCGATATTGAAAGTAAATATCCAAGCAGAAAACAAAACAAATTGTTGAAGGATTTAGTTGTGAACTTGTTTAAAGCCAGTTTTGTTGCCCTTGCCTGCGGCGCATTGATGTCGTGTGCCACCCAAAGCACTCTTAATACGGGCCCACGTGACGCCAGTGCTTACATTAGCCAGTATCAGGCCGCGCTGCGCTCGCAGATCATTTCTGATGTTCGCTATGAACTGGATTTTCAGCTCACAGGGGAAGCCGAGTTTTCCGCCACCTCTAAAGTGACCTTTCAATTAAGTGAAATACCAAAACAACTGAGCTTAGATTTAAACAAGGCACAGATAAAACGCTTTATCATCAACGGTACCGCCGTATATCCAAACTATAATGGCGCTTACATTAGCTTAAATACGCGTCTGCTGACCTCGGGTGAAAACACGGTTGAAGTGCAGTTTACCCGCCCTCACAGCACCAACGGCGAAGGTTTGCACCGTTTTAAAGATCCGGTCGATGGCAAGGTCTATCTCTATTCGCATTTTGAACCCGCCGCCGCGCAGCAAATGTTTGCCGTATTCGACCAACCGGATATCAAAGCCAACTATCAGATTACGGTCACAGCGCCCAAAGATTGGCAAGTGATTAGCACTATGCGTGAAAGCCAAATCACTCCAGCGGGCGCTTACAATCGTTGGATCTTCCCTGATACGCCAAAACTCAGTCCGTATAATTTTTCTATGCACGCGGGCCCTTACCACATGTGGCAGGACAACTCGGGCCGCTATCCGATGCGCCTGTTCGCCCGTGAATCTGTGGCGAATCAAGTCACACCGCAGGATTGGTTTAACTATACCAAACAAGGGTTAACCTTCTTCGATAACTACTTTGGCATTCCATATCCCTTTAAGAAATATGATCAAATTCTGGTGCCTGATTTCCTCTATGGCGCCATGGAAAACGCCGGTGCTGTGACCTTTGCCGAGGATCATTTCCTCTATAAAGCAGCCATGACGGCAGATCAAAAACAAAGCCTAGCCGGCGTGATCATGCATGAAATGGCGCATCAATGGTTTGGCGATCTCGTGACCATGAAATGGTGGAATGGCCTGTGGCTCAATGAAAGCTTTGCCTCCTTTATGGGCACGCTTGCGACTCAGGAGGCGACCGAATTCACCAATGCTTGGCGCACTTTTTACGCCAAAGGCAAACAAAGAGCTTATGAGCAGGACAGCTTAGTCACTACGCATCCAATTGAAGTGCCAGTGGCAACAACCCAAAACGCCTTCGACAATATCGATGCGATCACTTATCAAAAAGGCGCATCGACACTGAAACAACTGCGCCACTTGCTGGGCGACATGGTGTTTCGCCGTGGAGTCAGCAATTATTTAAAACAATATAGTTATCAAAATGCCGAGTTAGATGATTTTATCAATAGCCTAGGCAAAGCCGCTGGTCGTGATTTAAGCGCATGGACTCAAGAATGGCTCTACAGCGCGGGCGTTAACACCATCAAGGCGGAATATCGCTGTGAAGGTAACCGTATCAGCGACTTTAGCTTGATACAGCTCCCAGCAAGCGCTGAGCTGCCAACATTACGCGAACAAAAAGTCCAAGTGGCCCTCTTTACCCAAGGCCGCTTCGATTTGCGTCATGACGTCACTGTGCCTGTGACTTACAAGGGTGAGCGTACCGAAGTCAAACAACTGATTGGTGAGCGCTGCCCAGACTTAGTCTACCCAAACTTTGATGATTGGGGCTTTGTGAAAGTCGAGCTCGATGACAAATCCTTTAACACCGCAAAACAGCAGTTGAGTAATGTGTCAGATCCACTGCTGCGCTCTATGCTGTGGCAAAGTCTGTGGGACAGCGTTCGTGAAGGTAAATTGAGCTTAGATCAATACCTAAGCACAGTGTTTGTTAACGCGCCTGCTGAGACGGACTACACCATTGTTGGTCAGATCATCGATAGCATGTTGCGCTCGAAGCAGTATCTCGCACAAATCGCACCTATTCAGCAAAACTACGCTGAGAATGCAATCAAAGGCTTAAGCCAGATGAGCCTTAGAAAAGCGATGGAAAGCAAAGGCGATAATGACTTCCAACGTATTTGGTTCGATGCGTATGTCAGTTTAGCCAGCGACAGGGATTCACTGCGCCATTTAGCGCAACTCGTTGACGGTGAAACAAAAATTAAGGGGTTAACCTTAGATCAAGATTTACGCTGGGCGATCATCACCCAGCTCAATCGCTATGATTTCCCTAACGCGCAGCAACGTTTAACCAAAGAAGCGGCTAAGGATAATTCGGACTCAGGCGAAAAAGCTGCGCTTGCGGCGCAAGTGATCCGCCCAGAAGCGGCGGCCAAACGTCGCTGGTTAAGTAAGGTTCATCAAGACAGCCTGCCTTTCTCTAAGCAACGGATCATTATGGAAAATCTTTATCCTGCGGAGCAGAAACTATTGAGCGCGGCTACGGCGGAAGAACGTTTGGCGAGCTTGAGGGATATGGATAAAAAAGGCCCTGTGTTTATGCGTAACTACGCTCACAACTTGATTCCTACTGATTGTAACTACACTAGCATAGCGGCATTGGATAAAGTGCTTGATAGCCAAACTGGATTATCGAATCTCACCCGCCGCAATCTATTAGAAACCCGTCAAATGGAACAGCGCTGCGTGCTGATCAAAAATAAAATGACTCAATGAGATTAAGGCCATTTTAGAATTAACAAGGAGCTTCTAGGAGCTCCTTTTTTATGTGCCGTAATAAATGAAGCCTAAGCACGAAGCAGAACAACAAGACTCTCCACAAAAACTTAGCCTTCAAATAAACAAGCTTTCATTCTGAATAATCAATTAATCGAACTCGTGAAACGGTAACATATTTAATTATATCGTGAGCCAAAACGAATTTATTTTAACGGTCTACAGACGATAAAAAATGAAATTTTTCATTTATAGAATATTATTCATCCACCTCGATTCAATCTTCAAAGTTTTATCAAGTAGCCATTAATAAAGAATGGCTCACTCAATCGTTATTAACATAAAAATCATGCGATTATAAAAATTCTAAATTATGGGCGTCACGTCTAAATTTATTACTATAATTCACTAATGGTTTAATGTTTTTCCCCTTGCTGCCGCTATACTAAAACAACGTTAGAGAGCTAACGGAATATAAAGGAATAGATTATGCGATCGACACTCAAAACACGGCTGCTGTTCAGCAGTCTTTCCGCGGTACTGATCACTATTGCTGTACTCGTAAGTATCTCTAGTTATTTCATTAGAAATAATGCGTTAGAAAACACTCAACATGAAATTGACCAACTGGCGAATACCTTTTCATCCGGTATTGGTCAGTGGATGCAAGACAGAAAAATGGCCATTACCAGCCTAAAACAAGCCATTGAAGCCGATCCAAGTACAAACGTTACCCCTCATTTATTGCAAGCGCATACTGCGGTTGACTTTGCCCTCACCTATTATGGCGACGAGCAAGGCAACATGTATCGTCAAGATCCGTCTCTAAATACCGCGAATTATGATCCCCGCGTTCGCCCTTGGTATATGGACGCTAAAGCTGCCGGTAAAATGATCATGACGGCGCCCTACGTCAGCGCCACACTGAAAAAACAAGTCGTGACGATTGCCGAACCTGTAATGAGTTCGGGCCAGCTGATAGGCGTGGCAGCAGCGAACTTAACCATAGATCAATTGACCGATGCGGTGCAGCGCCTCGAAGTACCGGGCGAAGGTTATACCTTGATGGTCGATAATGCAGGACTCATCATCAGTCATCCCAATAGCCAGCTCAATACCCAACAACTCACGAAAATTGATAGTGATTTTAGTAATAGCTGGTTATCACAGCGCACCAATGCCAATACCATGGAAGAACGCACCCTCGATGGCGCCACTAAGTTAGTTTATGTGGCGGCAATTCCCTCAACGGACTGGGCGCTGATTTTTGTGATGGATAAACAAGAAATCATGTCACAGGCAACCGATCTTGCCTGGTGGATGTCGGCCGTAGGTGTCGCCCTATTAGTGCTATTTGGCTTGATTTTAATCGCGATTTTCAAAATCCAATTCAAAGATCTCGAACGCGTTGCCCAAGCACTCAATGATATCGCCGAAGGTGATGGCGACCTAACAGTGCGCATTCATACTGCCAACAGTCACGATGAAATTGGTATGTTGGCTTCGGGCTTTAACCGCTTTGTGGAACGTCTCCATGGCATGATTTCCCGTATGCACAAGATTGCCGGTCAATTGGAGCATCAAGCCCAAGGCAGCAGCGCTTCGGCTACGGACAACAGCCAACGCATTGAAGTACAACAAGATGAAGTGACTATGGTCGCCACGGCTGTCACCGAAATGGCCAGTGCCACCGAAGAGATTGCCAGCAACGCCGAGCACACAGCACAAACGGCGCAAAATGCAGTCGGGCTTTCGAATCATGGCCACAAACAAGTCGCCCAGAGTCAGCAATCTATCCGTAATTTAGCCAGTGAAGTTGAAACTGCCGGCCGAATTATCGGTGAACTGAATGAGCACTCACAGAAGATCAACAGTATTCTGTTAACAATCAGTGGCATCGCCGAACAAACCAACTTACTCGCACTCAACGCAGCCATTGAAGCCGCGCGTGCGGGTGAACAGGGCCGCGGTTTTGCTGTGGTTGCCGATGAAGTTCGAGTACTGTCACAACGCACTCATTCATCGACCCAAGAAATTCAAGCGATGATCGAAACCCTCCAACAAACCGCCGGCAAAGCCGTTAAATCTATGACTCAGAGTCATGAAATGGCAGAAACCAGTGTGGCCGACGCTAATTCCGCCAGCGAAAGTCTGTTGCTGATCAGTAAAGCCATTAATGATATTTCGGATATGGCGAGCCAAATTGCCACGGCAGCTGAAGAGCAAACTTCAGTCACCAGCGAAATCAACCGCAATACCGAGTCGATTCGTGAAGTGTCGGAGAATCTGTCGATTGAGGCGCAAACCTCTATGGTGCAAGCGCAGGAACTCGCCCACTTAGCCGCGTCATTACAGCAGGAAGTAAATCGCTTCAAACTGTAGAGTCATCACGACTCTATACCCTGATACGGTAAAACCGCTACATACAATAATGCCCGCGAATGTCACTGACATTCGCGGGCATTTCTTTACACATTCCAGTAATTCAAACTCTTGCGCTTGAACGTCTCAATCAAACTCACACTATCTTAGTCACCTTGTTATCAAGGTTATTTAACTCAGTGTCTTTTAATTCACGGTCTTCTAACTCAGTGTCTTTTAACTCAGCGCTCTTTAACTCAGGAGCCGCTGTCAAAGGATCTGCATGCAGGTTTCTCAGCCCTTGATAGCCCATTTCAATGCGATTGCCCCCATTCTTCTTGGCCTTATACATGGCTGCATCTGCACAGGAAAGTAACTGTTTTTCGTCCGTGCCGTGCTCTGGATACAAGGCAATACCGATACTTGGCAGAATATGGATTTGCTGATCGGTAAGCTCAAAGGGTTGATTGAGCACTTGTAATATTTTTTGCGCTGCCAACAGGGTATTTTGTGCCGAATCAACGCGCTCGAGTAAGATGACAAACTCGTCGCCCCCAAAACGCGCTACGGTATCTGAGCCCCTTACACAGCTGACAATACGTTGCGCTGTCACTTGCAGCAATAAATCGCCCACACTATGGCCAAAGGTATCGTTTACCCACTTAAACTTATCTAAGTCTAAATAAAGTAAAGAGAAATAACTTGATTCCCTATGGGCGCGGGATAGCGCCTTTTGAAACCTGTCGTAAAAAAGCTCACGATTGGGCAACAGGGTTAGCTGATCATACAGCGCAATATGCTCTAATCGCGCAAGCATTTGTCGGCGTTCAATCGCAAAGGCAATTTGCGTAGAAACAAACTCCAATAACTCACGGTCTTGGTGCGTATAAGAAGCCGAAGTGGGCAAGCTATGCATCATCAAGGCACCGATAACACCTTTTTGCAGCTTTAGCGGCACACCCAACCAACTTAAATTGCCATTACCCAGCTCTTCACGAATGGCTTGGGGATACTCAGATAAGGTCACGGGACACAGGAGTAAAGACTCTGCACTGTGGATCACTTGTTCGGTAAACAAGCTGAAACTTGCAATATCGACCAGTGAATTATCACCCGCAGCGGCTTTGTAAGGGAAACTGAGTTCATTTAAATCTTGATCGTACAATGCGATAGCAAAGTTTGCCGCGGGCAGCAATTTTGCAATGATTTCATGGATGCGGCGATATAGGGCTAGCAAGTCCTCAGCGACATGCACAGCTTCAGAAATCTCATACAGTGCAGCTTGTCTGCGTTCGGCGTTTTTACTCTTAGAGATATCTCTGGCGACCGCGACGCGTTGTTGGTAAGCATCGGACCAGCGTGCGGACCACAAAATATCGACAATGACGCCGTCTTTACGCACATAACGGTTTTCGAAATCGACCTTATAACGGCCCGCCATAATCTCATTAGCGGTTGCAAGTGTGCGCTCTCTATCCTCTGGAATAACAAGATCGAGCATCTGCATCCCAATCATTTCTTCTGGGGTATAGCCAAAAATGCGTTCTGCCCCGGCACTGACAAATTCAAACCGCCCAGTTTTATCGACGACGCAAATAGCATCCAAGAGAAGGTCGATAAAATTACTTAGGGAAGTGTAGCCATCATTATTCACGCAGTTCTCCAATAAACGTCTGTCTTTGGCTAAGTCTTAAGCTCGATCATAAGCATAAAAAGAGTAATAACGCACTATTAGAGTAGGTTAATTTTCAATGTCATTCCAGAGTTGGCCAAGTTAAGTCCAGCTTTTACGGGATTAAATGCACAACAAAATCAAATACAATACCTCAAGCCATCAGCGGCTCGATTTGACTCTAGGCTATTAGTATCGGCACAATGCCCCCAAACTCTAGCCTACATAAGACTAGGGTTACATTGGCAAATGTGAATAATTTTTAAGGAATTTATTTTTGGATGAGTTGCGTTCTGGGCTAGATAAACCCAGCCATTTTCGCCTTGGCCTAGCCATGTGGTCACACTCGAATTGGCAAGAGAGTGTTTATGGCCATGGGATTAAACAAGCGGAGCGACTCGCCCGTTACGCCACGATATTCAACACTGTCGAAGGTAATACCAGCTTCTACGCGACGCCTGCACAGCAAACCGTGATGAACTGGCACAGTGCCACGCCCGATGATTTTCGCTTTACCTTCAAGCTGCCGCAAACCATTACTCACCAAAGACTATTGCAACACTGCGGCCAAGAGTTGAAGGATTTCTTCCAAGTAATGGCGCCATTAATCGATAAAACGGGGATCTGGAAAATTCAACTTCCCGCCCATTTCGGCCCAGAAAACTTACCTGTGTTAGCACAATTTCTCAATCAAGTCCCCCAAGGATTAACCTATGGCGTTGAAGTCAGGCATGCAGCGTTTTTTGCGAAGGGAGACGCCGAGCGCGCACTCAATCGATTACTTATCGATAAAAAAGTGAATCGCATAATCATGGATAGCAGGCCCTTGTTTGCCCTGCCGCCCAGCAACGCCGCCATTATCGACGCCCATAAGAAAAAGCCGCGGGTGCCAGTGCATGCGATTGCCACCGCCAATCATCCTGTGGTGCGCTTTATCGGCCAACCAGACGATGCCGTAGCACAACTCGCGCAGCAAGGTGTTAGCGCTTTGCCTAAGGATAACGATGCCTTTTTTGATAATTGGCTCACCCAACTCCCGCTATGGCTCGCAGAAGGTCGAGAGCCCTATCTGTTTATTCATACTCCCGATAACGAAACCGCGCCTGAACTCGCCATCCGTCTCTATCAAACATTGCGCAGCCAAATTGCAGCGCACATTCAACTCGCCGAGCTAAGCCTACTTGAGAAGATACCTGAGGAGACAAGTACGCAGATGGGACTTGCTTGGTAAAACGGGCGCGAGGTAAAACGGACGCAAGAAGAAACCCACGGAAAGCTCGCCGTGGGTATATACCCAAACAACCTGAAGATGCAGGATTCAGCGGGAATTTAACGCACTTTAGGCAAGGCGGTTATTTGCAGGCCTAGCGGGCTAAGTTAAAAATAACCAACGCAGCATAAAGTGCGTTAAAACCCGCCGGGACGGAGCGCCCAGGGCACTCCACTTTCGTGTTGCATCAATTCAAAAGGTGGCCGACATTCTGTCATTAATGCGCCTTGAATTGAAGCACCCAGGGCGCTCTGAAACTCGTATCTTCAGGTAGCTTGGGTATAGATGAAAAACAGCTTTAACTCGGGATAAATAAGTTATTCATTCGTTCAAAATCAAGGGCAATGACTTTATATATGAAGCCATTATCAGCGGCAATAACCGCATCTTTTGGCTGTTGCTGAAACGGCTTTGCCTTAATTGAATTTAACAAAATTGGATTAAGCAAAGTGCCATAGGCTTGTAAAAATGAAGATGGACCGGTGGAAAAACGCTGCACACCCGCTGCAAATAACTCGCCGATATCCATCTGCTCATTCAATAGCATAAAATTCAGTGGCATATCCACAGCGGCAGACAAGTGCTTGGCGGTCTCGACCTGATTAGCGCCAGGGATAAAGCCGCCATCCGCGCCCGCAGCCTGATATTGAGTTAACCTATCGATAGTCATAGCGACCGCGGCATCACCACTGGCTAAGCCCAGTAAATACACATCGGTTCGCGCATTAATAAATAATCCTTGGCAACGAGGATGGGCGCGAATAGCTTTAATTTTTGCCACCATCTCAGCAACACCTGCACTACCATCCTCAATATTAATCCCTGCTACGCCAAGCTCAGCGAGCTGCGCAACAAAAGCAGCAACCTCATCGGGATCTTGGCTATAACCAGATTCAATATCTATCGTCACGGGCACTCGGCTCAACCGTAGGATATGGTTCACTGCGTCCAATAAAGCCGCTTTAGGTAGCGCTTGGCCATCGGGATAACCGAGCGACCAAGCCAATGCCGCGCTACTGGTCGCAATCGCACGGGCGCCCGATGCTTGGATGATGGCCGCACTGGCGGCATCCCAAATATTGGTTAATATCAGCGGCTCTGATTGTTGGTGTAGTGCTTTGAAAAGTATTCGAGATTGCTCAGCCATCTTATGTCCTTGTTAGTGTTGAAGACTCAACTCTAACAAGATGGCTTATGTCATTATCGCGGGAAACGGCACTGAACCTAAAAGCCAAGTGCTCAAGGCTTGGCTATGTGAGCATTCCGCTTGAGTATTCTTGGCTAACCCCAAAGTGCACTGGCAAGGATAAACACGCACGCAGAGAGCAACATAGTAATAGGAAGCGTCAGCAGCCAAGCGAGCATGATTTGCTTAATTGTTTGGATCTGAAGCCCCGAACGATTAGCCACCATAGTGCCCGCAACGGCGGAAGATAAAATATGAGTCGTCGACACTGGCATGCCCGTCATACTGGCAATCCCAATCGATACGGCAGCGGTGACCTGTGCGGCAATGCCTTGGCTGTAGGTCATACTCGATGAACCAATTTTTTCCCCAACGGTATACACAATCCGTCGCCAGCCCACTAGCGTGCCGCAGCCCAACGCAGTCGCAATGGCAATAATCACCCAAAGAGGCGCATATTCAGTGGTGCGGGTGAGATCCTTGCGCCATTTAGCCAATGAGGTTAGATCTTTCGCGGGGAGATCTAACTTCGCTACTTGGCGGGCAGTATCATCAATACACAGGAGTAACCGACGCACCTCGCGCCGCTCTTGTACATCCATGTCTTTGTAAGTCGAGACTTTTGCCAAGCGGCGGTCAAGTAGCGACATCGCAGGTAATACATTTTCAGATGAGCAATGCGCCAGCATATATTCGGGGACGTTTGCTGAAGCGCTAAAGTCGATCACATCCGCGATCACGGCTTGGTTACGATCGTAAATCGCCATAATGCGCCGATTGGCATCTTGAGTTCGTTCCAAATCATAGGGTTGACTGCCCATGTCCAAGGCAAAATACGCCGGAGCCATACAAATCAGCACTAGCATCACTAGGCCTATGCCCTTCTGGCCATCGTTCGAACCATGGGCAAAACTCACCCCCATAGCAGAGACAATTAAACTCGCCCTTGCCCAAAATGGCGGGTGTTTTTTGCCATTAATCTGCATCTGCTCATCTGGAGTGCGGTGAATTTTATGTTTCTGCCAGACGTATTTCATGATGAGTAGAAAAATCCCCGCCATCACAAAACCTAAAGTCGGCGAAATGATTAAGGACAACATGATCTGCGAGGCCTTAGAGACATTAATGCCCTGCAAGATAGGCTGATGATTCATCCAAGCGAACGCGCCGCCCACGCCCATTATCGAGCCAATCAAGGTATGGGAACTCGATGCCGGTATACCAAAATACCAAGTGCCTAAGTTCCAGATAATTGCCGAAAACAGCAAAGAAAAGACCATCAATAAACCTTGGGTCGAATCCATGCCGAGCAAGGAATCTACGGGCAACAAATGCACTATCGCATAGGCCACACCTAAGCCACCTAATAGCACACCTGCAAAGTTAAAGAGCGCAGAGGTAACGACGGCAAGATTGGCTGGCATAGCCTTGGTATAAATAACCGTAGCCACCGCATTGGCCGTGTCGTGGAAGCCATTAATGAATTCGTATGCCAATACAAACAGTATCGCAAGCACTAAACCCACAGACCAAGCAAAGCCTAACGTTGTGAACATTTCAAACATAAAATACTGACCCATGGCGAGAACGCCCACAGATTACGCCCAAGTTTGGCCTCTTTTACAGTGAAAAATTATTTAGATTGTCAAAAAGTGAATTAGTCCTCAATAACTCAGTAGCATGCTTGCAATTAACACTGGCTTGATTTTATTCGGCCAATTGAATCTCTGTGCTGCTAAAAGGTGCAAAGCATTGATTAAATGTTAAATGATTCAACTAAAAGCAGTGTTAAACGCCATAAATCGTAACAAGGTTATATCCCATGATCGCCTAACCGAAATCGCTGTGGCGTCATCCCAAAACGCTCCTTGAAAGCTTTGATATAGGATGAATCATTTTGATAACCAATTTGGTGGGCCACATTCTGTATTGATAGGTCAGTGGCCAATAACGACAGCGAATAGATCAGTCGCAAATGTTGACGCCATAATACGAATGAGGAACCAAACTCCCTCACAAATAGCCTCGACAATGTTCGTTCCGATGCCCCAACCCTCTCTCCCCATTTCACTAAAGAGAAATCTAAAGCTGGCGTTTGGGTTAAATGCTCAAAAATCAATTTTAGGCGTCTATCTTGGGGTATCAGTAACTTAAAAGTCTGTCCTCCCGCACTATTAATTTGATCGTATAGCACCTCAAGCAAACGCAGTATTGGCGCCTGAACCATTGGATCAACATTTATTGGGGTATTAAAAGCACATTGTTTTCTGAGTGTTAACACTAACTCCCTTAGAAAAGCACTCATAGCGACAGGTTTAATCATGGCACCATAATCTCGACCATACATAGGATTCAGATAGACGCCAATAAAGCAGGTATCAGTAATCGCAACAGACTCATGTATCCCCCCTGCTGGCACAAAAAGCGCTGTGGTATGGGGAACTAAAAACAGTGCGCCATCTGCCTCTGTCTGTAACAGGCCTTGAAGTGGAAAAATAAGCTGATGCCAACAGTGCTGGTGTAAAACATCCACATAACCCTTCTGCATCTCAATCGTTTTTACAAAAGAAGGCATATTAGGCGCTTGCTCAATAATGGCGTTAATCGAATCGAGTTGGCGACTTAGCATTATTACTTGTCCATATAACGTTATTCAGCCAAATAAAAGGATTGTAGCATAGCGTTATCCCATAAAAGACACAGGAAAACTCAATGCAGATTCATTGCATTATCCATGAAAGCTATGAAGGTCCAGGCTATTTTAGCGATTGGGCCGCAAGTAAAAACTACAAAATGAGCTTTAGCAGAGTCTATCTAGGTGAAGCTCTACCCGAAAATAGTGATGGTTTTGATCTGTTAATTATCCTCGGTGGCCCACAGTCTCCCGCGACATGCCAAAGCGATTGTCCATATTTTGATAGCCAAGCAGAACAAAGACTTATCAGGCAAGCTATCCAGACAAATAAAGCCGTTGTGGGGGTTTGTCTTGGGGCACAGTTAATCGGCGAAGCATTAGGTGCCCGTTATCAAAAGAGTCCACATGCCGAGATTGGTTACTTCCCCATTGAACTGACTGCGGCAGGAAAAGGTGATATTAGTCTTAAGACATTTTCGACAACTGAAGTGGTCGGCCACTGGCATAACGATATGCCAGGCCTCACACCCGATTGCGAAGTGCTCGCCACAAGTGAAGCTTGCCCACGGCAAATTGTACGTTACACACATTTAGTTTTTGGATTTCAATGCCATCTTGAATTTATCAGTAGCCAATTAACGCCATTAATTGCCCAAGAACATGCTTTTTCTAGCACACCGAAAATGCCATATATTCAAAGCCCAGAGTTCATCTTGAGACAATCAACGACTCGAATGAATCAGTTGCTGGGGCATTTTTTAGATAATCTAGTCTTAGCCTATCAAGCCGTATAAACACCATACTGAGTAAAAAAGTGGTTCCAGCCAAAACAAAAACGCCAGCTAAGTTAGCTGGCGTTTTAGATTAATGACTCACTAATCGCTTATTGCAGATGACCCGCATTGTGCAATTCACGATCATCCTTAGCAGGCGGATTCCACTGATACATCCAAGTTTCAGACAATGGCTGGCCATCGACTTCCAAATAGACTCTCAGGTTAATCGGCTCAGTACCGTCTCCGGGTGGCACTACGTCAAACATAGCGCGGTAACCATTAATGGACGCTAGAGGACGGGCAGATTCAATTTCGACTTTACCTTCAGATGCAGTGATCACAGCTTTAACTTGGGTGTCTTTGCCTATCATAGGTAAAGTGCCGCCCGCGAAATCCACCACAAAACGCTTACTGTAGTATTTGCGCTTCTGGCCAACTACGCCGCCAATCCCGGTGAAGGTATCGACAACGCGAGCACGGGGTGATTGAACCGGTGGAATGCCGCCCCAATACATGTTGTAGCTATACAGCAGCTCTTGACCTGGAACAATCGGCTCGGCTGGATTCCAGAAAGCCACTATGTTATCGAAGGTTTCATCCAGTGTTGGAATTTCAACTAACTGCACCGAACCTTTGCCCCAACTGCTTGTTGGTTCAATCCACAGGCTTGGGCGTTTATCGTAAAACACGCCGTCATCCTGATAGTGATCGAAGTTACGGTCACGTTGCAGTAAGCCAAAACCTTTTGGATTTTCATCGCTATAGGCGTTGAATCGTAGGTTTTCTGGGTTACCTAGTGGACGCCAAATCCATTCACCATTACCCGTGTGCATGGCTAAGCCATCGGTATCATGGATTTCTGGACGCCAGTCATAACCGGTGCGGCGATCGTTCTCACCCACCATAAACATACTGGTCAATGGCGCTACGCCTAAACGTTCAATCGCTTTACGTGGATAAACAGCCACATCCACTTTCATTTTTAAACGCTCACCCGGCTCGATATCGAAACGGTAAGCACCTGTCACACTCGGTGAGTCTAACAAGGCATACACAGTCGTGATATTCGATCCTGGTTTAGGTTTTTCTAACCAGAAGTCGGTGAACATTGGAAACTCTTCAGGTTTTGGCAGCGCAGTATCCACCGCTAAACCACGAGCCGACAGGCCGTATTGCATCTCATGACCCACAGCGCGGAAATAGCTGGCGCCAAGGAAGGCGACAACGTCACGTTCCCAATCGGTATTGAACTGCATACGGAAACCCGCAAAGCCAAGATCCTTAGGCAACTGACTGCCTTTCACCTTTGACTTGCCGTAATCGAACATAGAAGGCGAATAGTCGATTAACTTAGCCTTGCCTTCATTCAACTCATAGATGTGAATTGGCGTGTCGAAATACAGCCCTAGGTGGAACAGCTCGGCACGAAACTCCGAGTCCTGATCGCGCCACAGTGCGGCTTTCTTCTTGAAGTGGAATTGTTGGTAATCATCCCAGCTCATGCCCTGAAGGCTTTTAGGCAATTCGCCTTTATGGCTTTCATAAGGTTGTGCAGCCATAGTACGGGCGTAGCCCTTAAGCCAAGCGTAACTGAACTCTTCACCTTCTTGTGGTGACGCCTGCTTACCCGCTGCACACGCCGAAAGACTCAGCAATACGCTACAGGTTAACAATACGCTGCCAACCATGCGCTGCAAACGGCCGCGACGAGAGGAGGATTGGGCTTCAATCGAAGGTACTGTCACCATCGATTGTTGGTAAACGTTTCTTTGTTCGGGAAATAAATTGGGTTGCATAAGCAGACTCTGAATTGGTGTAACTTCCTGACACTTCCCTGCAAATCTAACCAAATTGCAGTGATGGCCCTGTGGAGAACTGTTGATGACAGAGGTAACAATACAGCGATCAGCAACAATTCGCCAGAATCTAACATACTTTCTATCGAATGGAATATCGCATGCTAGCTATTTTCAATCTTGAAGCCTATTTATGAAAATATGATGAAAAAATTCCGTTATTTACTGAGTTAACATCTATATAAATCCTTACAGCTAACAAGGCAATTGTCGATTTGATTGCAGATGCTAGCGCGATGTTTGATTACAGATGCTAGCGCTCAGATTCGGCATGAGTTAACTCATCAATCCATGGCTTAAACTCGAAGAGGACGTATCGTCGCAGCACGCGATGGAAAAGCCAAGGCAAAGTGCAGCACAGATAAGATTGCATGAGCGCATTGAATCGGTTTACGGCCTTAAAATCATGCAAGTCGCCGTGGCGGTAGCCAGTAATTTTCCATCCTGCGTTTTTAGCGTGCCTTCCGAAATCCCTAAGGACTTAGACAGATTAATCACTCTGCCCTCGGCCACTAACACTTGATGCTTAGGCACAGGTCGAATCATTTTAATATTCAAATCGATAGTGCCGTAACCCACACCCGCTTCAAGCAAAGTGTGCACGGCACAACCTGTAACCGAATCCAGTACAGTGGCAGCGAAACCACCATGAACGCCGCCCAGCGGATTCAAATGCTTATCATCAGCTGTCGCATGAAACAGCACTGAACCTTCTTCGGCTTGAACCAAGGACATAGGCATAGTCTGGGTGATCGAAGGTGCGGGCAGTTCGCCTTTTGCCATTGCCTGTAAAATAGCTAAACCCGACATTTGCTGAATGTTCATATTCCTACCCTAAATTGATAAACACCATTACAGATTAATAAAAATGACCGCGTAACCACAGAGGGTTAGGCGATCATTTGACTGACAATCCACTTAAGCGCTAAGCCAACCTTCAACACTACAAGGCTTAAATTGGATCAAAAATAAGACTAACAATATCAGTTAAAGCTAGGCTCAGCGCAGATCAAACCTGTCTAAGTTCATCACCTTAGTCCAAGCTGCGATAAAGTCATCGATAAATCGCAGCTGCGCATCACTGCTCGCGTACACTTCTGCAAGCGCACGTAGCTGCGAGTTAGAGCCAAAGATCAAATCAACCCGCGACGCCGTCCATTTTGGCTCTCCGCTAACGCGATCCACGCCCTCAAACCTATCTTCCGCTTTTGAGGTGGGTTTCCACGTCGTGCCCATATCCAGTAAGTTAACGAAAAAGTCGTTGGTCAAAAACTCAGGACGCGCGGTCAATACACCCGTTTTAGATTGATCAGCGTTAGTATCTAACACCCGCAACCCACCGATGAGTACCGTCATTTCCGGTGCAGTTAAGGTCAGTAATTGTGCCCTATCGACCAATAACTCCTCCGCAGATACCGAAAATTGAGTGGGATGATAATTTCTAAAGCCGTCAGCGACCGGTTCCAGCACCGCAAAAGATTCCACATCCGTTTGCGCTTGCGTGGCATCCATACGACCCGGCGTAAATGGAATCGTCACTTCAACCCCCGCATTTCTGGCCGCTTGGTCAATACCGACACAGCCTGCCAGCACAATCAAATCAGCAAGGGAGATTTTTTTACCGCTTTTGTTGAACTCAGACTGAATGCTCTCAAGTACTTTCAGCACCTTAGCGAGTTGCTCAGGCTGGTTTACTGGCCAATCTTTTTGCGGCGCGAGGCGAATTCGCGCCCCGTTCGCACCACCGCGCATATCAGAACCGCGATAGATCGAAGCTGAGGCCCAAGCGGTTGATACTACTTCTGAAATTGTTAATCCAGAGCCAATAATCTTAAGTTTAAGATCTGTGACATCCTGCTCATCAACCAAGGGATGATCAACCGCTGGGATGGGATCTTGCCAAAGAAATGCTTCTGCTGGCACTTCAGGACCCAAATAGCGTGTGCATGGCCCCATATCCCTGTGCGTCAGCTTGTACCAAGCCTTTGCAAAAATCTCGGCAAACTCATCGGGATTTTCAAAGAGTCGACGCGATATTTTCTCGTAATCAGGGTCGAAGATCAGTGCAAGGTCAGTGGTTAACATGGCCGGCACATGGCGTTTTGAGGCGTCGTGCGCATCGGGAATCACCCCTTTACCTGCGCCATTTTTAGGTATCCACTGATGCGCGCCCGCTGGACTCTTAGTCAGTTCCCATTCATAACCGAATAGATTTTCAAAGAAATTATTACTCCACTGGGTGGGAGTTGAGGTCCAAGTCACTTCAAGACCGCTGGAAATAGCATCGCCACCTTTACCGCTTTTGTAGCTACTCTTCCAGCCTAGCCCTTGCTGCTCAATACTGGCGGCTTCAGGCTCAGGCCCGACTAATGCAGCATCACCAGCCCCATGGGTTTTACCGAAAGTATGGCCACCGGCAATCAGCGCCACAGTTTCTTCATCATTCATCGCCATGCGGGCAAAGGTTTCGCGAATATCAACGGCGGCAGCGAAGGGATCGGGATCGCCATTGGGTCCTTCTGGGTTGACGTAAATCAGCCCCATTTGCACTGCAGCGAGGGGATCTTCAAGATCCCGTTCACCAGAATAACGCTTATCGTCTAACCACTTATCTTCGGCTCCCCAGTAGATATCGGCTTCGGGTTCCCAAATATCCACCCGCCCACCGGCAAAACCTAAGGTTTTGAATCCCATAGATTCCAGCGCGACATTGCCCGTGAGGATTATCAAATCGGCCCAGGAGATTTTATTGCCATATTTTTGCTTTATCGGCCAGATAAGCCTGCGGGCTTTATCGAGGCTGACGTTGTCAGGCCAGCTATTTAACGGCGCGAAACGTTGATTACCACTGCCCGCTCCGCCGCGCCCATCACCAGTGCGATAGGTGCCAGCGCTGTGCCAAGCCATACGAATAAATAGTGGTCCATAGTGGCCAAAGTCCGCTGGCCACCAGTCCTGTGAATCAGTCATTAATGCGAGGAGGTCTTGCTTTACCGCGGCCAAATCGAGGGATTTAAAGGCTTCAGCATAATTGAAGTCATCACCCATAGGATTCGACAAGGAAGAGTGCTGGTGCAGAATATCGAGCCGCAGCTGTTTAGGCCACCAATCTCGATTCGTGGTGCCACCAGCAGAATGATGCATAGGACATTTGTTCTCAGACATAACGTGCTCTCCTTCTGTTCGCAAAAAATATTCAAGTAAATAAAAACTAAATGACTTTTGCTGCATGTTTGTACTGCATAACGTTCTCTATCACCGACTAATCGTTTCAATAGAGAAACAAAAACCAGTCTAACGACCTTACCTTACCTCTAGATGAAACGCGATGAATCATCCCATTAAATAATGTTCAGCAAACATTCCCCTTTATAAATTAAGATATTAAAGGATAGTCAAGTTACTGCAGATCATAAAAAAACAAGGGCTGCAAAATGCAGCCCTTGTGTCTATACGGTCAAACTTGGCATAACGGACTATTTAACGTCTGCCACAGGTTTGCGGCGATTGTGCGCAATGATCAGCGCAATTAAACAGATAACCCCGACTGCGATACCCACAGGCTGGCTCAAAGGTTGTGGTAAACCCAGACCAATACCCGCAGTCATAATGTAAGAAACTGTGACACTGGTGCCGCCAATGGCTGGCAGGCTGACAATCCAATGGAAGGTCCCGCGATCGAACAAATACTTAGTCGCTAACCACAATACACTGGTTGATAGCAGCATATTTGAGAAGGCAAAGTAGCGCCAAATCAAAGAGAAATCGATCTTCGTCATTAAGTACGCAATCGTGAGAATAGGTACCGCGACAAGTAAACGATTACGCATGCTTTGCGGAATATGGAAGGCGTCGATAATCGTCAGTCGCAGCGAACGGAACGCGGTATCACCAGAAGTGATCGGGAAGATAGCCACGGCCACAATCGCCATAATGCCACCCACCACACCGAGATAAGTCGTCGCCACTTGGTTCACCACTAAACCTGGGCCACCTTGGTCGAGCAGACTCTTAAGCTCAACATAACCACCAGGGAAAGCCGCAATACCGGCCGTTGCCCATACACAAGCAACAATACCTTCAGCAACCATAGCGCCATAGTACACGGGACGCACATACTTCTCGTTGGTCAAACAACGGGCCATGATAGGCGCTTGAGTCGAATGGAAACCACTGATCGCACCACAGGTAATCGTCACAAACAACAGTGGCCATACAGGTAATCCGTCTGGATTTGGCTCAAGTAACTCGTTGTTGTAATGGCTGTGATCAAAATAAGCGAACACATCACCCATTTCAGGTAACTGCGGCGCATTGAGCATCAGGGCAACTGCGATAGAAACCGTCATCACTATCATCAACAAACCAAATGCGGGATACAGTTTAGTGATGATTTTATCAATCGGCAGCATAGTCGCCAAAAAATAATAGGCTAAAATAACTAACACCCAGAAGGTGTTATTGCCAAAGATGGTGTCTTTGAAATAATCGAGATTACTCAGCAAACCTGCTGGGCTCATGATAAAGACCACGCCCACAAAAAACAGCAGCATGGCGGTAAACAGCAACATCACACCTTTAAAGTAGATGTTAAAGTAGTGGCCAGCGATCTCAGGCAAACTCTTACCGTCTTCTTTAATACTGAGCACGCCAGAAAAATAATCGTGCACCGCGCCGCCAATAATGTTTCCCAACACAATCCACACTAAGGCAATGGGACCGTACAAGGCACCAAGGATCGGACCAAATATCGGTCCCACACCTGCGACATTGAGGAATTGGATCAGAAACGCTTTAGCCGGATGAACCGGAACATAATCGACGCCATCTTCGAATCTCGCCTGCGGCGTCTTGGCTTTAGGATCTATACCCGCTTGACGTTCCACAAAGGGGCTATAGAACTTGTACGCAAGCACTAAGAGTGCGATACAAATAAAGAAAATTAACATTATTTAATTATCCATACTTTAGTAGGAGGTGATTTAATGGAGAGTTTCATTGAGTTAGCTACTGAGGTCAAGCAACACACTATTAGACTAATGTCGGGTTGATTATCTGAAACAGCCACAGGAGTGGGTATAGCTGAATAAATGCGTTTAAAAATAGTTCATCGTACTGTTTATAACGTCAGTAATGTAGCCTGCTATTTTGGCATTCACTGATTGCCGCCTCTTAACCCCTTCACCCTAGGTCTTCCCGTAAATATTCTCTACCAATAATGAAATGAACACAGCCAATATCGTGTGTAACTGGCGATTGGATGCCTGCAGCGTGGCGAGTGTTTCCTGACATCCCAATATGAAACCCCAAGTTAAAACCACAATCGACACTCACAAACTAAACCCGCAATCTACACTACAATCGATAGCAACACCTGAAACTCACATGCCACTTGATGATGTTCATCTAACCTATTTTTAGGTCGCTAATAGCTCGACTCTAGCACGCATCATTTTTAGCTATTTTAGAAAACAAAAAACCAGCCAAATGGCTGGTTTTTAGGGCATTCATCACTGTGATGGTTTGGTTATACCTAAACTATTCACTGCAAACTTAACCTGTTACGACTTACTAAAAGTCGCGTGGCTAAGAGCTAATGCAACAAAATGTACAACAACGAAATGCCTTGTTCGACTGCATTACGCCTGTGGGCGCATCGCTGGGAACAGGATCACGTCACGGATAGTATGAGTGTTAGTGAACAACATCACTAAACGGTCGATACCAATACCTTGACCTGCCGTTGGTGGTAAACCGTGTTCCAGTGCAGTGATATAGTCTGCATCGTAGAACATAGCTTCATCGTCGCCTGCATCTTTCGCGTCAACCTGCGCTTTAAAGCGGTTGTCTTGATCTTCAGCATCGTTCAGCTCGCTAAAGCCGTTAGCCACTTCGCGGCCACCGATGAAGAATTCGAAACGGTCAGTGATGAAATGGTTGTCATCGTTACGACGTGCCAGTGGTGAAATGTCCGCAGGGTAGCCAGTGATGAAGGTCGGTTGCATCAATTGCCATTCAGCAGTTTCACCGAAGATTTCTTCAAGCAGCTGGCCACAAGTCCAGAACTTCTCAATCTTCATGCCTAAGCTTTTCGCTAAATCACGCATGAATTCAACATCTTTCACTTGCTCATAGGTCATAGCTTGGATAGTCGCGTTATCAGGATTGTACTTCTGAATCGCTTCTAACATGCTTAAACGTGCGTATGGGCCACCGAAATCAACAGTGTGCTCGCCGTATGGCATTTGCGCACTACCGAGCAGTTCGATAGCAATCGAGCTGAGCATTTCTTCGGTTAAGTCCATCAGATCTTTATAGTCTGCATAAGCCATATAGAATTCCATCATAGTGAATTCTGGGTTATGACGTGGCGACAGACCTTCGTTACGAAAGTTACGGTTGATTTCGAACACACGCTCAAAACCACCTACCACTAAACGCTTCAGATATAATTCTGGCGCGATACGCAGGTACATTGGCATGTCTAAGGCGTTGTGATGAGTGATGAAAGGACGGGCCGAAGCACCACCTGGGATCACGTGCATCATAGGGGTTTCAACTTCCATGAACTCTTTTTTGATCATGAAGTTACGGATTGCAGAAACCACTTTAGAACGCATGATAAAGGCATTGCGCGAATCTTCGTTAACGATCAGATCCACGTAACGTTGACGGTAGCGCATTTCTTGATCGGCCAGACCATAATAGTCCGCAGGCAATGGACGCAGCGCCTTGGTCAGTAGCTCGTACTGTTCCATATTGACGTATAAGTCGCCTTTGCCAGACAAATGCAGCTGACCCGTTACACCGATAATGTCACCGATATCCAGACCTTGAAAACGCTCTTTCAAATCAGCTTGTACGCTTTTTTCAGCATAGGCTTGAATACGGCCAGACACGTCTTGGATCACTAAGAAAGGACCACGTTTTGCCATAATGCGGCCAGCAATGCTGGTCTTAAAACCTAAGGCTTCGAGTTCTTCTTTGGTGTTTTGACCATACTGTGCTTGCAGTTCAGCCGCTTTATGGGTGCGACGGAAGGTATTTGGATGCGCATTAGCACTACAGTTTGGGCGGATGCTTTCTAGCTTGGCACGGCGCTCGGCGATCAGTTTGTTCTCATCAATTACTTGTTCAGTCATCTTATTTCTCGTCTATACCTTGAATTAATTACAGCCCAGATTTCAAACTGGCTTCGATAAACTTATCCAGATCGCCATCGAGTACCGCTTGAGTGCTACGGTTTTCAACGCCTGTGCGTAAGTCTTTAATGCGGGCATCGTCTAATACATAAGAGCGAATTTGACTGCCCCAGCCGATATCAGACTTAGCGTCTTCTGCGGCCTGTTTGTCGGCATTTTGCTTGAGCATTTCTAACTCAAACAGTTTTGCTTTCAGCTGCTTCATCGCAGCGTCTTTGTTCTTGTGCTGTGAACGGTCGTTCTGACACTGCACGACTGTGTTAGTCGGTAAGTGGGTAATACGAATCGCCGATTCTGTTTTGTTAACGTGCTGACCACCCGCGCCCGATGCGCGGTAAGTGTCGATACGCAGATCCGATGGGTTGATATCGATAGTAATATCGTCGTCGATTTCTGGATAAACGAACACAGAGCAGAATGACGTATGGCGACGACCCGATGAGTCGAATGGCGACTTACGCACTAAGCGATGCACGCCCGTTTCGGTACGTAACCAACCAAACGCATATTCGCCAGTGAACTTGATGGTCGCGCCTTTAATACCGGCCACGTCACCATCGGTCACTTCCATCAACTCTGGGCTAAAACCATGGGCTTCGCCCCAACGCAGGTACATACGCAGCACCATGTTGGCCCAATCTTGGGCTTCGGTACCACCACTGCCAGACTGAATGTCTAAATAACAGTTTGACGCATCTTGCGGGCCGGAGAACATACGGCGGAATTCGAGATCGGCAAGGCGGCTTTCGAGATAATCCAGCTCTTTACTGGTTTCGTTGAAAGTGTCTTCATCTTCCTCTTCAATAGCCAGCTCGAGTAAGCCTTCAACATCTTCAAGACCTGAGTCCATATCATCTATGGTTTTGACCACAGCTTCTAGGCTGGCGCGCTCTTTGCCTAAGGCTTGGGCGCGCTCTGGGTCATTCCACACTTCTGAACTTTCAAGCTCACGGGTAACTTCTTCTAGACGCTCATTTTTGGCATCGTAGTCAAAGATACCCCCTAAGAAGCTGCGTGCGCTCGGCAAGCTCCTTAATTTTGAATTTTACTGGATTAACTTCAAACATGAATTTTCAACTTTCTTTATTTGGCCGCTTTAATTGATCTTCCACTAAAAGAGGCGATGATTAACAGTATTTGCAACCGCGCATTTTAACCTAACCAGGCTGGTAAACCTAGGGGGGCACTGTTTATTAAATGGGATAACAAGGATTATTTTCCGGCCTAAAAGGCCACATTGCCAATGCCGAGACTAACAAAAAGCGCAGAGTTAAGACTGTGATCTTACTTAAATTTAGCCAAGCCAAGTGATTCAGTAGGCCAAACGCGACCCAAATAACGACTGACCTGCCAAGAAAACATTCGTAATATCAATGAAATTACCACTAAAAAGCCCAAATACCACCAACCTAATCACGGCTCAATTCGAACAAACATTCATCAGCGCACAGTCTGCACTAGGTTTGTGATTCAAGCTGCAATTCTGTTGCAAACTTCCCTCGCCCATAAACGTCTTCTAAAGCTGTCTAGGTATACTCGAAGCAACCTAAGCCTGCAGCCCCGCGCTATAGCAGCTAAGCACCCTACATATAAAAAGGCCATGGGATGATAGAACTTCGAATTGATGACCAAGTGTTATCGGTTAACTCGACCGATAACCTACTGCAAGCGGCACATGCCGCGGGCATAGCCATACCCAGCTTATGTGATCCCAGCGCAGCCTCGCAGCAATTAGGCACTCATGCACACACTCACGCACAAGCAGACAAGCAAGCCTGCAATTTGTGTGTCGTCCAAATTGAAAATGCCGATGCCAGTTTGCGCTGCGTACGCGCCTGCGAAACGCCTATCGAAGCGGGCATGCGGGTGATAACTCAGTCTGAATTCTTAAGCCAAAAACGCAAACAAGCACTGACTGAAATCTTGAGCGATCATTTCGCCGATTGCGAAGCCCCGTGCCAACAGGCATGCCCTGCGGGCGTCGATGTGCAGAGTTACCTGTATCACATCGCCCAAGGCAACCATACCGAAGCCGTTAAAGTCATTAAACAAACCTTGCCACTGCCGCTATCTATTGGCCGAGTTTGCCCCGCTTTTTGTGAGGCGCAATGTCGCCGTGGGCTAGTAGATGAGCCTATCGCCATTCGTCAATTAAAACGCCACGCCGCTGATCTCGATCTCGCCGATGGCGAAAAGGGAGGCACGAGTTATGTGCCGCCACGCCAACCCGACACGGGCAAAAAAGTCGCGATTATTGGAGCGGGCCCAGCAGGATTAAGTGCAGGATATTACTTATCAAACCAAGGCCATAGTGTTGAGATATTCGAATCTATGCCACAGGCTGGTGGCTGGCTGCGCTATGGCATTCCTGAATATCGTTTACCTAAGGCGATACTCGATAAAGAAATCGAACTCTTGTGCCATAACGGCTTAACCATACACACAGAAATGCGCCTCGGCCATGAGGTGCATTTAAATCAATTAGTTGAAGATTTCGATGCCGTCTGTCTCGCCATTGGCGCCCAAAAAGCCGTGCCTATGGATTACCCCGGCAGCACGCTCAAAGGTTGTTACTTAGGCGTTGATTATTTAAAAGATCATTGTCTCGAAAAGACACTTGTTTTAGGTAAAAAAGTCGCCGTCATTGGTGGCGGCAATACGGCTATCGATTGCGCCCGCACTGCGGTACGTGAAGGCTGCGATGTCACCTTAATTTACCGCCGCACCCGCGCAGAAATGCCCGCCGAAGCTTACGAAGTACACGAGGCCGAAGTCGAAGGGGTAAAGTTTCATTTTTTAACCAATCCGCTTGCAAACCATAGCGATGAGCAAGGCAGAGTCCACGCCGTCACCTTTGCCAAAATGGCGCTCGGCGAAGCCGATGCCTCTGGCAGACGCGCTCCCGTTGATACCGGTGAAACCTTTACCCAAGATTTTGATACTGTGATAGCCGCAGTATCGCAAACTCCCGACCTGAGTTTCATGCACGATCCCGCCAGTCCTTTAAGCCAAGGCACACTTGCTCTTAGCCGCTGGAATACCTTTATTGGCTGCGAGCACACTATGTCATCTGGGGTTGAAAAGCTCTTTGTGGTGGGGGATGCGCGCCGCGGTCCTGCCACCGCAGTTGCCGCCATAGGTGATGGCCATAAAGCCGCCATCGCCATAGATAAATTACTCAAACAAGGCTTAAGTTGCGATCTGCATGCCGATGCATTTAATTCCGCTAAAGCCATCAGCAAAGCGGTGACACAAAACTTGCCCGCAACCGATCTTTATCCCGCCGTACCGCGTAAAGCCCGTTTGACCATGCCCGAGCTGAGTGCGGTGCAGCGTTTACTCAATTACGGCGAAGTCGAGCTAGGCTTTGCTCCCGATGCCGCGATGCAAGAAGCCGCGCGATGCCTCGAATGCGCCTGCCAAGCTAATACGGATTGTAAATTAAGGGACTATGCGACCGACTACCATGTCGAACCTAAGTCACTCAACATTCAAAGCGCGCGTAAGTTTTCGGTCGATAAATCGAGTCCGTTCATTCAATTTGATGCAAATCGCTGTATTAGCTGCGGTAAGTGCGTTGATGTGTGCCAGCTACAAAGTGGCCATTGTGCGATTCAATTTGCCCATGATTCCTATCAAGCACTGCCGCAGGACATAAGCGAAACCATCGAACGCCGCGCACCGAGAGTCGGCTTTAGCGCCAGCATGGCCGATAGCAAATGTGTGCAATGCGGTAACTGTGTGCAGGTTTGCCCAACAGGCGCACTCGTCGATGCACGGGATAAACGCCAAGGCGATGAAACGCCACTCAAAACCGCCTCAACGATTTGTACCTATTGCGGCGTAGGCTGTCGGCTCGACCTTAAAATCGATGCCAGCACTAATCAGATCCGTCATATCGAAGGCAACAAAGAGTCTGTGGTTAACCAAGGCATGCTCTGTGTCAAAGGGCGATTTGGCTTCGATTTTATTCACAGTGAAAAACGCCTCACCACGCCACTCATTCGTAAAAATGGCCAGCTCACGCCAAGTAGTTGGCCTGAAGCCATCGCCTATGTGGCCGAACATTTACAGCAAATAAAACAGCAATATGGCAGCAATGCACTGGCAAGCTTGGCCTCGGCAAAAGCCACCAATGAAGAAAACTTCCTGCTGCAAAAATTTGTCAGAAGCATACTCGGCACCAACAACATCGACCACTGCGCCCGTCTGTGTCATTCATCTACGGTAACAGGGCTGCAGCAGAGTATTGGTAGTGGCGCTATGACCAATGACATTCCGAGCATTCAAGCATCGGATGTGATTTTTATCATAGGCTCAGACACCAGCGGTGCTCACCCGATCATCGCCTCGAAAATTAAGCAAGCCGTGGCTTTGCATGGCGCGAGACTAATGGTGGCCGATCCTAAACGTGTCGCCATTGCCGACAGTGCACAGCTTTATGTCGCCCACAGACCCGGCACTGACGTCATGTTACTCAATGCGATTATGGCGGAAATCATCCGTAATGACTGGCAGGATAAACGTTATATCGCTGAACGCACCGAAGGCGTGGATGCTCTCTATGCTGAACTCAAAAAAGTAGATTACAGTCTTGAAAACGCGGCCTTGATAACCGGCGTTAAAGCCGAAGATATCGCCAGCATCGCCCGCACCATAGGCACGGCGGAGAAAACCGCAGTCTACTATGCTATGGGCATTACCCAGCACACGACGGGACACGATAATGTCACCGCCATATCTAATCTACAACTTCTGTGCGGCAATATCGGGGTTGAGGGTGCGGGGATTAACCCACTGCGGGGGCAAAGTAATGTGCAAGGTGCCTGCGACATGGGCGCACTGCCTAACTTCTTCAGTGGCTACCAAAAAGTCACCGACATTCATGCCAGAATGCGTTTCGAGGCACATTGGCAAACGCCGTTATCGGCGGAGATTGGCGTAACCGCA
This sequence comes from Shewanella sp. SR1, assembly GCF_020447145.1. Classification (NCBI taxonomy): domain Bacteria; kingdom Pseudomonadati; phylum Pseudomonadota; class Gammaproteobacteria; order Alteromonadales; family Shewanellaceae; genus Shewanella; species Shewanella sp. SR1. Next base: position 49,280 of record NZ_JAJAEF010000012.1, on the reverse strand, counting down.
ACCCACATGATGCATGATATTTCCAAAGGGAAAATCAAAGCTTTGTATGTAATGGGCGAAAACCCTGTATTGAGCGATCCTGACCAAGCCCATGTGCTTAGGGCCCTTAACGCTATCGACTTTTTAGTGGTGCAGGATATCTTCCTCACCGAAACCGCCGAGCTTGCCGATGTGGTTCTGCCCGCCGCCGCGTTTGTCGAAAAACGCGGTCATTTCACTAACACAGAACGGCGAGTACAGCGACTCGAACAAGCCCTGTTACCGCCAGGCGAAGCCCTGCCCGACTGGCAAATTGTCCAAGCCATTGCCAATGCGATGGGCGCCGCTTGGGATTACCCCAATGAAAAAGCGATTTGGCAGGAAATCAATGAGCTGACACCACAATATCGTGGCATTACTTGGCAGCGATTAAGCACTGGAGATTACGGCAAAATTCCCCAAGGCATTCAATGGCCTTGTCCAGATGCAACCCATCCGGGAACGCCCATCATGCACCAAGGTCAATTCACCCGCGGCTTAGGCAAGTTTACGCCAGTGAGTTATCGCTTACCCGCAGAAATGCCCTGCAGTGAGTACCCGCTCACCCTCTCAACCGGACGTTTACTGGAACAGTTCCACACAGGCACCTTAACCCGTAAAACAGCGGGGCTCGACTTACTCGGCTCGCCTAAAGTAATGATTTCAGTCTATGACGCTGAGCAACTCGGCATAGGCAATGGCGATAAAATCAAACTCACGACCCGTCGCGGCGAAATTGAAATCGACGCCTTTGTGACGAAAAGAGCCCAAGCTGGCGTGCTATTCCTGCCCTTTCATTTTGTTGAGGCTGCTGCGAATAAACTCACCATCAATGCACTCGATCCTGTTGCTTTTATCCCAGAGTATAAGGTCTGCTCTGTGAGGGTAGAACGGGTTGCCGAGAAGATTGATAAAAGGAAGTGAGCTAAGATGAATGGGTTAACGTGCATTGGCTAGAGTGGATTGGCTAACACGAATTAGCTTGGATGAATTAACTAAGCTGAATTAACGGTTAACGGTTAACGGTTAACGGTTTAAAAAATAAACGAGCCAAATAAAAACGGGAGACCTTAAGTCTCCCGTTTTTATTCAAGATTGAGGCGATTAAATCCTAAACTGCCCCACTAATTTACCTAAGTTAATGCCTTCCTCTGATACCGTCAGACTCACTCTGGCCGCATCTTCACTGGAGTGCAGTAGCTCATTCACAATCTCTTGGATGGCATACACGTTACGGTTAATTTCTTCGGTCACTGAGCTTTGCTCTGTCGCCGCTGCCGCAATTTGGGTACTCATATCGTTAATCGCAGTCACAGCCGAAGTCACTGAACCCAGACTGTCGGAAATCGTGCGAGAAGAATCCACCGAACGCACGCAGCTTTGTTGACTCTCTTCCATCGCTTTCACGGCTTGGGTCACTAGCTTATGTAATGCCGATAACATCTCATTGATTTCTAACGTACTGGCTTGAGTGCGGCTGGCTAAGTTACGCACCTCATCGGCGACCACAGCAAAACCTCGGCCCTGTTCACCGGCACGGGCCGCTTCGATGGCGGCGTTTAATGCCAATAGGTTGGTCTGCTCGGCAATACCACCAATCACTGACAGTACGCTGTTGATTTTCTGGGATTGCTCGCTGAGTGATTTGATACTGCCCGCCGCATTATTGATTTGCGACATTAAAGACGCAATCTCCTCAAGCGAAGCATCAACACAGCGCTGGGCATTAGCCACATCGCCCGTTGCTGCGTGGGTCGCCTCAGCCACTTGAGTGGTATTTTTTGCCACTTCGTTAGCGGTGGACGACATCTCAGTAATCGCCGTCACCACCTGATCGGTTTCATTGTTATGACTGACTAACTGACTCGACATAACTTTAGTTTGCGCATGAATCGCATTAGCCGCTGTTTTCACTTTAGCGGTCGCCGTCGCCACATCGCCGATGATATTTTGCAGCTTATCGACAAAGAGGTTAAAGGAACGTCCAAGTTGAGCGATTTCGTCCTCCCCTTTTACGGCGAGTCGTTTGGTTAAATCCCCTTCGCCCTTAGCGATATCATTCAAGTTATCAGCCATATTCTTGATTGGCACGACCATACGGTGGGCAGCGATCATGATGATAAAGCCAGTAATACCCGTAAGGAACAGTGCTATCAGTAAAATGGCGAAGGATTTATCTGCCATTTGTTCTGTCACTGTGGCGCGATATTCCTCAACAACGGCATCGATATCATCGATATAGGCCCCAGTACCTAACATCCAGTCTGTGCCCGGGATCATCATGGCGTAGCTGATCTTCTCAATCTGCTCATTAGTATTGGGTTTTTGGTAGTAGTAGGAGAAATTACCATCGCCACGTTTAGCGGCGTCGAGCAGGCCGACGATAATTTTAGTTCCGCGGGGATCTGTCATATCCATCTTGTTTTGCCCTTCTAAACTTGGGATTAGGGCATGAAAGATGCTTTTACCTTGGGAATCATAAATAAAGAAGTAACCCGCGCTACCGAAACGTATGTCTCTGAGTGCTTGATTCACATTGCCTTGTTCTTTTAACGACAATTGATAATTAATGATCCCAGCGGCAATTTCGGTGGCTTCTTTGATTTGTTGTTTGCGCTCACCAACGAGCTTAGTTTTAAAAGTGACCACTTCAGCGGCAAGTGCATCTTGTTCGACATAATAGGAAACCGATATCAATATGAATAATGCGAAGATCAAAGGGAACAGCGATAGCAATAGTAATTTATTGCGTAAACTCAACTTAGACATGCTTGAATGCTCCAAAGGAATACAACTTGTATCTTTGGAGTATAGCTAACATTGTTATTTCTCTATGCGCTTAAAGTAACAAAATCTTAATCTTGCTCAAGAAACCTGCAATTAATCGCCCTCAGTTCAAAGCAGATTTAGCAAGATCCCACACAAGCTAAAGCCTAAAACTAGCACCAGCATGGGTGGTTTAAATAACTTCAATGCACCAAAACCGAGCAATACCAAGGCCATATCTTTGCCCGAGAATACCGCCTGAGAAAAAACCGGTTGGTAAAGTGCAGCCGCGAGTAAGCCAACAACGCAGGCATTGACGCCAGCTATCGCACCAGCAATTTTCGGTCTTGCCGCAATCGCATGCCAACTCTTCAGGCCCACCAGCATAAGGAGAAATCCGGGTAAAAAAATGGCAGTAGTCGCGATGCAAGCCCCCATGAAAGGTTTATCTAGCATGACTTCGGCGCCTAAAAAAGTCGCGAATGTGAACATAGGCCCAGGCACAGCTTGGGCAAAGGCATAACCCGTCAGAAAACGATCGCCGCCTATGGTATCGCCCACTGCTGTTTCTAGCAGAGGTAGCACCACATGACCGCCACCGAACACTAAACTCCCTACGCGGTAAAACTCGCTGAAGATCCAAGCCTCTGGTCCGAAATCCACCATAAAAAAACTGCCGATGAGTAACACAAAAAAGAGCAGTAAATAGAGATAATTCAAGCGAATCGGTGCAAGCGGCGCAGTGTCATCTTGCGTTGCACTCAATTTATAAATACCGATAGTCGCAGCGCCGAGTAACAGGAGGATTTGCGTCCACATAAATGGCGCAATCAAAATCGCCGCAGCACTGGCAAGCATTAACAAACGGGCGGATTTGCGTTGGCAGAACTGCTTAAACATGGCAAGAACGGCATCGGCAACCACAACGACGGCCATTAACTTAAGCCCATAAATCATCCCTTGAACATAATGATTAGCGAGCCACGCCGACGTTGTTACCGCCAGTAAGTACATCAAAATAAAGGAAGGTAGCGTAAAACCAGCAAAGGCAGCAAGCGCACCCACCAGCCCGCCTCTTTGATAACCAATGGCAAAGCCCACTTGGCTCGACCCTGGCCCCGGCATAAATTGGCTTAAGGCGACAAGACTGGCGTAACGCTTATCATCGAGCCAACCGAGTTCATTAACAAAGGTCTGGCGAAAATAACCAATGTGCGCCGCAGGCCCGCCAAAACTCATCAAGCCTAAGGTAAAAAAGCGTAGGAAAATCTGTAGCATAAATCGCCGCCATTCAATGCATAAAGTGCTGAAGATTATGCCACTAAAAAGACATTTTGATGAAGTTTCACGCGAGCAACGCAGATAAAAGCATAACAAGGGCCCCACACAGCAGAGCCCTTAAGATAGTTTGAGCGGATTTCAAGAATAATAAAGCGAGTAAGAACAAATTCTTACTGATAAATTGATGGGCTAAAAGATTAATCCTTCACCAACATAGCTAAGACTTCAAAATGATCCGTATGGGGAAACAAATCAAATAGCTGCACCTTGGTTAAGTGATAACCTTGAATATGCTCAAGATCTTTCGCTAAGGTTTTGGGATTACAGCTGGAATAAAGAATCGCCTTAGGCGCAAACTCGCTTAATGACTGGCATAAAGCCTCGCCAATGCCGCGCCTTGGTGGATTAACAATGATCAAATCCGGCTTATCGGCAGCGCTTTTGCCCTTGGCAAAGTCGGTGGAATCGAGCGCCATAAATTGCACGTTTTCGAGCCCCATCATTTGCGCTGACATTTGCGCGCAGGCAATCGCCTCGGCTTCAATTTCAATCCCTGTGAGTGTAATGTCATTGGATGCGCAGTGCAGTCCGAAACCGCCGACGCCACAAAACAGATCCCATAACGAGCGAGGAGAAAACTCGGCGACCCACTCACGGGCGGTTTGATATAACAGAGCCGCAACCTGCGGATTGGTCTGGAAAAAGCTCTTGGGCCGAATGAACAAAGGCACATGATTAAAACGCTCTTCAAGCCTAGTATTCTCAGTTAAAAAAATCTCTTCATCGCCCTCAAGGATTGCCATATGAATCGGTTGGATATTGACTGACACTACTTTTATCTGCGGATATTCGGCCAGTAATGCAGGTAATTCGCGTTCGATACGTTCAATGCCATTGTGTGATCGCAGCACAAAACGCAGTAGATACTCGCCGCGTACTTGGCTGCGGGTTAGCAAAATAAACTTAAGCTCGCCCTTGGCTTTATCAACCCGATAGGGAGGAAGCCCCGCCTGCTGCACAAAGCGGGTTAAACGGTGCAACAAGGCTTGCATATCAGCGGGATATAACAGACAGTCGCAAAGATCTACCGCCTCGCCACTTGGGCTCACAATCCCCAACACGGGTTCATGGGCGGCACCGAGCACCACCATTTTGGCTTTATTACGAAAGCCACTGTCATCGCCAGTAATGGGTGGCAGAAAAATTTCTGCCGCATTTACGGGAATAAAAGGCGCGAGTAATTGCTGTAACGTTTGGGTTTTAACCGCCACTTGCTGCACTAGAGGCTGCTGAATATGCCGGCAAGAAAGGCACTGACCTTGATTAAAATAACCACATTGCTTAACGGCATTCACAATAGCAGCACTCACGACAGATCCTAGATTCAGTAAAAAAGCGCCACACTGTAGCGGTTTTACGGGTAAAAATCATCTCGAAACACACTCAACCAGTACCAAGGGCGTAATTTTAGGTTTATTCAAGACAAGCTGAGTTTATCAACATCGGCAATCGCCTCGCGCTTACCAAGGGCCTTTTCAATCCATTCAAGTACTTCTGCCGAGGTGCTACGAAACGTCGTTAACTTACCGCCGTATAAACTGAGGATGCGCGGATGGGAAATCGATGTTTTCATCAAGGTATCCCGCGGCCGCTCAAAGGCTTGGCTATTTTGCTTAGGTAAAACCCGAATGCCGCAGAAGGTTTGAGTTATCTTCGCCTTAAGCTCATCAATCTCCGGCGTTAGCGGGAAGTAATGCTTATAAATTCCAAGCAGATAATTAATTTCAGATTCGGTCGCTTCGGGTGGTTTATCCAAAGAAGCCAGTTCCGTTTCTGTGGTGCCAACCAAGGTTTGCCCATACCAAGGCATCACAAATATGACCCGCTTATCGAAGCAAGACTCTAAATACAAGATGCCATCGGGCGCAGGAATATCCAGTAGCACATGGGCGCCTTGCACCCAATCGAGTTCAACACCCGCAAGTGGAGGCAAGACTTTGCTTAAAACCGCATTCACCCAAGGGCCGGCAGCATTGATCACTAGACTCGCTTCGGCTTTATGGATTTCGCCCCTGTGGCTAAAACTCAGCTCACAAGTTTCGCGCCTATGTTCCAGCTCAAGAAATTCAGCCTCGGCATAGACTTCGGCGCCCAGAACCTGCGCGCTGCGCGCCACCGCTTGAGTTAACAACTTATCGTCGGTCTGCGCATCCCAACACTGAAATACCGCCTTTAATCCTTTGAATTTCAATCCTTTAAAACGATGCCAATGCACGGCAGGCACAGACACAAATTGGCCCAAGGGATCAAACTCACTCAGCAGCGCATACATGCTTAAGCCCGCGCGAATAGTCCAGGGACTGCGCTGACTGTTGTCATACACTGGAATATAAAAAGGCACAGCTTTAACCAGAGTGGGCGCAAGATTGAGTAAATGGCGCCGTTCAAGCAAGGACTTACGGACTAAATTGATTTGCCCCGTTTCTAAATAGCGCAAGCCGCCATGGATAAGCTTGCTGGAATTAGCCGAGGTTTGGCCGCCAATTTCGCCCCTTTCAATCAGCAAGGTGGAATAGCCCGCCGCTGCCGCATATTGGGCAATGCCGACACCGCTGATCCCACCGCCAATAATGGCTATATCGAAACTGGCCATAACTCACTCTCGCTAACGTTCCATAGACGACCGACCTACTGAGCCTCATTCAATCAAGCTCAGTCGAACAGCTAATAAGCGTTAATATGTCAATAAGTTAGTCTTAGATCAAATCTCGACGATAAGAGTTTAATCAATACTGGCATGTAATTGTTTAAGTGCTTGATCGCACATGGCCTTTAAGGCTTTTAACTCGCTCGCCTCGCCGCCGACTTTGCAACGCATTAAATGGGGGATTTCACTTGCCTGCGTTTTGAGGGCAATTCCTGCGGGCGTTAACGCGAGCACTCTCACGCGCTCATCTTGTTCGCTGCGACCGCGAGTCACTAATCCCTTGGATTCTAACCGCTTTAGCAATGGCGTTAACGTGCCTGAATCAAGGAAGAGTTTATCCCCTAAGGTTTTGACACTAATCCCCTGCTCTTCCCATAACACTAGCATGACCAAGTATTGCGGATAGGTTAGATCCAATTTATCTAACAAAGGGCGATAGGCTCGCACCATAGCATTCGCGGCGCTATAAAGTGAGAAGCACACTTGGTTTTCAAGGCATAAGGCATTATCTGCACTGGTATTTTCGGCCATATCGACAGGATTAACACGGATGTTGGGTTGAGTTGTTGCCATAGGAAGATCCGACAAATTAAATATATTGTGCACAATATACTTGCATTCACACCAAAGATCGAATTATAGTTTATCGCAATTTAATTGCGCACAATTCAAATCAATTTACTTAATCCTTAACCTTAGAAGGTCTAATACTATGAAAACACTTTATGAAACACGTGCCACAGCAAAAGCGGGTCGTCAGGGTCAAGTCAGCACTGATGATGGTTTACTGGATGTGGCGTTAGCCTATCCAAAAGCCATGGGCGGTAGCGGACTTGCCACTAACCCAGAACAACTGTTTGCCGCAGGTTATGCTGCATGTTTCTCAAACGCCGTTTTGCATGTCGCTAAAATCGGCAAAGTGGATATTACCGAAGCGCCAGTCAGTGCGGTTGTCGGCATAGGTGCCAATGATGCCGGCGGTTTTGCATTAGCGGTTGCTTTAGAAGTTAGCTTAGATTTACCGCAAGAAGCCGCTGAAGCATTAGTGCGTCATGCGCATCAAGTTTGTCCATACTCGAACGCTACACGTAATAATATTGACGTGAAACTGAGTGTAAATGGCGTAGCCTTAGGTTAACCCCATCATCGAGCCAGCAATAAAGCACCTTATATTTTATAGGGTGCTTTATCTTTATTAATCAATAACGATTCTGGCAGAGTCAATACTACTCAGATTGTAAAAGCCTATATGAAAGCCGCTGTCTAAGTCTGTGTGAAAGCGGCTAACCGCAGATCAGAATCAGCCTGAGAGTGGCAAACCTAATAATAGTAAACCCAAGTTCGAGGCCCAGAATGTGACCAGCTAAAGCATGATGAGCCAAAGTGTGCACCGCACTATTTCTAACCTAATTCTGCCCTAAATTTCTTTCTGCCCTAGAATTTCTGCCCTAGCTAAACGTTTACCAAAGATAAACTTGTTTCAGTTCCCAAAAAATTGTTATTCGCGAGTTAACTAACACTTCTTAATATCTAATTTAATCAAAATGATTGATTTAAGTAGAGTAAGAGTTAATTGAACCGTTTGACGATACTTAAACCCACTCTCAGTGGGAGGCGCTATGACAAAATATCTATCTAAAATCTCGCTGTTTTGCTCTCTATTATTCCTCTTTGCCTTTTCCATCCCGAGCTGGGCCGAAACTGCGCCAGCAAGCTCAGCGGATCAAACTTGGCATTATGTGAATGCTCAAGGTGAACTCAAAATTAAACTGTATTTCTTCTGGTCCAAAACCTGCCCACATTGTGCAGAGGCCCATCCTTTTATTGATTCATTACCGCAAAAGTATCCTTGGATAGAACTCGAATCCCATATGGTGTCAGATCCAGGCGTGCAGGATATTTGGCAAACTATCGCCGCAAAAACCACGACAGAGGCGCGTTCTGTGCCCTATATGGCCAACTGCGAAAAAGCCGTGGTGGGCTATTCGAGCGAAGCAGTAACGGGCGAGTTTCTCGTCAATCGACTGAAAAATTGCTATTTATCCCTTGGCGGTAAACTCAGCGAAGCGGACTTGCCCACTAAAGGCGTTGTCAGTACTAGCGCGAGTACAGAAACCGATGCGCCGCTATTTGGCACCTGCGGCACAGATACTGGCGAAGGCACCTGTGATGCCACTAGCTTGGGTGACGCTACAAAAGCATCACCAGCGCAATCTGAAGTCCAGCCCGTTGAGTTACCTTTAGTGGGCGTAGTGACACCTGAGACTATGTCTTTGCCGCTGCTCACTTTAGTGCTCGCAGGCGTGGATGCCTTTAACCCCTGCGCCTTCTTCGTTTTACTGTTTTTATTGTCGATCATGGTTAATGCCAAGAGTCGCAGCCGAATGTTGCTCGTCGGCGGGATTTTCGTGTTCTTCTCTGGCTTTATCTATTTCTTGTTTATGACCGCATGGCTGAACATCTTCCAGCTGTTAGGCGCTGGCAGTGATGGCGGCATGATCATCTTAGCGGCGGGTTGTTTGGCCTTAATCGCTGGGGTCATCAACATTAAAGATTACTTCTTTACTAAGGGGGAAGTGACGCTGTCGATGTCGGCAGAAAACCGGACGAGTTTGATAAAGCGCATGGGAAAACTGTCAAATTCGAGTAGCTTAGGCGCCTTACTTATTGGCTCTACCGTACTAGCAGTCCTCGCCAACGCCTATGAACTGCTCTGCACCGCGGGCTTCCCGATGATTTACACCAGCGTGCTTTCTATGCACAATCTGCCAGACATTGAACGCTATATGTATCTGGTTTTATATAACATTGTTTACGTGATCCCGCTGGCGATTATCGTTATCGTCTTCAGCGCGACCTTAGGTAAACGTAAACTGACTGAAAAAGAAGGCCAAGCCCTAAAACTCATGTCAGGTGTGATGATGTTGGGTATGGGTATCGCGCTGGTTATCGACCCTACCGCACTGCAAAATGTAGCGCTGGCACTGGGGTTGATCTTAGGCTCATTGGGGATTACAGCCATTATTGTCATCGGCCGCAAACTGTTCTCGGCTAAGGCCAAGTAACTGGCGAAATAATTGGCAAAATAATGGATGATTGGTAAATTCATGGCTAACGACTAAAGTTAACCTTGGGTTTGCCGATAAAGGGACTCTGCTCACAACCGAGGTTAGTTATGACTATTTCGCTGAACAACCAAGCTATTACACCTAATCTAGAAAATGGTGCAGTTGGCGTTAAGGTTGCTCAATTAGCCAAAGAGCAGCAAAAAGCCGAAGGTAAAATCGCGGTAGATTTAATTGCAGCTGCGGCGCCAAAACCGGTAGGTAATGCAGGCCACAACATCAACACTACGGCCTAATTGTTAGCAATACAGCATTTAAAAAAGCGCCTCTGATTATCAGGGCGCTTTTTTTTTGTTATTTTTCTATAAAACGTCAGGCGAATTTAAGAAAAAGCGTTGCCATTCACATGCATAATTGTAAATGTCCACACCACGAACGCCAGTGGGATATGCACTAAGGCATAGAAAAACTGATCGAGTCGTCCCATTCCTTTTGCTAACCAAATCAAATACAAGTGTAATCCAATTACCAGCGGGAACAGGGCTAATAGCGGATACAGAGCGACAGGGCTGGCATCGGAAAACAGGCTATGACTTAATAAAGCCCAAGCCACCATGACAGCGGTCGTTAGCGGTGGTGTTGCAATGCGATATTGCTCTGGATAGGGAAACATCCTACGACCTCTTGAGTCTCAATCGGTAAACTTACGTTTTAGGTTTTCGCGCAATCAACTGTGCTTTATAACTGCTATGAGTGGACTGCGGATCACATAATCGACCTTCAAAGTAATGTAAAGGTTGCCAGTTAGCAAACACTGATTTGAGTTCATTTTCAGTGAGTAAGAAATCGGGGTTACGTGGCCGCCCACTCTCAGCCTGTTGTGTGGTAAAGGTTTCATAGACGATAAGGCCTGTAGTCTTAACCGCCTTGGCAATTTGCGGTAATAATGGCCGATGCAGATAATTGAATACTAACACTATGTCGTACTCTTCAATCGGTAGCGATGGCGCAGCCTCGGCTTCTAAATCCCATTGATATTTGCGGGCGTTCACATGCTCAATGTGCGACATGGCAGACAAATCCCTGTCGATAAACGTCACTTGTGCACCTAGCGCTAAAAACCACAAGCCATTACGCCCAGAGCCGCAGGCAAGATCGAGCACTTTAAGTCCATCGAAGCGAGAAACAGGCCAAGCAAACTCAGTGATTAAGGCTGCGGGTGTCACGATTGGCGCATGGATTACAGACATTAGCATTAGCCCTTAATTTCTTTTTTCGAGTCGATTTGCCGACGATGCACAATAGAATAATGCCTCAGTCCAGCAGGACCATGGGACACAATCACGGACAAAAAGAGTATCACAATTAACAGCTCAGGCTTGAAATTTGCTAGGGGTACAAACAGACCAAGTAAGCCTATTTTTACCAAGGTTAACACACCCTTAAGCTGAATTAACCAACGCCAATCACGCACAATTTCCCACAACATTAATATGCTGCCCGTCGTCATGGCGAGATACCAATAATTCAGCCATTGCGTTTTATCTACACTTAATAAAATGCCACCGCCAACACCGACTATTCCTAAAATATGCAATGCCCTTAAACTGGTTTTACTCAAACGTTGAATCCAAAAACGTTTTTCTGATATGCCTTGTTTCTGCATTACATCCCCTTAAGAATCAACTACGTAACATTTAATTAAACTAATAATATAATTCTATACAATAAAGGCTGGATAAATAACATTATTTATGGAATACTCAAAAATAAATAATTTAAATTATTAATATGCAAAATCACATTATAATATCTATAAAATACAAATAGATAAAATACCTCGCAAAACCAACAATCAATACCATTTTTATTTCATAAAGTTAAATCCAATCCATTCAATATGTTAACTCGCGCAAGTTATACCGTATTCAATCAGTGATTAGCTTCAACTTGATTCATATTTCCCGCCCTATTGCACATTTTAAATATGTTATTTCCGTTGTAACAAAGGTTATGTGACCTGAACACATATATACCTCTTTAGATAGTGATAAATTTGCAAATGGAGAATGCTCTAACAGTGCGTGAATGACGTAAAAAATAAATATCACGCCACGATGAATAACCCTTATTAAGTAGATGAATGTACGGCGGAGGAACTACCATGTTCACAAGAAAGATTCAAAAAACAGCACTAGCCATGCTGATCTCTGGCGCAATGGCAGGAACTGCCTATGCTGCACCAGAAGTGCTAGCCGATTTTCACGGTGAAATGGGCAGTTGCGACAGCTGCCACGTCTCAGACAAAGGTGGCGTCAGCGATGACAACCTTAGCCATGAAAATGCCCAATGCGTTAGCTGCCACGGCGATTTAAAAGAACTGGCCGCCGCCGCACCTAAAGACAAAGTCTCACCTCATAAATCTCACTTGATTGGCGAAATTGCTTGTACGAGCTGCCATAAAGGTCATGAAAAATCAGTCGCCTATTGCGATGCTTGCCACAGCTTCGGCTTCGACATGCCTTACGGCGGCAAGTGGGAACGTAAGTTTGTTCCTGTTGATGCTGACAAAGCGGCACAAGATAAAGCCATTGCTGCTGGCGTAAAAGAAACCACTGATGTGGTTATTATCGGTTCAGGTGGTGCGGGCCTTGCTGCTGCAGTATCAGCCCGTGATGCTGGCGCAAAAGTAATCCTGCTCGAAAAAGAACCTGTACCAGGTGGTAACACTAAACTGGCTGCTGGCGGTATGAACGCTGCCGAAACGAAGGCGCAAGCTAAGTTAGGCATTGAAGATAAGAAACAAATCATGATCGACGACACCATGAAAGGTGGCCGTAACATTAACGATCCTGAGCTTGTTAAAGTGCTTGCGAATAACTCTTCAGACTCTATCGATTGGTTAACCTCTATGGGTGCCGATATGACTGACGTAGGCCGTATGGGTGGCGCAAGTGTTAACCGTAGTCACCGTCCAACCGGTGGCGCTGGCGTAGGTGCACACGTTGCGCAAGTGCTGTGGGACAACGCAATCAAACGTGGTACAGACATCCGCTTAAACAGCCGTGTTGTCCGTATTATTGAAGATGCGAAAGGCAATGTGACTGGCGTACTCGTTAAAGGCGAATACACTGGCTATTACATAATCAAAGCCGATGCCGTTGTTATTGCTGCCGGTGGTTTTGCGAAAAACAACGACCGCGTAGCTAAATACGATCCTAAGTTAAAAGGCTTTAAAGCCACTAACCACCCAGGTGCAACCGGTGACGGCTTAGACGTAGCGCAACAAGCAGGCGCAGCAACTCGCGATTTAGAGTTCATTCAAGCTCACCCAACTTACTCACCAGCGGGTGGCGTGATGATCACCGAAGCGGTACGTGGTAACGGTGCTATCGTGGTTAACCGTGAAGGTAACCGCTTTATGAACGAAATCACTACCCGTGATAAAGCGTCTGCCGCGATTCTGCAACAAAAAGGCGAAAGTGCTTATCTGGTGTTCGATGACTCAATCCGTAAGAGCTTAAAAGCGATTGAAGGTTATGTGCATCTGAACATTGTTAAAGAAGGCAAAACTGTCGAAGAGTTAGCAAAACAAATCGATGTGCCCGCCGCTGAACTGGCTAAAACCATCACGGCATACAACGGTTTCGTGAAATCAGGTAAAGATGCTCAATTTGAACGTCCAAACCTACCACGCGAATTAGCAGTAGCACCTTTCTACGCATTAGAAATCGCACCCGCTGTTCACCACACTATGGGTGGCGTTGTCATTGATACTAAAGCCGAAGTGAAGAGCGAAAAAACCGGTAAACCAATCCAAGGCTTATATGCAGCAGGTGAAGTGACTGGCGGTGTTCACGGTGCTAACCGTCTAGGCGGTAACGCAGTATCTGACATTGTGACCTACGGCCGTATCGCCGGTGCTGAAGCGGCTAAATTCGCTAAAGATCACTAGTCACAAACCGTATAAGGGTTAACGGACTAACCCTTGGCTCTCAAAGCACGTCTTAAAATGCGAGAGTCCAGCTTGAACAACTCAAGCACAGGCAGTCAATCCATAAGCGAGCCATCAGGGCTCGCTTTTTTTATCAACAGTTTTAGCCAATTGATGACAAAGCTCACTCTTTTAATAGGCAATTTTCTAAGGCTGAGGACAAAAAGCCCTAACTCACTTACACTCTTTGGCTGATAACTACATCAAAATCCGTTAGGTGACTGAAATGAGAATTGGATTCTTTAGCGCAAAACATTACGACATGCAGCATTTTAACCGCACAAATGCCGCGTTTGGTGCACAAATTGAGTATTTCGATTATCGCCTCTGCATGCAAACAGTGAAACTTGCTGAAGGGTTTGAAATCGTTTGTGCCTTCGTTAACGATTCACTCTGTGAAGAAGTCCTAGTCGAACTCGCCAAGGGCGGCACAAAAATTATCGCCATGCGCTGCGCAGGCTTTAACAATGTCGATTTAGTCGCCGCTAAACGCTTAGGCATGCAAGTCGTCAACGTGCCCGCTTATTCCCCAGAATCCGTTGCCGAACACACAGTCGCGCTGATGTTGACGCTGAATCGCAAAATCCACAAAGCCTACCAACGCACCCGCGATGCCAACTTCTCCCTCGAAGGTTTAGTCGGTTTTAATATGTTCGGCAAAACCGTCGGCGTAATTGGGACGGGTAAAATCGGTGTGGCCACCATTAAAGTCTTGCTCGGTTTTGGCTGTAAAGTCATCGCCTACGATCCCTTTATCAATCCAGCGGTTGTCGCGCTGAATGTGGAATATCAGGATCTCGATGCGATTTATGCCAACAGCGATATCATCAGCTTGCATTGCCCGCTCACGGCCGATAACCGCCATTTGCTCAACCAAGCCAGCTTCGCCAAGATGAAACCCGGCGTAATGGTGATCAACACCAGCCGCGGTGGCTTACTCAATGCCTTCGATGCGATGGAAGCCTTAAAACTCGGCCAAATCGGTTCACTCGGACTCGATGTGTATGAAAACGAAAAAGGTTTATTCTTCGAAGACAAATCGAATGAGATCATTCAAGACGATGTATTCCGTCGATTATCTGCCTGCCATAACGTAATTTTTACTGGTCACCAAGCCTTCCTCACCGAAGAAGCCTTAGGCGCCATTGCCCAAACAACCTTGAGCAATGTAAAAGCGCTATGTGCAGGGGAACGCTCAGGTAACGAATTGTTTTAACTGACAGATAAAATCCTGACTGCTAAAGTGAGGCTTCAACGTTTGAAGCCTCACAGAGAGAACTAAATATGTTAGTCACTCAGGAAACTCAGGATATCTCCACGCCTTCAGGGCTAATGCGCACCTATATCTACCGCCCTGAAGCAAAGGGGCAATTTCCAAGCATCATCTTTTATTCCGAGATATTTCAGCAAACTGCGCCTATTGCGCGCACTGCGACAATTCTTGCTGGCCACGGTTTTGTCGTGTTTGTGCCGGAAGTGTTCCATGAACTCAATCCTTTAGGCACAGTGCTCGCCTACGATGAACCGGGTAAAGACAAAGGCAACGCCGATAAGTTTGCTAAACCTTTAGAACACCACGACAGCGACACCCAAGCATTAGTCGACTTTGCCCATCAACAAGCTTACTGCAATGGCAAAGTGGGCAGCATGGGCGTGTGTATCGGCGGCCACTTAGCCTACCGCGCCGCACTCAACCCCGCTATTTTAGGTGCATTTTGCCTCTATCCAACCGACATTCACTCCAACACCCTGCCCTGCGCCTACGGCAATGACTCTCTGAGCCGCAGCGGTGATATTCAAGGGGAATTAGTGTTAGTGTTTGGTAAGCAAGATCCCCATGTATCGGCGGAAGGTCGAGTGTTAATCCACCAGCAATTAATGGCGCTGAACCGTAACTTCACTTGGCTTGAAGTCAACGCTCAACACGCCTTTATGCGTGATGAAGGCGATAGATACGATCCGGCTTTAGCGCTGCAAATGTACTTACAAGCGACGGCATTTTTTCAGCGAGTGTTGCGATAGAAGAGTTAAATAAACAACAAGGAAGTGATTATGAGAGAGCGTATTTTTAGATGACTAGCTGGAATACTCAGTGTAAGCCTGTTGCTTGCGACTGGCCAACAAATCAATTCTGCGATGCTTTCAGCCATTGATATTGGGATATATTTCGCGATTTGTGCTGTGTTGTTATATTTTTCAATCAAAGGTAACACTGGATTTAACTATCCAAGACTGCAATTTTTTGTCAAATCAATCGACAAAAAATAAATCTGCTTCGTTACCGCAAACAGGTAGCACCTTAACTAAGATTTAGGTGCTACAGCTTCTGTCAAGTTGGTTCCCAGTCGGTTTACGCACCTAACAAAGGTAGATGTTTGATACTTTTGTATTTCAACGATAATTCAATACATTGGGAAATTGCGAATTCTGGCAGAGGATCATGGATACTTAACACTATGGCTCGATTCCCTTCAAACTGCAGCACATCGGAATGCAGCTCTCGAAATGTATCAACCAGCTTAGTTTTACAATTAAAGAATAAGTAATATTGTTCGGGATATTTTGGCTTCCAGTCAAATCTTACTGTGCTGCCCTTTTTAACAGAATAACTCGGCTCACCCCATTTTAAGCTCTCTTCCACCGCACCTAAATCCTGCGCTTCGGCAATCGCAAAAACCAAGGTTCGGATCCGTAATAGCAATGGCGTTATATGCTCAGGATAGCGTTCAAACTTGTTCTGCACTTGCGCTTGCATGCTCTTATCCTCCCATTTACACCATGCCGAATCATCATATCTGTAAAACAAAAAAACACGCTCAGGCACACATGATTGAACTTCCAAACCCTTAGTGAGCGGTGATTATATCAGCACTTTATTATAAACCGCGCATTAGGGGTGTGACACAGTGTCGCAGGTCGTTGAGTTTTTATTGAGATACCCACTTAATCCTATATAAAACATACCATTATTTAAACAAACCTTTCATAGGCTTATTATGACCCGCTCCGCAGTAATGACTTCAATGGCGATATCCCTAGCCAGCATGGCCACTTTTTCAGGGATAGCAGCCGAAGCCGAAACTGAAGCAATGTTGCCAGCATCTGCAATTAAACCCCAATTATTGACCCCCACTGCTATCGAAAGGATTGCCATTACAGGGAGCCGAATTCAAAGGGAAGAGATGGCTTCCACCGCGCCTATGACCGTTTTTACCGCGCAAGATATCGAGAAAACAGGTGCCACTTCAGTTGAAGTATTGCTGCAGAGAATGACAGCCTCTGCGGGGTTTGCGGGTAATCAAACGAATGCCTATTGGACTGAAGGAGGCTATGGTTCAACCCAAGTCAACCTGCGCGGATTAGGGGTGAATCGCACACTCGTACTGCTCAATGGTCGACGTATGCTGAACAGTGGCACAGGGGCAAACTCCTCCGTGGATCTTAATACCATTCCCATTAGCGTGGTTGAACGAATCGAGGTATTAAAAGATGGTGCATCCGCCATTTATGGTGCCGACGCGGTTGCTGGCGTGGTCAATATTATCACTCGGCAACAAATCGATGGAGTAGAGTTTCAAGCGCGAACAGGCATAACCGAGCAAAATGATGGTGAACAGTACAAGCTCGACCTTGCCCTCGGTCATGTCGGTGAGCGTGGCAGTGCATATGTGGCAATGAGTTACGATAAAACCCAAGCCGTCGATATGCTGAGTCGCGCACCTTGTCCGCTTGAGGAAGTGAATGGTGAGCTAGTGTGTGGCGGTAGCTCGGCGCTGCCGGGAGGCAGAGGCCATTTCATTGATACCAATGGTAATCCAATCGGCGATCCGTTAATGCTTTTACCAACAGGAAGTGCCCCATACACAAGTAGCCATAAAGACAATACTTATCAGTATTTTAATGCGGTTCAACCTAACGAGCGAGTCAATCTGTTTGCCTACGGTGAATATGACTTAACGGCGAGCAGCCAAGTGTTTGCTGAGGCAATGTACACTCACCGTAGCTCACAATTACCCGCTACCCCGCAATCGGTGTCAGGAATAGTCATTCCTGCTTGGCATGAATCAAATCCGACCGATGCAGACTTTCTGCTCCAGAGTCGCAGACTGGCTGAAGCGCCCCGACAATTTAATATTCAAGCGGATACTTGGCGCTTGGTGACAGGTTTAAGAGGGGATTTAGATAACGGTTGGCAATGGGATGCTGCGGTTAACTTCGGCAGTAACCGTGGTTCCTATGAAGTGACCAATGTCATTAATAAGGCTCGTCTTGCCGAGGCGACAAACTATAGCAATTGTAATCTTGATCCTAATGTCCCTTGCGCAGACTTTTGGGGAGCTGGCTCACTCACACCTGAAATGCTGGACTATTTCTTGTTTAACATGCGTGATAGCGGCGGTAATGAGCAGTTTAGTCTCACGACGAATATCACAGGCGATCTATGGCAGTTACCCGCGGGCATGATGAGTTTTGCTGCAGGACTAGAGCACAGAAACGAGAAAGGATGGAATGATCCCGACCCACTTAAAATCAGTGGTGAAGCAAACACTGCCCAGCAAGATCCGATTGATGGTCGTTACACTGCCGACGAAATCTATCTTGAAACCTTGTTACCTATTTTAAGCGGCCTGCCCTTTGCCAAGTCGGTCGAATTAACTGCGGCGTTGCGATATTCCTATTTTGATACCTTCGGTGGTGATACCAATTATAAAATGGGGCTACTGTGGGTCGTCAATGACGCAGTGACGCTGCGGGCCACCCAATCTACGGCATTCAGAGTACCGAATATTCCTGAGTTGTTTGGCGGTATCGATCAAGGTTCCATGAATACCACAGATCCTTGTAGCGAGTGGGCTAAGCTCGACCCTAGCTCGAATCGATACGCTAATTGTATGGCATCAAACGTGCCAACGAATTATAAGCAAGAAGGCACAATATTAACCGACCGTGGTGGCAATGCTGAACTTGAACCAGAAGAAGCCAATACCTTTACTGCGGGTATTGTTTGGGATCTGGGGTTTATTGAAGGGCTCAATATCACGCTCGATTACTACAAGATAGAGATTAATAACGCCATTAATTCAGTCAATGGTTCGAGCAAATTAGCCGCCTGTTACGACAGCAAAGGGATGACGCATCCTTTCTGTAGCGACGAACACTTTGTGCGAGACGCAATGACAGGCAACATTACCTATTTACAAACACAACTGGGCAACGCCGCCAACGAAGTGGTTTCAGGTGTTGATATGGCGATGTTTTACCAGAAAGAGATGGGCAACGTTGTGACTAATACGACTTGGGAGCTGAGCTATTTAGATCAATACGATCTGCAAACCTACGCCGGCGCCCCCGTTGAATCACGAGCTGGCACCATTGGTTATGATGGTAGCTACACCAAATGGCGCTCAAACCTTTATTTTGATGTCACTAATGACAATTGGCGCTTTAGCTACAACATTCAATATATCGGCGCGGCGGATGATCAATATGCCAATGCTGGAGATATAGGGGACTCAGTTGATGCGATCACTTACCATAACGCACAGGTTCATTATCAAATGGACAACAATATTGCGTTCACAGCAGGTATCGATAATCTGTTCGACAAGCAAGCGCCATATCATCAAAGCTATACCGACGGTAATACCAACACTATGACGTTCGACCTAATGGGACGTCGTTACTATGTCGGGATGAAATGGGCTCTGTAGTGCTTTGAGCTTAAGGGGGCAATCCCCCTTAAGCAAGCTGGCTAAATTAATTAAATAAAAGTGAGTCATCAACTTGAAGCGGGTTAACACACTTAAACGAGTCTCATCGGCGCACTTTCTGCACAGATGGTTGATGCTATTGCTGGTACTGCCGATTGGGATCTGGTCAGTCACCGGCAGCTATTTCGTCTTAATGGATCTTGGATTTATCCGTGGCGATCATATTAAAGTGCAAGACTCACGGCATATCGATCCCAGCCAGATCCATTACCCAATCGCAGCGGTTTATGAACGTTTCCCCAAGGCTCAAGCAATCGCGTTAACCTCAGTCACTGATACCCTCTACTACCGGATTAAACTGAACGATAAGTCCATTCTCGTGAACGCAGATTCGGGTGAGTTATTGCCTTCAATAACGGAGAAACAAGCCCGAATGATAGCTTCAAACTATCAGCATCACGGGTCTTTAGCCGTCGAGGCTAAGCTTGTTAGTGCAACCCTGTTCACCGATATCGCCCCTGCAGAATTAGCGCCGCGATACTTGCCAGTTTGGAGAATGGATTTTAACGATAGCGCTGCTACAAGCCTTTACCTATCAGCGACAACGGGAGAGTTAGTCACGCGCAGACATGACTATTGGCGTTTGTTCGATCTCTTTTGGAAATGGCACATTATGGATTACGACGAAGGTGAAGCCATCGACAATCTTCTACTACTGAGTACGGCTCTAGTCTCTATTGTGGCTGTGTTAGCTGGCTTCGTTTTACTTTGGCAGCGCAGAAGGAGGTATCTGAGATGATGCCGAAACTTAAATCTAAACCTAAGCCTCAAAGTAAACGCTTCAAACGCTGGGTCAAAATCGCTCACTATTGGCTCGGTGCCATAGTTAGCATTCAACTGCTACTTTGGCTGGTTACTGGGGTCTATTTCAATTTGACGCCCCATGATGAACTCAAGGGAATGGAGTACCAACAGAGCCATCATCCTGAGCCGCAAAGGCAAGCGTTTGATCCACAAAAGCTTGTGGATATAACTCCCTTACTGGCTAAGCATACTCAAGTAGAAAGTCTGACATTAGTGGCGATCGCAGGTAAGCCCGTTTATGTACTCGATGCAAAGGTGCAGCGCTATGCACACCAGTGCCAACAGCAAACCTTGATTGATGCTTATACAGGCAATGTCTTACTTATTAATAAACAAAGCGCGCAACAACTGGCATTTGAAAGTTACACCGGGCCGGGCAAGATTAGCCAAGTTAAGCAAATCTCAGCCCCCATTAGCGAATGGCCAACCCAGTGCAATTCACTGTGGCTAATACGTATGGATGATGACCTGTCGACGCGGATTTACATCAATGCAATTAATGGTGAATTAGTTGGCCATAAAAATGACCACACAGACATCGCCGACTTGATGTTTAAATTGCACTTTATGGATTACCTCAATCAAGGCAGCTTCAACAACCCCCTTAGCTGGCTGTTTGGCATACTGACCTTGTTGCTATCCCTATCTGGCCTGTATTGGGTTATTGAGAATCTTGTACTCAAGCGCTATCGATTAAGCCTGAGTTGAGTCTTAGTCAGGTGTTAGTTAAGTGCTATTTAAGCGTTAGTTAAGTGACTAGAACGGCAATAGCGATTTCATCTCATCGTGCGCCGCTACTAGTTAACCAGCCGCTATTGATTCGTCAAGAGTACGTAAGCAAACACACCTAATGACACGATAATTGGACTAAGCGCCCGCGAGCACTCAACACAGCTCGATAATCGATACACAGCGGCGTCGTTATATTCACTACTCAGGATCAAACTTCTTCTTGCCTTCGAGTAACGCCTGACGTTCGGCCAAGGGAGTCTGATCGGCGAGCTTTAACACTGCCTTTTGCAACATCAAGTTATTGGGATAAGTAATGGTATCGCCATTATCGCGATGGATCAGCACATGGAATAACGCGATTTCGATGATCACGCCGCTAATATCTTCATCCTTATCAACCACTCGAATACGCTCACCGATACGATAAGGAAACACGAAAAAAATCAGCACGCCTGCGGTTAAGTTACTCAATATCGACCACTGGGCGACTAATGCAACCCCCATCACAGCAAAGGCAGATGACACAAATAGCGACACATCTTGATAGCCCAGCCCAAGCGAGACCGCCATCAGTGACAAGGTAATAAAAAACATCACATAGGAAATAAAACGGGTCACTAAACTGGTCCGCGCCACACTCACTTGCTTCATTTGCGCCAGTTTTCTCACCCAATGGGCTAAGGCGCGCTGTAAAAAGAGAAACACTGCAAGATAAATACAGGCAAGCAGGATTTGATTTGTCATAATAGCGGCTCAATTAACTAAAACTGTCTGAATTCTAACTTTTTTGCGCGAGCAGTTATAGCCTGTGCAAGCGAGCCAAACAGCTAAACCGAGTAATAAACCCAATATGGCCGATTCTACCCTCTTACATGAAACCCAAGACGCACTAGGCCCAATCCGCGTAATCGATTACGACGACTCACGGATCCTGTCCTTTGGGGATAACGACGAGCAGAGTAAAATCCTCAAGGCTGCGCCCCATATTCCCCAGCACACTTATGTGCAAGCCATGTTGTTGGTTTTGCTGTTTTGTAAGCCCAAGAGCGCCATCGTATTAGGTTTAGGCGGCGGCTCGATTATCCACTCTCTACGCAATTTCGACGCGGCAATAAAGTTAACGGCGGTGGAATTACGCCCAGCGGTGATTGAGTTAGCTAAGCGCTATTTTCAACTGCCGATAGGTAAAAAGCTGAATCTAATCAATGATGATGCCATCGCCTTTTTGGCCGCAGGCGATCATAAAAAAGTCGATGTGATTTTTGCCGATATTTACACAGCCAAAGGCGTTGAAACAGGACAGCTTTCGCCAGTATTCCTTAAGCAATGCACTAACCTCATTAAACCCAACGGTTATTTAGTGCTGAACTGCTGGAAAGAACATAGCCAAAATCGCGAATTATTAGCCGACTTACAACAACACTTTGCCCATGTGAATGCTTGCCTCACTGGCGGCGGTAATTGGGTGATATTTGCGAGCCAATCGCCACAGCTTTTAGGCACCTCGGCCCTGAAAAGTCAGGCTCAATCTTTGTCGCAACAATTAGGGTTTGCCCTTGAGCGATCACTGACACGCTTTGGGCCTTGGATTTAATATTAATATCAGCAAAATAGCTTAAATTAGTTAACCCTAAGGCTGAGCTTTGATATTCTTCTCACACTCCTATGATATGAGCTGTCACCATGAAAAATAAGCACAAATTTATGTTAAGCGTTATGGCTCTGGCGTGCCTTAACTCTCTCAATGCTAACGCCGAGATTTTTAGTTTTGACACTCGTAGCTCACTGAATTCAGATACATTAGTGCTATTCCAAAGCGCTGATGCTACTACCTATGGGATCGACTATTTACCTCAGTCGACCCAAGACCAATTAAACCTAGCGACGGCAGATAACAGCTTTTCCGGTAAGCAAGGTGAAATCCTTGAGATTTTGGTACCCAGCGAAATCGATGCTAAGCGAGTTTTACTGGTCGGCATTGGCGATGCTAAAACCCTAACGCCCGGCGACATTAATACAATCGGCGGTAATGTTGCAGCCAAACTCGATACGGTTCCCCAAGCCACAGTGCGCGTACTCACTCAAGGTTTAACGGCCGCGCCGTTATTTGCCTCTGAGCTGGCCCACGGAATTGAGCTACGCAGTTATCGCTACACTCAGTTCAAGGCGAGTACCCATGCCGAGAAAAACTACCAAATCGCCGTCGATGATTTAAGTGGCAACCAGAAACACCATAAAAACCTGCAAGCGGTTGAAGCAGGCGTGTTTTTAGCACGCGATCTCACCAACGCGCCCGCGGGTATTATGTATCCAGACAGCTTTGCCAATGAGGCGAGAAAACTCAAATCCCTCGGCGTTAAAGTCACAGTATTAGAAGCCAAAGATATCGAACGCCTACAACTAGGTGCCTTGGCGGCAGTGGGTAAAGGCAGCGAACGCCCACCTAAGTTAGTGGTTGCCCATTGGCCGGGCAGCAAAGATGCGCCAATCGCACTGGTCGGTAAAGGTATCACCTTCGACTCTGGCGGTTACAACATTAAGGCGACGGGCACTTCTATCGCACGGATGAAGTCAGACATGGCGGGCGCTGCCACTGTGCTTGGCACCATTAAAGCCATGGCACTCCAAAAGGCGCCAGTCAACGTAGTCGCGATTATGCCGATGGCGGAGAACATGATCTCTGGCCACGCGATGATCCCAGGGGACGTGATTAAAACTGCCCAAGGGCTCACCGTTGAAGTGCTCAATACCGATGCCGAAGGTCGCTTAGTACTGGCCGATGGTCTCTGGTATGCCAGAGAAAACTATAAGCCTTCCATCATAGTGGATGTCGCGACCTTAACGGGTTCTAAAGTCGGCGCACTCGGCAGCGTATATGCGGGATTGTTTACCGACTCTGAGACCTTGGTTCAGCAGTTAACCTATGCGGGACAACAGGTTGGCGAGAAAGTGTGGCGTTTACCCTTAGATCAAGCCTACGATGATGAGCTTAAATCCACTATCGCGGATCTGAAAAACACCGGTAAAGAAGGTAGCGCGGGCGCTTCCTCTGCGGCCATGTTCTTAAAACGCTTTGCGGGCGAACAGCCTTGGGCACATCTCGATATCGCGGGCAACGCCTTAACCGCCACCGATACCGCCGTTGTGCCTGCGGGCGCCACAGGTTACGGCGTGCGTTTGCTCAGCACTTGGTTAACTCAGCCTAAGAAAAACTAGGTTCTAGGCTCTCTAGAATATTGTTTTAATTGATTTTATATTCTAAGGGATATCATTGATATCCCTTTTTTATGCCTGAAATTTAGCTCAACCGATCCACTGAAAGGTCATCGCATACAATCCAGACCCAATCCCAAGCACACCAAAGCCCAGCTGCTGTGGAAAAACCGATTGAGTCCTACCTAACTGCACCAGCATTCGACTAAACCGATTAGGATAATAGTTTTTATCCGTTATCTTAATTTTATGCGAGTCGGTAATATGCTTCACATCGACAGGACGCAAGCAAATGTCCTCGTTATGAACTTAAGCAATCATCAACTAAATGGAAGCATAAAATGACTCAATCAATTATCAACAGCACAATCAAACCATTCAAAGCCACTGCGTATCACAATGGTGAGTTCGTTCCAGTAACGGAACAAGACCTGTTAGGTAAATGGTCAGTTGTATTCTTCTACCCTGCTGACTTCACCTTTGTTTGCCCAACTGAATTAGGCGACATGGCGGATTACTACGAGCAGCTGAAAGGCATGGGCGTTGAAGTTTACTCAGTATCAACTGACACTCATTTCACTCACAAAGCGTGGCATGACACGTCAGACACCATCAAGAAGATCAACTTCCCAATGCTGGCTGACCCAACAGGTACTATCAGCCGTAACTTCGGCGTGATGATTGAAGAAGACGGTTTAGCACTGCGTGGTACTTTCGTGATTAACCCAGAAGGCCAAATCAAGGTCAGCGAAGTTCACGATTTAGGCATCGGCCGTAGCGCTCAAGAGCTTGTTCGTAAAATTCAAGCTGCTCAATATGTTGCAACTCACGATGGCGAAGTTTGCCCAGCTAAATGGCAGCCAGGTGACGACACATTAGCACCGTCTTTAGACCTAGTTGGCAAAATCTAATTTAGCCCAAAGCGTCAACCCCGCCAGTCTAGCGTCCCAAGCTGATTGGCGTTACAGCCAACACAGTTGTAGCGCCACGCAGCAAAGGATTAAGCCCGCCCCTGCAAGGGCCTAGACTGGCCCCCTTACCTCTCCCTTTTACGCGATTTTGGAGTCATCACATGTTAGATGCGAATTTAAAAAATCAACTGCAAACCTATCTGCAAAACCTCAAGAGACCAGTTGAACTTGTCGTGTCTGCAGATGAGAGCAAAAAGTCTCAAGAATTAAAAAGCTTAGCGCAAGACATTGTCAGCCTATCTTCTCTGGTGAGCCTGAAAGAAACTCAGGGCGAACGCACCCCGGCGATGACAGTGATTAACCCAGAGCTTAATACGCAAATCAGCTTTGCGGGTCTGCCTATGGGTCACGAATTTACCTCACTTGTGTTGGCCTTACTGCACACGGGTGGACACCCAATCAAACTCAGCGATGACATTATCGAGCAGATCCGCAATCTGCCAGGCAAATATGCCTTTGAAACTTACGTCTCACTGACCTGCCAAAACTGCCCAGACGTAGTACAGGCACTGAACATGATGGCGGCGATTAACCCGAATATCACCAACGTGATGATCGACGGCGCCCTGTTCCAAGACGAAGTGGCGAGCCGTAACATTATGGCCGTGCCTTCTGTCTACTTAAATGGCGAAGTGTTTGCAGCCGGTCGTATCAGCATTGGCGAGATCCTCAATAAATTGGATACCAATGCCGCAAGCCGCAAGGCCGATGAAATTAATGAAAAAGCGCCATTCGAAGTCTTAGTGGTGGGCGGCGGCCCAGCCGGCGCAGCGGCAGCTATTTATGCAGCACGTAAAGGCCTTCGCACTGGTATTGTTGCCGATAAGTTTGGCGGCCAAGTGGCTGAAACCGTTGGTATCGAGAACTTTATTTCGGTCAAAGCGACCGAAGGTCCCAAGCTAGTGGCAAACCTTGAGGCCCATGTACGAGACTACGAAGTCGACATCATGGACAACCAAAAGGCAGTTTCTTTAGGCACAGATGGCTTGTTCGAGCTTGAACTGGCAAGCGGCGCTAAATTACGTAGCCGTACCGTATTGTTAGCCACAGGGGCACGCTGGCGTGAAATGAACGTCCCCGGCGAGAAAGAATACCGTGGCAAAGGTGTCGCTTACTGCCCACATTGCGATGGCCCGTTATTTAAAGGCAAACGTGTGGCGGTGATTGGCGGCGGTAACTCAGGTATCGAAGCAGCTATCGATCTCGCCAACATAGTAGAACATGTTACTGTGCTGGAGTTTGATAAAACCCTACGCGCCGACGATGTGCTACAACGTAAAGCGGCGTCTATGGGTAACATTAAAATCATTACCCAAGCCATGACCACAGAAGTGACTGGCGATGGCACTCGGGTTAATGGCCTGAACTACACAGACAGAGCAACAGGCGAGAGTCACCATGTCGCACTTGCAGGTATCTTCGTACAGATTGGGCTAGTACCGAATACCGAGTGGCTAAAAGGTGTGGTTGAACTGACGCCACGTGGGGAAATCGTTGTTGATACCCGCGGTCAAACATCCATCCCTGGAGTATTTGCGGCAGGCGATGTCACTGACACGCCGTTTAAGCAAATTATCATCGCCATGGGCAGCGGTGCGAGTGCATCACTGGGCGCATTTGATTACTTAATTCGCCATAGCGATGAAGAAATCGCCGAAACCAAAGCAGCTTAACGAGTTAACCGGCATCACAGTTAACACCTATAAAATAGCCAGCATTCGCTGGCTATTTTGTTTACGTTAACGAAGCTGTTGATAGGGATTTTCTAAACGAATTTGCATTAAGGTTTCAGGCGTATCGACTGCGTTAAAGCCAAACTGGGCGTAGAGTCCATGGGCATCGCGGGTGGCGAACATTATGCGCCTTAATCCCTGTAAATCAGGATGTTCCATAATTGATGTCATCATTAACTTACTTAAGCCTAAGCCACGGTGCGACTCAAGTACAAACACATCGGCAAGGTAAGCAAAGGTGGCTTTATCTGTGATTAAGCGGCCAAAGGCCACTTGTTTAGCTTCACCATCAAGCACAGCAAAACACAGGCTATTGGCTAGCGCTTTACGCAACAATGCCTTTGGCATGCCCTGCGCCCAATAGCTGTTACTGATAAAACCATGAATAACCTCAAAATCCATTTCTGCTTGATCACAACTCACACTATATGTCGGCATGACTCAACTCCCTTTTTATCCCCAATTAAGTGCAGCATTTGGCATTCAATATCTAGGCTATAACCACGTTATCCATTACAGCAACTACATGGCTTCGATTTGCTCAACCATGAGTTGCAGCGAGAAATTACCGCGATACTCATTCACATCAAGCTTATAAACAATACGGGCATGGCGAATGGTCGCATCGGGCCAAGTGTGCAAATCCACATTAAAAGCAATCGCATCGAGCATCACAGTGCCGCACTGGGTTTCGAGTACAAGTTTAAGATGGCGCTCGCCGACGAGGCGTTGCTGCACTATCGTAAAATTGCCATCAAACAATGGCTCTTCAAAGGCTTGCCCCCAAGGCCCGGCATTTCGCAATAACTGGGCCATCTCAAGATTCAGTTCCGTTGGAGTGAGTTCACCATCAGACCAAAGCTCGCCAGTTAATAGTTCAGGTTTGAGCAGTTCACGCACCGCATCATCATAGGCTTTGGCAAACGTAGCAAAACTGCCAGCTTTGAGTGATAAGCCCGCCGCCATCGCATGGCCGCCAAATTTGATAATCAGTCCTGGGTGGCGCGTGTTGACCAGCTCGAGTAGGTCGCGCATATGCAAGCCTTTGATTGAACGCGCCGAGCCTTTAATTTGACCATTGCCGGCATCGGCAAAGGCGATCACGGGTCTGTGGTATTTGTCTTTAATGCGCGAGGCCAAAATACCAATGACGCCTTGGTGCCAATCTTCTTGAAATAGCGCGATACCCCAAGGTAACTCGTCTTCGTTGAGCTTTAAGTGCTCAAGGCTTTTTAAGGCTTCCTGCTGCATGCCGACTTCCAGCTCACGACGCTCTTGGTTTAACCCATCGAGCTCGGCCGCCATACGCCGCGCGTACATCATGTCATCACAGAGTAAGGTTTCGACCCCAAGCGCCATTTCATCGAGCCGGCCTGCGGCATTAAGCCTTGGGCCCACGGCAAAACCAAAATCAGATGCAACAATACGCGCCGGATTTCGCTTCGCCACTTCAAGCAGTGCGGTAATCCCCACACGGCAGCGGCCCGCTCGCACGCGCTGCAAACCCGCTTCAACTAAAATGCGATTATTGGCATCGAGTGACACCACATCGGCGACTGTGCCGAGGGCAACGATATCGAGCAGCGTCCCTAAATTGGGCTCAGCAATACCGCGCGTTTGATACCAGTTTCGCGTTCGCAGTTCAGCCCTTAATGCTGTCATCAAATAAAAGGCGACACCGACACCGGCAATCGATTTACTCGCGAATGGGCAATCGGGTTGATTCGGATTCACTATCGCATCGGCAGCAGGCAACTCGTGTCCGGGTAAATGATGGTCAGTAATCACCACTTGCATACCAAAGGCTTTGGCCGCAGCAACGCCATCAATCGATGAAATACCGTTATCGACAGTGATCAGCATTTCAGCCTGTTTAGACGCCGCAACCGCAACAATTTCAGGGCTTAAGCCGTAGCCGTAATCGAAGCGATTGGGGATCAAATAGTCCACTTTAACTGCGCCCATCATCCGTAGCGCCAGCATACACACGCTGGTTGAGGTCGCGCCATCGGCATCAAAATCACCGACGATCAAAATCGACTTTTTCGCCTGCATGGCATCGGCAATAAGCGCCGCAGCTTCGGGCAGGCCTTTCATGGTTTCAGGTCTTAATAGACCCTTGAGGACAAGTTCGCATTCGTGGGTGAGCGCACCGCGGCGAGCGTAAAGCTGCTTCAATAGCGGCGAAAGATGAGCAGGTAAATGGCTATCATCAACCGTTGGGCGACGGACTATCTTATGGATCAAGGGACTCAAACTCTCATGAAATCGTGGCGATAAGATAACAAAAAGGTGAGCCTTAAGCTCACCTTTCGTGGGATAAATTTGATTATTTTGACTGTTACTGACGCGCTTCTAAGGTGCGTAATAAGTCCGCAGGGGGCTGATAACCTGGGATCATATTGCCATCTTCTAACACGATTGCAGGCGTACCATTCACACCAAAGGTGGTGCCTAAGGCATATTGCTCAGCAATTTTTGCATCACAGGTGGCGGCAGATACTTTTTGGCCAGCTTTAGCGTCTGTCATGGCTTTTAATGGATCTTTAGCGCACCAGATAGCTTGCATTTCGTCGGCGTTGGCTGACGGCACGCCCGCACGCGGGAAGGCTAAGTAACGCACGGTAATGCCAAGCTTGTTGTAATCGGCCATTTGGCTGTGCAATTTACGGCAATAACCACAGCTGACGTCGGTAAATACAGTGACCACGTGTTTTTCATTTTTGGCTTTGTAAACCAACATATGGTCTTCAAGCGGCTTCATCATTTCTAAACGTGGGCCAGCTAATGCCGCTTCCGTTAGGTTTTTCATGCCTTTATCTAGGTCATACAAACTGCCGTGGAACAGTTTTGAACCATCACGACTAATATAGAGCACGCCGCGGTTGGTCATGGCTTGATACAAACCCTCAATCGGCGAATCCTGCATAGAAATGACTTCAACATCCAACATCTCAGTCAGTTTTTGCTTAATAGCAGCGGTATCTGGCGAGGTCGCTGTTGCGGCGTGAGCAAGAGGAGCTACAACAAGGGCAAAAATTAAAGATAATGCTCGGGTTAACTTCATGGGACATCCTATAAATTGGGTCTCGACGAGGAGATTTTGGGGTCGTTCAAACGCGATATACTTAATAGACCCCGTATGGTGGCAAAAAGTTACAGACAAGCCGAGCGGAAAGCAAATTTATGCTGTAACTAAATCCTTTTTCAGCCTCTTGGATGATGCTGTTGATGCAATTCCTGCAACCTTGCCCGCGCCACATGGGTATAAATCTGCGTGGTCGACAGGTCGCTATGGCCTAACAGCAATTGCACCACCCGCAGATCGGCACCGTGATTGAGCAAATGGGTAGCAAAAGCATGGCGTAATGTGTGCGGTGATAATGCGGTTTCAATCCCAGCACGCAGGGCATACAGCTTAATCCGATGCCAAAAGGTTTGCCGCGTCATCATCTGCCCGCGTTTTGACGGAAACACCACATCGGATTGTTTATTGCCAAGCAACTCTTGCCGCGCAAACTTCATGTAGTTCTCAACCTCTGTAATCGCTAATTCACCCAGCGGCACGAGACGCTCTTTACCACCCTTACCCACAATGCGCACTAAACCTTGGCGCAGGCTCATCTGCTCCATAGTCAAGCCAACGAGCTCGCTCACCCTCAAGCCTGTCGCATACAACAGCTCTAGCATGGCTTTGTCACGACATTCGACCGCATCTTCCACATTGGGCTCAGACAACAAGCGATCGACCTGTGATTCACTCAATGAATCGGGTAAATGGCGGGTTAATTTAGGCGACTCAACTAGGGCCATAGGATCGGCTAAAATCTGCTTGGTCTGCACTAAATAGGTATAGAAACGCCGTAAACTGCTGAGCAGCCGAGCGCTACTGGTGCGTGCAAAATCCTGCTCAACTCTAAAGGCTAAATACGCTCTGACATCCGCCTGAGAAACCGCAAGCAGCGTTACCCCTTGCTGACCTTGATAACGATCAAAATGGCGCAGATCGGTGCGATAGGCCGATAAGGTGTTGTCACTCAGTCCCTTGCTCGACCAGAGATCATCAAGAAAAACATCAATGAGCGGATCGGGCTGATATGTCTTAGGCACAAAAACTCCATAAAAAAACGGCGTCATCAAATGATACGCCGTTGATATTAACTTAACTACATTTAAGCCTACATCAGCTTAACTGAGTCCCGCGTAAAAATGCGAGTACAAGGCTTAAGCAGCAGCCGTTTGATCACGACCACGACCAAACACTAAACACAGTACTATGGTTGCAATCGTTGGCAGTAACCAAGCCATGCCTTCTTCATAGAGTGGCAGCTTAGATAACACGGGAGACATCACATCCACGACATGGATAAAGCCCTGCGCTAAGCCATTCACCGCTTGACCATCAGCGCCAGTCAAACTGCTCGCCGCCACTTTAAGGCCATCGAAGATGCCGAAAAACAGTGCCACGCTCAATACTGCACGGTGCGCAAACTGCGGATTTGCAAAATAAGCAGTCAAGAAAGTGATGACCACTAAAGCGATTGCCACAGGATAAATCGTCATCAACACAGGAATACTGATGGCGATAAGCTGCGTAAGGCCCACGTTAGCGATCACGGCACAAATCACGCTTAAGAAGATCACCAGGAAACGGTAAGACAGCTTAGGCATCAGCTCATTGAAGAACTCAGAACATGCACTTACAAGGCCTACCGCTGTGGTTAAACAAGCTAAAGTCACAACCGATGACAGTAAGACAGAGCCTAAATCACCAAATTCACGGGTCACATAGTTCGTTAAGATCTCGCCGCCATTTTTAGCACCGATAGCGATATCGCCTGCGGTCGCACCTAAAAAGAACAGCGACACATACACAAAGGCTAAACCAGCGGCAGCGATAAAGGCGGCGCGGATCAGATATTTAGTTTGAGCACTCGGTTGATCAATCCCCTTTTTGCGCAGGATATCGATAATCAGCATACCAAACATCAAGGACGCTAACGTATCCATAGTGTTGTAGCCTTCCAAAATACCTTTGGTCAGCGGATGGTTTTGATAATCGCCCACGGCTTGGCCCACTTCGGATGCGGGTAAAAACATCACAGATGCAGCCAATCCAACCAACAAGATCAATAAAATAGGCGTTAATACTTTACCTACGCTATCGAGCAGCTTGCCAGGGAAAAGCGCCAATAACATAGTGACAGTGAAGAAACACATGGTGTATAGCAGTTGCGACAGGTTCAGTTCTAAACTGCCCAGTAAAAATGTGGCCGTGGTGTCATCGATAAAGGGCTTAGCGCCAATCTCGTAAGCCACTAAACCGGTACGCGGCGCAGCAAATGCAGGGCCGATAATGATATAAATCGCGATAGCCAATGTCGTTGCTGCAAATACTGGCAGCATAGCCATAACCTTACCTTGAGCCTTAGCGACAGCAATCAGTCCAACTAAAGGTAAACCTACGGCGGTAATCAAAAAACCCAACATGGCGAGGGGCATATTACCGCCCGCTAACATTCCCGCGAACGGTGGAAAAATTAGGTTACCTGCCCCTAAAAAGAATGCGAAGGTCATAAAACCTAAGCCCAATGTATCTGCGATACTCATCTGATTGTCTTGCACTGGAAGCCCCATCTTGTCTTATTGTTTTTTTACAAACTTAAGTGATTATGTGTCGATTAGCCATAGCTAAAACAAAGCCCATCCGGAGTGCAAATCTTTGTTTACACAATTCCGTGGTAAATATGTTCGATATCTGTCGAGTTTATAATCTATGACGAACTTTTGTGCAGCAGCGCTGACTACTAATTCACCACTAAACTCGTTTACCTATCCGTTAATCATAAAAGTGATTAAAAATGGGGGCGAAACTAATACCAGACTTAAAGTGCTAATACAAGACAACAAGACCATTAGGATAAAAAAAGCGAAATAATGCTAATTAACTGCTAAGAAAAGGTTTCTAAGGCAATAAAATAAAGCGTTAATTAAGTAAAATCTGTATTGCGCCTTAAAAAATAAAATCTTATGCCAACACAAATTCATACATCTAGGGCAACATCTTCTGTTTAAAAGCATTGGCTAAAAACAAGGGCTAGAATTAGAATACTGCCCGCCCAATATTGGGCCTAACCACCTTAGAACGGCAAAAATTAACTCTCCATGGCATTCACTTTTAAACAATTTCATATCGATGATATGAATTGCGGCATGGCCGTAGGCACAGACAGTGTCGTCCTAGGCGCGTGGGCTCAACTGACCGCAGCAAAAACCGTTTTAGATATTGGTGCTGGCAGCGGCTTACTCAGTTTAATGGCAGCGCAGCGCAGCCAAGCACACATTACCAGTGTCGAGTTAGACACAAGTGCAGCCGAGGCTTGCCAGCATAACTTCCACAATAGTCCGTGGGCGAATCGACTCACCTTAGTCAACAGCAGCATCCAAGACTTTTGCCAACAGATTGAGTATCAAGAGTATTTTGATCACATCATTTGTAATCCGCCCTATTTTGAGCAAGGCACACAAGCGATACAATCCCAGCGCGCTATGGCCCGTCACACAGATAGCTTAAGTTTTACCGCGCTACTCGATGCCATTCATGTGTGCCTAGCACCGCAAGGAAACGCAAGTCTCATATTACCAATGCAAAGCATGCCGCGTTTAAATGAGATTTTGGCGCACTCACAGCTCAGTCTGATTGAAATGACTAACCTTATCAGTATTGTAGGAAAAAGCGCCAATCGAGTACTCTGCGTACTCGCACACAAGACTCACCCTCAAATTGCCCCTAAGATCAGTGATATCACTATTCGTGAACTTTCAGGCCAATACACCCAAACCATGGTGCAATTGATCCGAGATTTTTACCTTAAATACTGATACCGAGCCCAGCCCTGACACGTTAAGTAAAGGCCGCTAAGTTTGGCAAAGGTAACGAAGGGGCCAATTCCCCCAAAATTAAATGCTAATACATTGAGCTTAAAGTAATTAACTTATGCCTATTACCATAAAACTTTACCGACTAAGAAGATAAACACCGGAGATCTAGATAAGTTATTTAAGTTAACCGCTATAACCTTTATAATGCTTCGCTATTATCCGTCGAGACGCTGCGCATGCAATTTGAAGATTTCCAGCTTGACCCTAGCTTATTAGAGTCGCTTAATGCCATGGGGCATCATTCACCCACCACTATTCAGCAAGAAACTATCCCTTATGCCCTAGAGCAAAGAGATATTCTCGCGCGCGCCCCGACAGGAACAGGTAAAACAGCGAGCTTTTTACTGCCATCGTTGCAACATTTAATCGACTTCCCCCGCCGTTTTGCTGGGCAAGCACGTATCCTGATCCTCACGCCAACCCGTGAGTTAGCCAGCCAAATCCACCGTTATGCGTGTCACTTAGCCACAGGCCAAGGTTTAGACATAGCGATCGTGACCGGTGGTGTGCCTTACGGACCGCAGGAAGAAGCCTTAGCAGGCAACGTCGATATTCTGGTCGCGACCCCTGGCCGCCTGATGGAATATTTAGACAAAGGCAATTTCAACGCCCAAGAAGTCGATATCTTAATTATCGACGAAGCCGACCGCATGCTAGACATGGGCTTCTCTTCTGTGGTGCAAGCGATTGCTATCGAAGCCCAAGGCCGCAAACAGAACATGTTGTTCTCTGCCACCTTAGAAGGCGGCGGTGTTCAACGTTTTGCCCGTGAAGTATTGAACGATCCGATTGAAATCGATGTTGAAGCACCTCGCAGTGAAAAAGCCAAGATCCACCAATGGATCCACTTAGCCGATGATAAAGAGCATAAATTTGCCCTGCTATGTCATCTGCTGCGCCAAGAAGATGTTAAACGAACTATCGTGTTCGTAAAAACCCGCGACATCGTTTCTAGCTTAGAAGGCCAGTTACTTAAAGTCGGTATTGCCTGCGCCTTCATGCGTGGCGATATGGAACAGAAAAAACGTTTCCAAGCTTTGAGCCGCTTTACCAAAGGTGAAGTGAACGTCTTGCTGGCAACCGATGTGGCTGCACGCGGTATCGATATCGACGATATCACCCATGTGATCAACTTCGACATGCCACGCTCTGCCGATACCTACATTCACCGTATCGGTCGTACTGGCCGCGCTGGCGCAAAAGGTACTGCGATTTCGTTGGCCGAAGCTCACGATATGCGTATCGTCGGTAAAATCGAGCGTTATATCGAGCAACCGTTGAAACGCCGCGTGATCGAAGAGCTGCGTCCAAAGAACAAAGAAGCGCGGACACCGGGTAAGAAAAAAGCCAAAGTGAAAGCGAAAGAAGCAGCGAAGAAAACCAGCAAGAAAGAAGCGGCAAAGAAAGCGAGTAAAATCGCCCGCAAGAAGAAGTAACCTCTGCTTGAAATGATCCAACTAAAGCCGCTATATGCGGCTTTTTTATTACCTAAATTTAACTCAATGCAATAAATCAACTGACGAGTAAAAGCTAATCACAAAATATAGAACATGAAATACGGCCAATTTAGATCTACAAACTCACAAATGTATTCATTTTTATTTCAATATATTCCAATCACCTAAGTGAACCTTCCATCATTTACCTGCTCTAATTTTCGCCAAAACATCGGTACCTAGTGAGCATATGTGTCAAACCATCACTTTTAGACACATTTAATTTACAAAAATAAATTTATTGGCGCGGCCGACTCTGCTACTTTAACCCCATTACGCGATTAGCATGGATGTAACAATAATATGATGAAGACTCTACTGAGGAGAACATCTCCTTTATTAATTTTGCTGCTATTTGGCTTAGGCGCAAAAATATTAATGCAAACCAAGGAAGCGCCAGAACAAAAACCTGAAGAGATGCCGATTCCTATCGTTGATGTGACGCAAGTGACTCAGCAAACGGTATCGCTAAACTTACCTTCCTACGGTGTGGTTAATCCAAAATATAAAACCCAACTGGTAACCGAAGTTCAGGGCAGAATGCTGACCATTTCCCCTAATTTTGTTGCGGGCGGCATAGTTAAGAAAGGCGAACAACTCGCGCAGATCGAGCCCTCAGATTACGAGGCTGATTTAATGCAAGCCGAAGCGACACTGGCCCAAGCCACCGCTGCACTGAACGAAGAAATTGCCCGCGGTGAAGTCGCAAAAATCGAATTCAAAGGCTACGACAAAGGCCTACCCCCAGAGTTAGGTCTGCGTATTCCACAGCTTAAAAAAGAGCAAGCCAACGTTAAATATGCGCAAGCAGCACTGGCGCGTGCCCAACGTAACCTTGAGCGCACGGTTATCCGCGCGCCGTTCGATGGCATAATCAAAGCGCGTAATGTCGATTTAGGTCAGTATGTTAGCTTAGGTACAAATCTAGGAGAACTCTACGACACTAGTGTTGCTGAAATCCGCTTACCGATTTCCAATGACGATCTAGCCTATCTAGAGTCGGTCGATAATCCCGATACTCAAGTGACGCTGAGCGCCTCTTTGGCGGGTAAAGAAAATACTTGGGATGGCAATATTATCCGCAGCGAAGGCGTGATCGATGCTGAAAATCGCATGGTTTATTTAGTCGCTGAAATCAAAGACCCTTACCTGCGCGCCAATAAAGTTGCCGGCAGCTTACCGCTTAAATATGGCAGCTTCGTCAATGCGGTCATCAAAGGTCGCACCGTCGATGGCATAGTTAAACTGCCCCGCCATGTGGTTCGTAACGATCACGTCGCCTTAGTTAACGACAAAAATATTGTTGAAATGCGCCATGTGAATATCGTTCGTAGCGATCTCGACAATGTGTATATCAAGGACAGTCTAAAAACGGGCGAGCGCGTCGCCACCACTCACTTCAACAGCATGGCAAACGGTCAACTGGTCAAGGTCTTAGGTGAAGCGGCATTGCCGACTGAGACGCCAAAAGAAGACACGCCTGAGTCGAGTCTTGCGGCCACTGGGGTGAAATAATGGACACTCAAAAAGGGATCTTAGCCTGGTTCGCCCGCAACAGTGTGGCCGCGAACCTGTTAATGTGGGCATTACTCGTCGGCGGTTTGTTCAGCACTGTCTTGATCAATAAAGAGGTTTTTCCTTCTTTCGAACTCAATTTACTGAATATTTCCGTCGCCTATCCGGGCGCGGCGCCACAGGAAATCGAAGAAGGCATCAACATCAAGATTGAAGAAGCCATCCAAGATATCAACGGTATCAAGAAGGTCACGTCAGTGGCGAGCGAAGGGGTAGGCTCGATTACGGTTGAAGTCGAAGACGGTTACGAAGTGCAAACCGTGCTCGATGAAGCCAAACTGAGATTAGATGCGATTTCGACCTTCCCAGTGAACATCGAAAAACCCAATATCTATCAGATTAAACCTGAAAATAACGTCATTTGGGTGTCTGTCTATGGCGATATGACACTGCACGATATGAAGGAGTTGGCTAAGTCGGTGCGTGACGATTTAACCCAACTGCCAGCCGTGACCCGTGCCAAGGTGACTGGGGTGCGCGATTATGAAATCGCCATCGAAGTATCAGAAGATAAACTACGCGAATACGGCCTAACATTTACACAGGTCGCGTTAGCGGTGCAAAACTCTTCTTTTGACTTACCCGGCGGTTCGATTCGCGCCCAAGATGGCGACATCCTGCTGCGCACCAAAGGCCAAGCCTACACGGGTGATGACTTTGCCAATATCGTCGTCACCACTCGCCCCGACGGTAGCCGGGTGATGTTGCCGCAAGTGGCGACTATCAAAGATGACTTTGAGGAACGGTTGGAATACACCCGCTTTAACGGTAAACCAGCCGCGATTATCGAAGTCACCAGTGTTGATGATCAAAATGCCTTAGACATTGCCGCTCAAGTAAAACAATACGTCGAGGATCGCCGCGCGACGCTTCCTGCCAACGCGCAACTCGATACTTGGGGTGATATGACTCACTACCTCAAGGGCCGCTTAAACATGATGATGTCGAACATGTTTTACGGTGCCTTGCTGGTGTTTATCATCCTAGCTATGTTCCTCGATCTTAAGTTGGCGTTTTGGGTCATGATGGGTCTGCCGGTGTGCTTCCTCGGCACTATGCTGATCATGCCGCTCGAACCTTTCTCGATGACGATCAACATGTTAACCCTGTTCGCCTTTATCTTAGTGCTCGGGATAGTGGTGGACGATGCGATTGTCATCGGCGAGAGCGCCTACACAGAAGTCGAACGCCACGGTCATTCGGTTGACAATGTGATCCGCGGCGCGCAAAAAGTGGCAATGCCCGCGACCTTCGGGGTATTAACCACGATTGCGGCCTTTATTCCCATGTTGATGGTTTCTGGCCCTATGGGGATTATCTGGAAATCCATCGGCATGGTAGTCATCCTCTGTTTGGCCTTCTCGCTGGTCGAATCTAAGTTCATCCTGCCGGCGCATTTAGCGCACATGAAGTTTAAAAAGCCCGGTGCGCCAAGGGGATTCTTTGGTCGCCTCAAAGCCAACTTTAACGACAGAGTGCAGCACTTTATTCACCACAGTTATCGTAACTTCCTCGAGCGCTGTATCAAGCAAAGATACAACGTGGTCGCGGCCTTTATCGGTGTGTTGATCCTCTCCATTGCCTTAGTCGCCAGTGGCAAAGTGCGTTGGGTATTCTTCCCAGATATTCCATCGGACTTTATTCAAGTTCAGCTTGAGATGGACGAAGGCAGCTCGGAAGAGAACACTTTGAAAGTGGTGCAGAGCATAGAAGAAGCCCTGTACAAGATGAACGACAAAATGGAGAAAGATAACGGCTATCAAGTGGTGAAACACAGCTTTATCAATATGAGCTCCCGCACCTCTGCCTTTATTTTTGCCGAACTGACGAAAGGCGAAGACCGCGAAGTCGATGGTGTGACGATTGCTGCCGCATGGCGTGAACAGTTGCCCGAGCTTCTATCGGTCAAAAAACTCAGCTTTAACGCGAGCACTAACGATGCCGGTGGCGATATTTCCTTCAGGTTGACCTCAAGCGATCTCGATGAACTGTCCGCTGCCTCTAAAGAGTTGAAGCAAAAACTCGCCAGCTATGAAGGCGTGTACGATATTGCCGACAACTTTTCCTCGGGTAGCCATGAAATTCGCCTGAAGATACGTCCAGAGGCGGAAGCCCTTGGCCTAACCCTTTCCGATTTAGCCCGTCAAGTGCGTTACGGTTTCTATGGTTATGAAGCCCAACGTATTTTACGTAATAAAGAAGAAATCAAGGTAATGGTGCGCTATCCATTAGAGCAGCGCCGCACTGTGGGTTACCTGGAAAACATGCTAATCCGCACGCCAACGGGCACCTCGGTTCCCTTCTCGACCGTGGCACAAATTGAGAAAGGCGAATCCTACGCCTCAATTACCCGTGTTGACGGTAAGCGGGCGATCACCATCACGGCAAATGCCAACAAAAACATAGTCGAACCTTCAAAAGTGGTACAGGAAATCCAAAAAGATTACCTGCCACAATTACAGGCCAAGTATCCTAAAATCCAAACCGCGCTGGATGGCGGCAGTTTGGATGAACAGAATGCTATGGTCGGTTTGATGCAAGGTTTCTTCTTTGCGCTGTTTACCATTTATGCACTGATGGCAATCCCGCTAAAATCCTACAGTCAGCCGTTGATCATCATGTCGGTGATCCCCTTCGGGATTATCGGCGCCCTGTTCGGTCACTTGATTCAGGGACTCGCGATGAGCGTGTTAAGTCTCTGCGGCATAGTGGCACTCGCGGGTGTGGTGGTAAACGACTCTTTGATTTTGGTGGACTTTGTTAACCGTGCGCGGGAGCAAGGTCAATCGGTTAGACAGGCGGCAGTGGATTCGGGCTGTTATCGCTTTAGGGCGATCATCTTAACGTCACTCACTACCTTTGTCGGCTTAGTGCCTATTATTCTCGAGCGCAGTTTGCAGGCGCAAATTGTGATCCCTATGGCGACGTCCCTCGCCTTCGGTATCCTGTTCTCGACTGTAGTGACGCTGATCTTAGTGCCGCTGCTGTACATCATACTCGACGATGTTAGCCGCTCTAGCAGCCGCTTCTTCAACTGGTGGTGGCAGCCTAAAAAAACCAATGATGAAGACGTTAAGCATCCGGATTTTGAGCAAGCTGTCACGACTGACTATAAGAAAGACTATTTATAGGCTGTTAACGACAGACAGTTAGCGATAGGCAGTTAGCGACAGGCAGTTAGCGATAGACAGTTAATCAATATCTTGGACCTTAAAAAGAGAGCTTAGGCTCTCTTTTTTATTGCCTGTGTTCATTCAATTCCACCCCAGCACCGTAGTCATGTTCACTAAGGTGCGAGTGAGTTTGCGCTTTCAAGTTGCGATCTAGCTGACAGTTATGCCATCGGGCTTTCGCTACACTGTGCTCAAGTCGTCAGTTATCGTTAGAATGAAGCCATCATTATGTCTGAGCATCTGCATAAGCAACACCTTGATAACCCGCACGTTGTCACTACTGAAACCCTAGCGAACGGTCACATCACAGATGAAGTTTGCACAAATGAAACCTGTGCAACCGAAACGCTAGTCTATGATATTCGCCGCAGTCGTTACCTCAATATCACTGGTCGCTGCACCCTGCGCTGCGCTTTCTGCCCGAAACATAATGGCAGTAAACAAATCCACGAATACCAACTTGCCCTGTGCCACCAACCTAAGCCCGAGGAAATTATCCCCCTGCTTGGCGATGTTAAAGACTTTGAAGAATACGTGTTTTGCGGTTATGGCGAGCCTACTTTAAATCTTCCAACCCTACTCACTGTGGCAAAAGAGATCAAACGCAGGGGCGGACGAGTCCGGATTAATACCGATGGTTTAGGCAATCTGGTCCATAGACGCAATATTCTGCCAGAGCTTGCCGACTGCGTTGATAGCTTATCGATTTCACTCAATGCGGATAATGAAGCCGCCTATATTGAACATTGCCGCCCAAAACTCGCCGGTTCCTACGCCGCCGTGCATGCCTTTATCGCCTTGGCGCCACACTATATTGAAACGGTACAAGTCTCTGCCATCGAAGGATTAGCGGGCGTCGATATTGATATTTGCCGTGAACAA
Source organism: Shewanella sp. SR1 (assembly GCF_020447145.1). NCBI lineage: Bacteria > Pseudomonadati > Pseudomonadota > Gammaproteobacteria > Alteromonadales > Shewanellaceae > Shewanella > Shewanella sp. SR1. The sequence continues at coordinate 8,157 of NZ_JAJAEF010000012.1, read as the reverse complement.
GTGGAGTCCTACGGCTGTGAATTTAAGCATCGTGTATTAGGCGCTTTAGGCTAAACACCATTCCAATACGGCCAAAATCGACTGAAGCACTGAGCCGCAATAACTCGCCACTGAGCGAATGAGTAGAGATGTAAATCTGTCTTAACTTTTACTAAGGAAATCTTGCTTAGTAACTTGGCACTGTCGTAACAATTCTTTCGTGTTAACATAGCGAAATTAACAGATCACCCACTCATAATCGGTTCATGCTGAAGAATAACCCAAGCACGTATCCCCTAGCGCCGCTGCTCTCTTTAACTCAAGGGATCCATTGGTCGCATCAACGCTTATTAGCCGTTGCAAGCCAGCTCTCTATGCTGGTGATTGGCATGATCATTTTAACCAATTTAATCATTACCTTAGGTGAGCGACGTCTACAGGAAGAATGGGCGACGCAGAGATACAGTGAACTGCAAACCATAGGCACACTGATCACAGATAAAGTGTCTTTCCAGCAATTTCGCACCCAAATTTTTGCCAATGGTGAGCTGCTAAAGCAGTACTTGAGCAATCCTACCGCCAAGCAACAACTCAAATTACAGGAAGCCTGGCTAGATCTAGTGAAGCATATTCCTGAACTGCTTGGCATTGCGCTGTACGATCCCCAAGGCAATTATAAGTTCTCTACTCCTTCCAATTTCAGTAAAGATGCCTTACCGCCAACCTTGCTTGGCGCGAGTCGTAACATGGGCGGTAAAGAGGTTTACACCTCTCCACTGGAGTTTGTTCCGATTGAAGGCATGCTAGAACCCTATATGTATCAAATGGCGTGGCTCGAAAAGCCCGATCAGAGTTCTATGGGTTATCTGGTGACATACAACTCTATGGTGCAAATGCTCGAAGCCATAAAGCCGGCTTTTTCGAGTAACAAATCGCCTATGTTAGTACTCGACACGCAGGGATTACTCTATGCTGGCGCGAGCGATCTCGCCCCGTTAAGCAATATGCCGGAAACCTTAGGGGCAAGTTTAAGACAAAGTTATCCTGCTCTGTGGCGTGATATGTCCATGAGTAATTTTGGCCAGTTCCACGGTGAAGAAGCCACCTTTGTTTACCTTAAGATCGAGCTTACTGCCCAGCCAGAAACCCGCAGAGAATACTTTTTACTCTCCTATGTGCGTAACTCCGACATAGCCGCACGTTTTTCCCAGTGGCAAAACATTGTCATAGTGGCATCGCTGATCTTAACCGTACTCGCCGCTTGGGTTGTGCTGCTCAGCCACATGTATCGTTTACAACAGCGTTCACGCCAATACAGTATCGATGTTGCCAATGGCTTATTTAACAGTGATATCGGCTTTATGATGGTCAACGAAAACGCCAGAGTGATCAGCGCCAACACCAAAGCGGCAGAAGCGACCTTAGTGCCACTCGATGAACTCACAGACCGCAGCCTACAACGCACCTTATGCCTCGATGACAGAACCTATGCCGAGCTGATGGAGCAAGTGCATAAAACCGGTCAATGGTCTGGTGAAATCAGCCTAGAAAGTATCAATGGCCCCACGCTGCGGGTGCATATCCGCCAAGCGCCGAGGGCAAGCCGAGGTTCACCACATCTATTAATCACCCTTGAAGACATCAGTGAATTAGTCAGCAGTAAAGAACAAGCATTTCTCAGTGAGCTTTTATGCGATAGCACAGTGGCAACAGCGCTGACAGATGCCAATGGTAAACTGATTAAAATCAACCCCGTATTTGATGCGCTAATGCAACTCAATGGCGATTTAAATCAAGATTTAGCCTCGCTGCTCGCCAACGATTTAGGTAATCAATGGCAAAGAATTAACGCTCAAATTGCCATGCAAGGTCAGTGGCAGGGGCAAATTCTGTGCTCACCTAAACAGGCGCACTCCAATTGTTTACAGGCCACCTTGAAGGGCCATGTGGCCGCCGATGGTGAGATTGATTATATCGTCTGTACCTTAGAACAAGCCGCCGAACGCGGCCGAGGCACAGAGAAACGCAGCCTTGTGCCCCATCGCAGCACGATTCTGCTGAGCTTAGTTGATTTAGAGCGTTACTTTAACTCGCTGCCGCCGCCAAGCCGCTTGAGTTCAAGCCTACTGCTAATGGATATCAACCCCGAAGGTTTGCTGAGCCACATGAGTGACATCGACCAACTGGCAAACCGCCAGCAGGAAGTCGAAGTTCAATTACTGCTTGAAATTCCTGCCAATTATCAGATTTTGCATTGGCAACTCGGGAAACTGATTGTGATGTTACCTGACACAGATGCGACCCATGCGCACAACTTTGCCCTCAATATGATGGAAAAGCTCAATGGCAATGGCTTAGGTGAAGGGATCAGTATCGGTATTGCGGGTTATCAAGAAGGCCAGACACTTGAGCAGTATCTGAATAATGCCGAAGTCGCCCTAAAACGGGCGAAACAGAATAACGATCAAAATATCGGTCAGGCCTTTACTCGTCATCAATCGTAGATTCGGGCATGTTGACCGAATCGGGCAATTGGCTCTGGGTAATTTCAATAATCGTCGAGCGGTTCATGGTGATTTTGTAGCGAATATACTGCGGGGCTTCGCGGCCATCGCGCAGCACTAAAATCAAGTTAACTTGATAACGCCGCTCAACCGATTCGTGACTGATTTTGCCTTCAACTTCCTTATAAATCTTCGCCTTACCCCGCTCTAAGTAGCGGGCAAAGGGCACTAAGCTAAAGTTCACTTGCTCTTGAATGGTGGAGTATCCCGCTTGGAACTCGCTCTGATTCACCTTAGTGGCAATTTTATAGTGCAGGATTTCCGCATCGACCTTATTTTGGCTATGCCTGTGCTTTAAAATTTCGCTGACTTTATCGGGCAGATCTTGCTGGCGCATAAACTCAAGCCATACCAACTGCTTAGCGATCACCGCCTGGCTGGTAGTATCGCGCAAAATCCGGCTCCAGCGTGGCCTGCCCCGCTGAATAAAACGCCACATGGCATTACGCACGTCATCCTTAAAGATTTCCCTGAAGCCGTAAATCACCGCCAAGGTCAGCACTAAGGCAATGGTAAAGCCGCTGAAGGCGCCCTGCGCTTGAATAATCAACGCCGACACCACCAACATCACTAACGCCGTCGCCAGTCCCGTCGTGAACTTTTTAAGGCCAATCCCTAAGGGCTTTAACTCTTCTTTGAGTACCACACCTTGTTGGATTAAACGTCGTAACAACAACATCTTGTTTGAGATGCGGTTAGGATCTTGCTTAGTCTGCGCCGAGTTGTAGTTATGCTCATCCCGATAGGCGCACTCATTGCGACACAGTGTTAGCACCCGTTCTTGGATATCGTTGAAATCACTGGTACGTGTAGCATGGGCGAGCACTTTTAGTAACTGCTGCTCGCAGAACCAAGACAGGTAGTTGTCGGCATTTTCGAAGTAGGATTTCCATTTAGGATCGCCCGGTTCGTTACGGCGAAACTTTTTCAGCAACTGGCCAACTTGTTCGCGTAATTCGTCGAGGGCAAAATAAAAATGGGTTACATCTGTGATTTGATTGAGTTCTTTAACGTCGTTTTCGACTGCAACGGCAAACTGATAGGCGAACAGATTCAAGTACAATCTGAATTCTTCAACGGTGCGGCGATTTAAACTGGCAAAGCGTCCCTGTACCAAAGGTAAGTGTAAGCCTTCTGAATAGTAAGAACGACGGCCGACAATCGCGCTGTAGTAGTACTCTTCTTCATTGAGCGTGTGCGAGCCTATGCCCATTTCCTTTGGTAAAAAGAAATAGAGATCAAGTTGACGATTATCGCCCTTTTCCATCTGGTGGCTGAACTTAATCGACAGGGATTCTTCTTGCTTTACACGTATCTTAGACACAACACCCTTTTCATGAGCCATCACAGAGACTCATCGCAGTAGACATAAATCAATGAGCACTAATCTTAACTGAAATAAACTCAAATTCACTGATTAAATTCGACTATTTACGATTCGGCATCCACAAATCGTATTGCTGGGTTGGAATAACACCACGGCATAATCCTTAGTGTCATCCATATCTAACACTTCAATACTGAAATTATTCACCCCAGAATCGCGAAACGGTAAACTGCTGATGTTAGAAAGGTATTTCATATGTTCTGGCCAATTTTTTTGCTTTTCCATTTCCGATTCAGTTTTCGTCTCCACTGCAACCCTATAGGTCATGCTATTGGCCTCAATGCTGTCGACCTTACCACGCATCGAAATATGGCCCGCACTGGTGCCATCAAAATTAAAGTAACGGTAGTTGATTTGCGCTTTGTCGGCGGCAATCAATACGTCCACAAGCAGGTAAAATTTATTGTCACTGCTGGCAATACCAACGCTGGCGCTGACACTTGGATTCGTACTCGAGTGGCGATCAAACAGTTCTGAACTGCAACTCAACATCATGGTCCGGCTCGTTGCCGACTGTTTATAAATCACCCCGCAAGCCGCAATCAAGGCCGACAAAATAACAATGTTAATGGTCCACTTGAGCCATTTAGCCACAGATATCCACCTCGCGTAGCCAGGCAGAGTCGATGAATGCTTTGGGGCGAGAAAAATCGCTGATACTAATATTGCGGAGCACTGACTGGTCGAGTTTTTCACCGCGAAACGTCATATTAAGCACTTGTTTGTCATGGGATAAAGACGCATAAACATCCGCCCAATCGCTCCTGCCACAGGCAATGAGGCCCGCACTTAAGCGCTCGCCCATTTCGAACAGTAAGGTGTTACTCGCACTGGAGTCGGCATATAAGTTCAAGCGCACTTGCTGACCTGAGGCTAACGACAGTATCGACGTCATCAAGGCTTGGGTCGGCTTGCTGTGATCTGTGTGTTTCAGATAAAACACCGAAAACGCCAACATCACCCCGAATAACACTAAGGCACTCCACAAAGGCACAGTGTGTAGTCTGAGGTAATTGACGCCTCGATATTCGCTGCCGTTTGATGGCCGCAACAAATAACCTTGGCCTTTAACGGTTTCGATCAAGCCCTCGTGCTGAGGGCCAAGAAAGGAGCGGAGCGTGGATATGGCGCGGGACACAGAGGCATCGGTTAATGGCGGACCTTGTCCATCCCCCGTTTTTAGCATGTGCTTTGAAACTAACTGACCTTGGTGTTCAAGCAATAACGTGAGCACTTGTAACTCGGCCCGAGAAAGATGCCAAGATTCATCGCGAGACAAGTCAATCAGCATGCCTCGTTCTCGATCAAACCTGCAGTCTCCCAATTGCATACACATTAACTCAACTCCATAAAAACACGGAGTTAAGTCTATGCAAGCCAACCAATGATTAATGTGATCTTGCTAACCCAAGCCAGCAAATAGTTAATTTTCGTGAGACAAGCCGCAAGCCTGTCTCGATAAACGATAATCAAGCTAACGCAGTGTTAGAACATTGCGGCGTTTAACCACATGTGCACTAAAATGCTCGCCACATAACCTAAGGCAATCACAGGTGTCCACCGTAGATGTGCCCCAAAGGTGTAAATGCCGCGTGCTTGCCCCATCAGGGCAACTCCTGCCGCACTGCCAATCGAGAGCAAACTGCCGCCCACACCCGCTGTCAGGGTAACCAATAACCACTGTCCCAATGCCATATCGGGATTCATGGTCAATACCGCAAACATCACAGGAATATTATCAATCACTGACGAGAGTAAACCCACAGCAACGTTGGCATAGGTGACATCCCAGTGCGAGTACATGGCCTCAGACACTAAGCTCAAATATCCCATAAAACCTAGGCCGCCGACACATAACACCACGCCATAAAAGAACAGCAAAGTATCCCACTCGGCACGGGAAATGCGACTGAACACATCAAATGGCACCACACTACCAAGTTGCTGCAGGCGTAATTTGTCTTGTCTTAATTCCGCCTTTTCACGTTCGCGGGCAACGGAACGATTGAAGGTTTTACGCAGGTAAAATCCAAAGAATTGCAGGAAGCCTAATCCCGTCATCATGCCCAGTACAGGCGGCATACCTAAGAAGGAATGGGCACACACTGCCGTAGCAATGGTAAGTAAAAACAGCCCTACAATACGCTTAGCACCAGGCTTAGTGTACACATGCTCTTTTTCAGGCTCAGGCACAAAATGCGGGATAAACACACTCATAATGGCGGCGGGTAAGGCAAAGTTAACGAGGGCGGGAATGAACAGATTAAAGAAATCGCCAAAGTGCACTAGGCCCTTTTGCCATACCATTAAGGTCGTGATGTCACCAAAGGGGCTGAACGCGCCACCCGCGTTGGCCGCTACGACAATGTTGATACAGGCAAGGGTTATAAACTTGCGTTGCCCTGCCCCAACCTTCATCACCACAGCGCACATCAGTAAAGCAGTGGTTAAGTTATCGGCCACGGGCGATATGAAAAACGCCATAAAGCCCGTTAACCAAAACACAGTTCGCAGGCTAAAACCACGGCCCACTAGCCAGCCGCGGATCGCATCGAACAGATTACGTTCTTCCATGGCATTGATATAGGTCATCGCCACCAGCAAGAAGAGCAATAGCTCGGCGTATTCGAGCAAGTTTTGCTTGAATGCCGCTTCCGACACTTCGGACATGCCGTTTTGCATATAGACAAAACCTATCATGCCCCAGATGATCCCTGCCGCAACGAGCACAGGTTTCGACTTGCGTAAATGTAATGTCTCCTCAGCCATCACAAGTATATAAGCCAGCACAAACACACAGACAGCAACATAACCCACGCTCGCGGCGGTTAAATTAAGCCGATCTGCCCCTTCTGTCATCGCCCATGCTGCAGGTGAGAATCCGCTCAATATTGCAACGCAGAATAGACTCCACAACGCCATTCCACTGCCTTTAAACAACCGCTGTAATTTCATTAAAGTTCATCTCTACGTAGGAAATTAGTCGAAAATTACCATAGCTTCGGCATAGCAAATGTTGATAAAACGCAACTTTCTATGCATTACCCTATAACCAAAGGCATTTAAAACATTAATTTTTGTATAACTACAGCGGTTGCTAATAAAGAAAAGCTTAACGTATATTCAACTTAGTCTAAAAACAGCCAATAAAAAAGCACCTCGAAGGTGCTTTTTTGTTTTAAATCAGTGTCACAGCATTAGAAAGCATATAACAAGGTCATATTGGTTTCAGTATCTGTGCTTTTCTTATCATCCAGCGGCTCGCTGTTATAACGCACAATAATGGCAAACTTCATCGCCAATGCGCCGATAATATTTGCCGTTAATGAGGTTTCAGAACGGGCATCTAACTTGTCACCGTAATCGGCAACGAAACGCTGTTGGAATTTAGAGGTCTCAGTGATTTCAGTTTCAAAGTTGATCACACCGTGGGCAACAACGCTGTCGTTGGTGTCATAACCTTCGATAAGCGCTTGCTCAGTATCGAGACGTTGGTAAATATAACCCGGACCCACTTCAACATCTAAAAAGGTCTTGCTGGTGTCATACAGTCTATGACCATAACCCGCTGCGCCAGATAGGGTGTAGTCATAACCGGTAAACGGGTCGACTTCATAACTGGCATTCGCAAATAGGTAGCTACGGTCTGTCATCATGTAGTTACCCTGTGCACCCGCTAAATAGCGTTTCGCGGTGACAGAACCGGTATCTTCTTTGTATAAACCTTCTAGTAAGTACTGATTTTCCCAATCGCCAAGCTCATGCTTAAGATTTAAACGTCCCTTAAATGATGAGGTTTCAGTGTTACCTGTGGTTAAGGTGGCACCTAACTCAGCTTCACCAGCGAATGTCTTGTCGCCTTTTACAAAATCGGCCCCTGCAGTCGCCATAAAAGGTGCAGTCATTAATATCGCTGCGGTCAGTACTTTTTTCATGTTTATCCATTCCTGTTCCGTTAAATCCAATCCCTATAAATATCTGTTCTTCCAGCGAAGCTGGATAAGCACATATTAATATGGGTTAGTTTTTTCCCCTGAAAATCTGCGCAATATTAGCATTGACGATTAAAAAATGAAAATTGCATCTATTTTAAGCATAAAAAAACCCGCATTAGCGTAATGCCGATCAGTTAAGACAGATCGCTTGACGATCTCGCTGAAAAGATCAAAATCCGATGACCTCATGTCATCGGATTTTTTTATGCAACTCTCAGAAGCACTCGCCCGC
>NZ_JAJAEF010000011.1:0-162347 GCF_020447145.1 Shewanella sp. SR1 | reverse complement strand
ATCTGAGTGGATACCCGCCAGTGGTTATGGGAATTTTACAGAAGCAGATAAAGAGATCACAAATTACATCACTGGATATTACAGTGAGACCAGACCCCATCAATATAATGGTGGGTTAACGCCAAATGAGTCAGAACGTTTATATTGGAATGACTCTAAAACCGTGGCCAATTTTACTTGACCACTACAGTTATCTGAGAGAGCACCTTGATTCATATATGGCCCACAAAAGGGGATATTATAACGTACAAAGTTTACTGAGCCACCCATTGCTAAATTCTCTGTGTACTTTAAAGCAACAGATCACACTAATGCAAAGGCGAGTCATGGTGATTTGCGAGGCGACCGTCCGCCCCATGGACGGGGCGGTCGAGCATCCAAGGATGGACTGGCTGCGAGTCGACGAGCGAATGCCGTGACAAGCCGATTCTAGCGGGCTAAACCACTAAGTACTAATACCCTGAAATCACAGAGCACTCAGTACAATTGACCAATAAAAAAGCCAGCAAAGCTAAATGCTTGCTGGCTTTTCTGTCTAACTTATTCACTCGCTTTATAACATCACACGAGCACTGAATCAAAGCGGCTCAACTAAGACTTCTTAGGAAAAATCGGATAGGACTCAGTGCCTAACACTTTGCCATCGACCGTGACACCATAGTAATCGCTGTCATTATGGTATTTTTCCTGCGCCTGCTTCACATCACCTTTGCTACGCGGGTCCTGTGGACGCTCGTGGGAGTTGATATATGCTGCAACGTCCCAAGCCTGTTGGTTAGTTAACTGCATACTCTTACCAAAAGGCATGTTTTCATGGATGAAGAATGCGGCAGTATTGACCCTGTGCATTCCGGCCCCCCAGTTGTAACTCTTAGGCCCCCACAGCGGCGGCAGCGCATACACGCCAGCAATCGCTTGACCTTGGCCATCAACACTGTGGCAAGTTTGGCAATGGGCGACATAGACCTCTTTACCCCGTTCAGGTGAATAGGCTTGTTCGGGTTTTGGGATCTCAGGATAACCACGACCCGGCAAGTTGGCACGCTGCTCAACTGTCATCGCCTTGGCTAATATCTCTGGTAGCGGGAAGTCTTCCCGTTTGGCACCTTTAACTAACTCGGCATCACTCAGCTCAGGGACTGGGCCGCTAATATTAGCTTCGTCCATCAAGCCACCCATGCCTAACCAATAGGCATAGGCAGAAAGCGCCACTAACTCAGGGCTCGCCGATGCAGGGGCTTTACCATTCATCGAATAGTTAAAGCAGCCCTGAATGCGCTCTTCAAAGCTACTGACCTTATTATCTTTTTTGCGATACGCTGGATAAGCAAAATACGCGCCCCAAAGGGGTGAAGCATTGGCTTTTCGGCCCGCATCCATATGGCAGTTGGTGCAGTTAAGTTCGTTACCCACATACTTATCACGCAGCTGTTGGGTATTCACAAATAGCTGATAACCCAAACGCACTTTGTCACCAAAGGCGCCTTCAGGAATGGCACTCAAAGGTCTAGGAGTAAGATAGGTTTGATCCGGTATCTTAGGGAAAGAAGGCAGCGGGGCTTGTTTATCTGGGCGCTCTTGCACCGGATCCGATTCGGCTTGCGCCTGCACGGTTAACGACCCCATAGCGGCCAGTAATAACATTGCGGAATATTTCATGGCTGGCTCCTTATTTCAAATTAGCAAAGTAGTTTGCTAAGGCATCAACCTCAGCGGCGGTAAGCTTGTTAGCTACGTTCGCCATCATGCCATCGACATCACCTTTGCGCGTTCCCGACTGCCATGCCAGTAATTGAGTTTTAATATAACTCGCTTGCTGACCGGCTAAACGGGGAAATAAGCCGCCACCTAACCCCGAAGGACCATGGCAGGTCACGCAGGCTGGTAAACCACGTGACCAATCACCTTGGTAGGCTAAACGGGCGGTATCGTCATTGAAAACCACCTGTTCGCCGCGGATAACGGGCTTGACCTCATTGGCAGGCTTTGCAGAAAAGTAGTTTGCCACTTGCTCAATCCCATCACCTTGTAACGTCATTGCCATCGGCATCATGGTTGCGTTTTGGCGCACACCCGCTTGGAAATGCTGTAATTGGGTCGAGATATATTGTTTAGATAATCCCGCTAATCGAGGGCCGAGCGGTTCAACGCCCTGACCTTCTACCCCATGACAAGACACACATAACTGTGCCGGTTGGGGGATAATTTCCATCAATTGTTTGCCAGAAGGCGCAACGGAGGCGGCCGCATAGCCGCTGCATAGCGTTAAGCCTATGACGAATGTTTTAATCTTCATGTTCTATCCTTGAAGAGAGTTAAGCTCTAAAGCATAGGTGGTTATTGTTATTTATGTTGCTGCTCACACACTGAACCCATTTTTGAATCAGCCGCTCATTTTTAAAACAGTCAATAAATGAGCCTTAGCGTTCATTAAAGCTCATTTATTGTTCAATCCAAATGGGATAAATTTACCTTACTCTTTGAAAGGGTATGCTGCAAGTCTTCAAGCCCGAGTAGCCAGAATCAATAACCAAATCGCGTCGATTCAAAACGATTCAATAACTTATGTATCAAATAACACAGGAGTAGCGTGCCGACGATGGCGGTGAGAATGCTGCTCACTCGATATAAGGCGCTGAAGATTAAATCGTTGCCTGGGGTCAGATACTGGCCAAACAGAATACCTAAGGTCGTCATGGCGCCAAAACCCACGCCTGAGCCACTTGCCTCTCGCACATGGGCTTGGCTAAAGATCATCAGTCCAATCCACAGCAAGGGGACGATTAATATCAATAGTCCTGACCAGTCATAGAGTACCAACTGCACAACGACCCCAAACGACACGCCCAGCAAAGTACCTATAGCGCGCTTACGGGCATAGTCGAGTGCGCCATTCCAATGCATAGGAAACAGGAGCAACAAGGTGGTCGCCTGAGCCGACATCGAATCCCGCAGATCAAATATTTGGAATACCAGAAACGATGCGGTCGCTATGGTCGCGCCGAGTAATGCTTCGTGGCGCATTCGATGTGGCGCCTTAGGTCCAGGCTTGTAAGCCGCCCTGGGTTCCACATCGGGCCAGAGTGCCGTCATAGCATAGGCAATAACGACCGACAATGCCGTCGCCCAAAAGTTACTGAAAACTAAGTCGTTTAAATCAACGCCGGGATAGCTAGCAAAGTGCAGCATGATGCTGAGGCTGAGCACTCCATTGGCGCCAAAGAGGAACAAACTGCCACGGGACATGGCCGCAAAACGGTATAGAAATAACAGGAAGACGATGGGCGTCATCAGGCCGGGATGGCTGCCGAAGAAACCACCAAGCAGTCCAACCTCTAACCCCGCCATGGCAGATGAGGCCAATAACTGGCGCATGGCGTGGCCATTCATCACTGGCACGAGTCCGAGTAATAGCATGGGGGTCACAGTGAAGAAGACTCCATTGCTCCAACCAAACATTTTACACAGGGTAAAACCTATGGTCGCGCCAGTCGCAATCCGTAAACACTGGCGTAAATCGTTGGCCATCAATGGGCTATGGCGTAGTAACATGCTCGTCGCCTTGTTCTATCGATACGTAAAATGGGGATGTTTAGCTGGCTTATGCTGCATTCACACTTATGTTGCTTTGAAGCGTTCACTCAAGCGACTCACGGCAAACACACACCAACCGCGAGTCACTCGCCCGTCAACAGCAATAAGTGCGTGTAGATAGGCGAGTCAATACGCTAATAAATAAGCTAGTAAATAGGCTAATAAATATAGTGCAGCAGGCTAATGATTTTAATCTGCACCTTAGCCAGTAGACTAAACAGACTATTCTCAGGCAGCAGTTGTACGGTCGCGCGCGCACCGGCTGGCAAGCTGTTCATCGCCATCCCATCTAACTCCAAATGCAGCCTCAATCTTTGGGCATCACGCACCCAACGATCAGATTCCTGCGGCGCCGCTAAACGGCCATTGGCATCGAATTGCCCCGCACTCACGCCCGCATCGACACTGCTCACCGTCGCCCGATATAAACGACCGGGTTCACCATCGAACGCAATCAAAGCGGTCGATGAAGCATTGACGCCACGCAAACTCTTTTCACGAAAATCAGCAATAATATCAATCTTATCCGATACCACGGCTAACAGAGGTTGCCCCACAGTCGCAAAACTCCCGACTTCTAACTGCAGGTTAGTCACAATCCCGTCCTGATCGGCATGGATTTGGGTGTAAGACAAATTGAGCTCAGCTTGGGCAAGATGATTTTGTGCCTGACGCACCTTAAGATTCTCTTCGCCATAACTGCCACGGCTCACCTTAAGTTTTTCTAAACGCGCATTGGCGGCGAGCAAATTGGCTTCCGCGGCGGCGGCATCACTATCGGCCTGATCCCTTTGCTGCTGCGATACACCATGGGTGGCATACAGAGCATCGAGGCGCTTAGCTTCGCTGCGTTTCTGTTGTGAGGTGGTTTTGTTGGCATTGACGTCGGCCTTCGCGGCAAGCAGCGAGGCATCTAACTCGGCATTGTCTTGGCGGGCTTGCTCTAAGGCCAATTTAGCTTGCGATACCGCTAACTCATAGGGCGCGGGATCGACTTGAAACAACAAATCGCCCTTGGCAACCGCTTGGTTGTTCGTCACGGCTATGGTCTGAATTTTGCCGCTGATCTGCGGCGTAACCTTAGTCACCACACGCGTCGCCATGGCTTGCGGCGTTAATGGCATCATAGTATCGGCAAGCATAAAATAGCCAAAAACCATCACAAAGCCGAACATGGCAAATTTTACTAAACGGGCAAACTGTTGATCCGGTGTCATCTTCTTTCTCACAAAATGGTTGCTGTTGCCTTGGCCAATTTGGCGCTGGCGTTGTCACTAATCAGGCTAATAATGCGTTCAAATTCGCTGAGCTCGCTGGCACTGATCCCAGCTAATAACTCACGGCGCACCTGAATTATCCGCGCTTCCATTTGCTTTAATACATCCAATCCCGCAGGCGTTAGCGTCACAATCCTTGCGCGCTTATCTTTGTCGCAGCAATGACGCTCGACTAAACCTTGCTCTTCTAATTGCCCTAAGGTGCGCATTAACGAAGCCAATTCAATTTCTAAGGCATCGGCCAACACTTTCTGGCTCACGCCGTCGCCTAAACGCAGTAATTTCCACAATGCCGTCCAGCGGGGATGAGTTAATCCCAAAGGTGCCAGCTCGACATCGGCCACGGTACGCCACAATCGATGCAGACGGCCTAAATGCTCCGCCAGTGATAACTCTTTCAATCGCTCTAATTCTTTTTGCATCTTGCTCACCCACTTAGTTAGCGTGCTAAGCATTATACTTAGTTAGCAGGCTAAGTAAATGTGCTCCTATAAAAAATTTTCTGTGTCCTATGGCGCAAAAATGTCGCATAGGGAAACAAATAATCCAAAAGGCTGGCGCCATCTCAAATATAGTCAGCCGTATCTCTATAATATTAAAAAGATAAATCAGACTGATGAAGTGAACTGGGAGGTTGGCTTTGGTGAATTTAAAAATTAGTACGAGGATTGTGGTTGGGATATGTCTATTACTGTTGGCCATGATGAGCTTTATCATGCTGCTAGTCCTGTCGGAATTCAGCAGTCAGGTGAAAGAATCTGAGCAAAGAGAACTGCATAAACTGTACGAAACTGCGGTAGCCAACATAGCCTCATCCGGTAAACTCGCACAGGCCATGGCAACGATAGTTTCACTGACGCCAGAGATCCAAAGTAACTTCGCCGAACGGGATCGCCCTGCACTCAAAGACCGTACTCTGCCCCTGTTTGCCAAGCTTAAGCAAGATTTCGACGTACAACAATTTCAGTTTCATACGCCACCAGCAACCTCTTTTTTACGATTACATCGCCCCGAAAAATTCGGTGATGATCTCACTGCAATTCGTAAAACGATTGTGGAAACCAACACCACAAAACAGCCCTTAAACGGTTTGGAATATGGTGTTGAAGGTTTAGGGATTCGCGGTTTAGTGCCCATGGGTTATCAAGGCCAACACACAGGCTCTGTGGAATTTGGTATGTCCTTTGGACAACCTTTCTTCGACAGTTTTAAAGATGCTTATCAAGCTGAAATCGCATTATTGTTGCCCAATGGCGCGGATTTTAAAGCATTTGGCGCCACGTTCACGCCCGATATTCAGGCCATAAGTGAACTCAATAGCGTGATGCAAGGCAACGAAGTGATTCGCACTATTAGCTTAGAGGGCAAAACCTTCGCTTTGTATCGCCACGCCATAAAAGATTACTCGGGACAAGTCTTTGGGGTACTGGATATTGCGATGGACAGAAGCCATTCAGAGCAAGTCATGGCGGATATTCGCCTCAAGTTGATCCTCATCGGTTTCGCTGCAATGTTAATCGGCACTGCCATTGCTTGGTTTATTGCTAAGGGCATTACCCGCCCAATAGCAGAAACAACCCAAGCCATGAATGACATCGCCGAAGGCGAAGGCGATTTAACCCGTCGAATTACCATAACGAGTAAGGATGAAATCGCCGAGTTAGCGCAGGCATTTAACCGTTTTGTGGAGAAAATCCACCACACTGTGACTCAAGTGTCTGATGCCACGAGTTTACTCGCAACCTCAGCGGAAGAGATGTCGGGCATTACCCACGAAACTCAATCGATGGCCAATCGTCAGAATCTTGAAACCGAACAGGTCGCCACCGCAATGAATGAAATGGCCGCCACTGTTCAAGAGGTTGCCCACAATGCGACCGATGCCGCGGATGCTGCCAATCACGCCAATGAGTCAACCGAACAAGGCAAACTCGTAGTGCAAAAAGTCGTCGCGACGATTGCTGTATTAGCGGAAGAAATCGCCGCAGCCGCCAATGCCATTAATGAACTCGAACGTAATACTGCCGAAATTGATTCTGTATTAGTTGTGATCCGCAATATTACCGAACAGACCAACTTGCTGGCGCTTAATGCTGCAATTGAGGCCGCCAGAGCCGGAGAGCAAGGACGAGGATTCGCCGTGGTAGCCGATGAAGTTCGCACCCTTGCGACTCGCACTCAAGCTTCAACCACAGAAATTCAAAAAATGATTGAAGCGCTACAGCTTAAAGCCAAATCTACCGTTTCGGCGATGGAAACCAGTTCACGCACTACTCAAAGCTGTGTTGCCCAAGTTAATCAAGCGGGTGAAGAACTCGTGGCCATCACCCAAGCGGTTTCGACCATTAGCCAGATGAACATCCAGATCGCCAGCGCGGCAAATGAGCAATGTGCTGTTTCCGCAGAAATTAACAAAAATATCAATAACATCAACGATATTGCTACGACGACAACCAATAGTGCGGTGCACACTGCGCGGGCTGGCGACGAACTTGCACAGCTTGCGGCTCGCCTGCAAGTGCTACTGGCACAGTTTAGGATCTAACACCTACACCCATTACCACAAAGCAAAACGCCGCATTATCTGCGGCGTTTTTATTAGTTTATGTTGTTGATGTTTTACTTAGGGCGCACACCTAACGTATGGCAAATGGCGTAGGTCAGTTCGGCGCGGTTTAAGGTGTAGAAGTGGAAATCCTTCACGCCTTCACGGGACAGGACTTTTACCATGTCGATTGCCACGTTTGCGCCCACCAATTGGCGTGTACCGGCATCGTTTTCTAAACCATCGAATTGCTTGTGTAGCCAGCCCGGTAACGACACATTGGTCATGCCCGCGAAACGTTTTAGCTGGGTAAAGTTGGTCACAGGTAAGATGCCTGGCACGATTTCAACATCGATACCGGCGGCGACGCAGCGGTCACGAAAGCGCAGGTAAGATTCCACATCGAAGAAAAACTGGGTAATGGCACGGCTAGCGCCCGCATCAATCTTACGCTTGAGGTTGATCAAATCCGCCTGTGCATTACTCGCATCGGGATGCACTTCTGGATAGGCCGCAACGGAAATATCAAAGTCGGCCACAGAGCGCAGTAAACGCACTAAATCCACCGCAAAACGAGTGGGCTTGGGGCTGCCCGTAGGTAAATCGCCCCGCAGTGCCACTATGTCACGAATGCCCGATTTCCAGTAATGCTTAGCCAGTTCTAACAGCTCTTCATCGCTGGCATCCACTAAGGTTAAGTGCGGCGCGGCAACAAGGTCCGTTTCCTGTTGAATACGCTCAATCACGCCGTGGGTGCGGTCGCGCACACCTGAGTTAGCGCCATAGGTCACAGACACAAACTTAGGATTAAGCGGCTCTAAACGACGAATAGAGTTCCACAAGATCTGTTCCATTTCGGGGGTCGATGGCGGAAAAAACTCAAAAGAAACATTAATATCGCCATTAAGCTCAGACAAGCTCTGGTTCAGCGATTGTGAATGTTGTGCGTGATGAAAAGCCATGTGTAATTCCTCAACCGCCCTTGGCGCTACTCTTTGCTATTATGAATTAGTTCAAATGGACGTTTGGACATCTATATGTCCATATACTAGAGAAACTGAGATGTAAGTCAAGCCAAAAAATGTCCATAAACCGCATTTAATCTCGGTTAATTCGATAGATTTATTCTAGCCAATAAAAAAGGACTCGAATGAGTCCTTTAAGCTGCTGAATTTCAGTCTACTCTTGCAAGAGATCGCGACAGATCTGCGTTAGATCCGACTGCACCGCTGCCGCTGTCACTTCGCGTCCGGCGCCCGGTCCACGGATGATAAGCGGATTGCCTTGATAGAAAACGCTGCGGATCACAAACACGTTATCGCCAGGGGTCAAATTAGCGTAGGGATGATGGGCATCAATCCACTGCAAACCGACTTCAGCTTTAAGCTCTGAGCCGCTGTTATCTAAGGATGCCACGTATCTGAGCACCTTATTTTGCTCGGCCGCCGCACCGTATTGTTGCAGCAGATCGGCATCTAACTCGGCAATGCGGGCGAGAAATTGATCTAAGGGAATATCCGCCAAATCGGCTGGCACTAATGAGCGTAATTCAATATCTTCAAGCTCGATTTCAAGGCCAATTTCACGGGCCAAAATGAGCAATTTACGCTGCATATCACGACCGGACAGATCGTCGCGGGGATCGGGTTCAGTGATGCCTAAGCCTCTGGCTTCAATCACTAATTCAGAGAAAGGCTTGCTGGTATCGTATTTCTCAAACAACCAACACAAGGTGCCAGAGAAAATCCCGCCCACGGCTTCAACGCTATCACCGCTGTTACGCAGATCATTTAACGCATGTTGGATAGGCAAACCTGCGCCACAGCTGGCGTTATAGCGCCAAAATAAACGACGATTACCCAGTTGCTGCTTTAACTCACGGTAGAAAGGCAGTGGACCCGAGCCTGCGAGTTTATTCGCGCTCACCACATGGATGCCACGCTCGAACAGCTCTGGATATTGCAGCGTCAAACTGGCGCTGGCACTGATATCTAAGGCCACCAGCTCATCGCAGTTAACTTGCTCTAATTGCTCGAACAAGTGCTCGTACTGCCAAGGCGTAGCCTCGGTATTAAACTCAGTCTGCCACGCGGCAAGATTAATACCTGTGGATTTAATCAAGGCTTTACTCGAACTGACTAAACCGACTAACTCAACGCTAGCTTCGAGTTCATGGTCCAGTGATGGCGACACAGACTTAAACAAATCGACCCATGCCTCACCTATATTGCCCACGCCGAGCAGCAAGACACCAATGCGTTTACGCGGCCCAGCGCAGCGGCGATGAACCTTTTGCGTCAACAGATTCACCTGCGACTGAGGCACCAGCGTCACTAAGCTTAAGTCACCACTAAACAAAGGTTTAGCATCACGACTTAATAAACGGGCGAAGCTACGGCGATAATGTTCAGCATCGGCACTCACTAACGCCACTAAGCCGAGATCTGTGTTGATCTGTTGTTCGCTGATCCCTAATGCTTGTGCATGAGTATCGAGTAATCTTTGCACTTGTTTTTGATTTTCAGCGGTATAGGCAAGCTCAACCCTTTGATGGGCAGACGTCCAATGGGCCAATGGCGTTAAACCCGCGGCGATCAACGAATCTAATAAGCTCGTTAATTCACCCGTGAGCTTAAAGCCGAACAAGACGACAGCATTGAGGTTCGTCACCACAGGCGCGCTCGCAGACGAACTGTGGGGCGCAATCAAGGTAAAGTCGGTGTGTGATGCATAACTTGAGCGCACCGCTAAACTCACTTCGGTATTGAACAAAGGCTGCAAAGTGCGCGAATGCAATACTGGCGAGCCTAAACGCGCTAGGCGGTCGGCTTCGGCAAGTGACATGCTTTTCAGTAATTTAGCATCGTTGATCTTATTAGGATCAGCGTTGAACACCCCTTCCACATCGGTCCAAATGGTCACGCGCTCAATATCGGCAAGGCTGGCAATCAAGCTAGCGCTAAAATCGGAACCATTACGACCAAGTAATAAAGTATCGCCGCGCTCGTTAGCGCAGATAAATCCAGTGATCACCAGTCGTTCATTTGGGTGGGCGGCCAACAGCGCTTGTACTTTTGCGCGGGATTCCTGCACCCGAATTTGCGGCACGGCGGCTTCATCGGCCACTAAAATTGAACAGGCATCCACATGGCTTGCGGCCACGCCTGATTCGCGCAGCAGCGCCGCCATTAAACGTGCCGACCAACGCTCGCCAAAGCTCACCACATGGTTAACTTGGTATTCGTTACGTTCGTCGAGGGACAATAGACTGATGAGCTGCGCCTGATCTGTCGCCAAACGCTCGCGCAGATCGCGGGCTTGTTCGTTCGACAATAACTGCTCTACCAACCCCTGTTGGTAGCTGGTCAGCACTTGTAATTCTTCTTGCCACAACTGACCCGCATCACGCAGCGCTAATAATTTATACAGGAAATTCGTACTCTTACCCGCCGCAGAGACCACCACAAGGTCATCGCTATGACCGTGGGTTAACAGGATATGGGCGACTCGGCGATAACAATCGGCATCCGCTAAACTGGAGCCACCAAATTTATGTAAGTGACAACGTGCCATCTATTATTCCTCTACTGACAAGCCGCAACGGCGGCTAATCCTGCTTGAATATCTGCAACTAAATCGGCGGCATCTTCAATACCCACCGATAGACGCAATAGGGTGTCCTTAATGCCTGCCTCAAAACGCGCCTGCGGCTCCATGGCTCTGTGGGTCATAGTTGCGGGCACGGCCACCAAACTTTCAACGCCACCTAAACTTTCCGCCACACTAAATAAGCTGAGTGCACCTAAAAAGGCCACCACTTCGGCCTCGCCGCCCTTGAGCTCAAAACTCAGCATAGCGCCAAAGCCCTTTTGTTGCTTGGCGGCAATGGCATGACCTGGGTGATCCGCAAGACCAGGGTAATAAACTTTGCTCACCACAGAGCTTTGCGTTAACACCTCAACAATGCGCTGGGCATTGGCTTGATGTTCACGAATTCGCACCGCTAAGGTACGTAGGCCGCGCAGGGTTAAGTAACTATCAAATGCCGATCCCGTTAAGCCTAACGTGTTCGACCACCAATGTAAGCTTTCGCCAATTTGTGCATCTTTGGCAACCACAGCGCCGCCAACCACATCGCTGTGACCATTGATGTATTTAGTGGTGGAGTGGATAACGATATCCGCGCCTAACAATAGGGGTTGTTGCAATATCGGCGATAAAAAAGTGTTATCGACCACCACCAGCGCGCCGACCTCATGGCTTGCCTTAGCAATAGCCTCGATATCCACCACACGCAATAGCGGGTTAGACGGGGTTTCGAGCCACACCATCTTAGGATTTTGCGCGATCGCTGCGGTTAACGCTTGGCTGTCGGTTTGATCAACCACAATCAGCTTAAACTGGCCTTTCTTCGCCAAATTAGTAAATAAACGGTAAGAACCGCCGTAACAATCGTGGGGCACCACCAATAGATCATCGGGGCCGAGCAAAGTGGTCACTAGGGTGATGGCCGCCATGCCAGTGCAGGTCACTATGCCAGTGGCGCCCTTTTCTAATTGCGCTAATGCTTCGCCTAAAATACAGCGTGTTGGGTTGCCTGAACGACTGTAATCGAATTCGCGAGGATTTTTATGACCATCGAAGGCGTAATTAGTCGACAAATAAATCGGTGGCACAACTGCGCCATATTGAGTATCGCTTTCGATACCCTGACGCACTGCCAGTGTGGCTAATTGACGCTCTGCCATGGGTGGACTCCTAAATTCGGTAGACTGATAGAGATGTCTGGACGTCTAAATGTACCTAAGCCCAAGGCCATCGTCAATAGGCGTGAAGACGTTTAGACGTCTGAACATAAAGAAATCTGTTTGCAATCACAAAGAAATAGTAGCAATAATTTGACTGTTCTTTGTAAGGGTTTAAAATCTGCCCCGAATTTAGCGTTATAACAGGTGAGTCAATGACTGAATGGAATGGGGAATACATCAGCCCCTATGCTGAACATGGCAAGAAGAATGAACAAGTAAAAAAAATTACTGTGTCTATTCCGCTCAAAGTGCTTAAGGTCCTTACGGACGAACGAACTCGTCGTCAGGTCAATAATTTGCGTCACGCCACCAACAGCGAGCTGTTGTGTGAGGCATTTTTGCACGCCTACACTGGCCAGCCATTGCCTAACGATGAAGATCTGTCAAAAGATAGCCCAGACAGCATTCCCGCCGAAGCCAAGTTGCTGATGGACGAGATGGGGATCGAGTGGGAAGACATGGAATAGCGACTTGTCGCTGGCAAAGTTACATCACAGTGCTCATCAATAGGGATCGTTAACGATCCCTTTTTGTTTATATGGAATCCTATGTTTTCTATGATAGATCCACAGACTCTCGCCTTGGCCTCACTGATTGTATTTCTTGGCGCCTTAACCCAGAGCCTGATTGGGTTTGGCCTAGCGGTTGTCGCCAGTCCTTTGCTGTATATCGTCGATCCGCAGCTCGTACCGGGTCCCGTTATTGCCATGGGATTTACCATCTCGCTACTGACCTTATTCCGGGAACGTGGTCATTTAGAATTCAATGGCTTGCAATATGCGCTTATAGGTCGCGTGCCCGGTGGTTTTATCGGCGCGAGTCTGTTGCTGTTTGCGCCTCAGCCCATACTCGGGTTATCCATCGCCGCCATTGTGGCTGTCGCGGTTATACTCAGCCTGTATAAATTCAGCCTGCCAGTGAATAAGAAAACCCTCTTTGGGGCGGGCGTCGTCTCGGGGATTTTCGGTAATATTGCCGCTATTGGTGGCCCGCCGATGGCGATTCTATTGTCAGGCAAAGACGCTTCGCAGTTTCGTGCCGCCCTGTCGGCCTTCTTCATTTTTAGCTCCACCATAGCTATGGTCATTTTGGCGATCACTGGCTTATTAGAATTGAAGCACCTGTGGCTGTCGTTAATGTTGCTGCCTTCAGTGCTTTTAGGGTATTTAGTCGCGGGGCGATTAGTGGGCAGTGTCGATAAAGATAAAACTAAAATGGCGACCTTAGTCCTATGCAGTATCAGCGCCTTAGTGCTAACGGTGAAATCGGTTATCGAGTTATTGCCCCAATAAGCGTCCTGCTTGTATTGGCAAATCATCTGAAGATTCAAACAATAAAAAAGCACTGACATTGTCAGTGCTTTTCTTTATCTATCAATATCTAAAGCCAGCTTACACTCAGCTTAAATAGCTTTGCCCTGCGTACACAATAAAGTGTCTTAGAGCGAGTACGCCGGTTAAGCTCGCGCAGGCAACCATGATCATTGCGCCCTTAGTATGGCGAGTCGCGGCTGGTAGCAACATGAACAGCAATGGAATACCAAAACCTATACCGACGACGCCTATCCAGAACACGCTTGCCCATAGCCCAGAGGTTAACGACGCTAAGGCCGCAGCCGCCGCGCCGCCCTTGAAGTACAAGGCGCAGAACAACATGAACAGGAACAAGATTTCAATCGCCATCACAGGCAACTCTAAACCGTGCATCTTGACTAAAGTTTTATCGTGGCTGTCAGTCTTAAACAGCAAGAGTGCCAGTACCGCGTTTGCCGCAGCGCCCGCCGATAAACCCGACACTAAAAACAGCGCAGGCAGTACCGCAGTGTTGAGCATAGGGTAAGCATTCATCGCCGAAATTAAGAAGCCAGTGTAAGCCCCTACGCCAATGGCGAGGACAAACAACAATACTTCAATCAGCTTTCGAAATGGCATAAGTAACTTAGCGATAGGCGCTAGGAAACCCAAACCCCATTTTGGTAAGTCATCCCGCAGCACAATAATGGCGTACGCAAAGGCTAAGGGAGAATACGCCAGCAGCGCCAGCACCCCAATGGCCATCACAGACTGGAAGTTATAGTGAATTAAGATCAGCCAGAAGTGGAAGGGTTTGGTTAAATCAAACACTAAGCAGGCTAAACCTAAGCTAATGGCCACAGGCCCAATAATGGCAGCCGCCTTAAGAATGCTGCTTTCGGCTCCCGCGCTGAGCTCCTTATTCGCCCAGCGTAAACCAATGCCAATCAATAAACTGCCCGCGGATAACCCCGCCATAAACAGGTAAACGGCGATGACCCAGTGCCAAGTGACAGGATCATATTGCGCCATGTCGCCCCAAGTATTGTTCATAATCAAATCCCCCCTCTTTTGGTAGGAACGCGATATACCCTAGGTTTAGTGCCTAAATGGGTTTTATCTTGGTATGTGATTTTAGTGTTGAGCATGATGGCCACGTCACTCTGCGGGTCATTAGCATCGCCAAACACTAAGGCATCGGTTGGACACACAGTCACACACGCTGGCTCTTCGCCCCGCGCCAAACGACTGTCTTTACAGAAGTTACACTTATCCGCCGCCTTCGTTTCTGGGTTCATAAAGCGCACTTTATAAGGGCACGCTGCCACACAGTACATACAGCCGACACACTTCTCGGTATGGATAGAGATAATGCCGTCTTCACCCACATAGGCCGCGCCCGTTGGGCACACCTTAACGCAGGGCGCATCTTCACATTGCTGGCAAGATACCCTGTGGTATTTGAAGTGCAGATTGGGCATCTCACCAAAGGGGCCTT
The DNA here is from genome assembly GCF_020447145.1 of Shewanella sp. SR1. Classification (NCBI taxonomy): domain Bacteria; kingdom Pseudomonadati; phylum Pseudomonadota; class Gammaproteobacteria; order Alteromonadales; family Shewanellaceae; genus Shewanella; species Shewanella sp. SR1. The sequence continues at coordinate 147,333 of NZ_JAJAEF010000011.1, read as the reverse complement.
CCACACGCACTTGCAGACGAGTAACGCCTTCGGGTACGCCATTTTCACTGCGACACGCCACGTTACAAGCTTGGCAGCCGATGCACTTATTCTCGTCGTGCACCATTACATATCGTTTATTCATTTAAGCCTCCGATTAGCGCTTTGCCAGCGTGACGCCCGTGGTGTGCACTGTCATGCCACACACAGGAGCCGTCACGTGCGGCAGTAAGTTACCGCAGTGGATACCTTTGCCCGTTGCTCTGACCAACTCTTTGTTTTTAGAACCAAAGCCCATGTAAGCAAACACAGTATCTTGGCGAATGCCCGGCGTGACTAAGGCATGGCCTTCTTCTGTGCCAACACTGCTGGTGAGGCGGATTGGGTCGCCATTGCTGATCCCTAACTTGCCCGCTGTGACGGGGTGAACCCACACAGCGTTATCCGACATCAGGTTAGCGAGCATAGGCACATTGTGGGTGGCGCCATTGGTGTGCACCGCCACTTTGCCTTGGATAAAGTACAGCTCATCTGCTTTTTTAAGATTCACTTCGCGGAACTTGATCACCCCACGGCCCGGTGCCATGGCTTCGACTTTGGCGGAGGTGAGTTCAATCTTGCCACTCGGGGTTTTAAAGGTGAGTGCACTGGCGAAAGTGCCGTCTTCATCGGCAGGTCGTGCATTGGGGTATGCCTTAATAAACTCGGCAACCATCTTAGGCTCGCACAACATAATTGGCTTACCGAAGCTCACAAAACCTTCGTCTTTGATCCGGCGCAGCAGGTCAGTGTCGCGGTTCACCTGCAGCATTTGCAGGGTTTCCATGTTTTCCCATGGATAGAACTCGCCAAGGCCCATAGCCACACCCACATCCTTAAAGATCTGCCAAGAAGGCTTAGTATCACCTAAGGTTTCAACCACACGTTGGCGCACATAATAGGCGGGATTTTTACCGGATTTGTCGGCAATTTCTTCATCACGTTCAAGATAAGTTGACTCAGGTAAAATCACATCCGCATAGGCGGCGGTTTCGCTGATATACACATCACACACGGCGATAAAGTCGAGCTTTTTCATGGCTTCAACTACGCGTGCTCTGTCTGTCATGGTTTGCATTGGGTTAGTGCGTGACATCACCCAGCCGTGTAACTGGTAAGGCACAGCGCTTAAGGTAGCATCGAGAATGGTTTGGTAGACGCCGCCCGATGTCCACATCATGGCGTACTGTTCTTCCACTTGATCGATTCGTTTCGCTGCTGGTTTTGGCATGTCTTTCACGCCAGGTTTTGCCAATACGGGCGCAACCGCTTCACCGGCAAGCTTGTTGTAATCACTGGGTTTCTGGCCGATATAAATCCCGCCCTTACGCTCAATATTACCAATCAAGACGTTGGCGGCGTACAGGGCGCGGCGCATCTCAAACTCTTCGGTGGTAAAGGTGGCTCTGTGACCAAAATCGACCACGGCATGGGGCGCTTTAGCGGCATATTCGTGGGCGATGCGGCGAATGTCTTTGGCAGGTACATCGGAAATGGTTTCGGCCCATTCAGGGGTATAAGCTTTCACTTCGGCGGCAAAGGCTTCGAAGCCTTCCACATAGCGCGCGACGAATGCCTTGTCGTAAAGATTATCTTCAATCAATACATGGCATAACGCTAAGGCGACGGCCACGTCGGTTCCGGGGCGAATGGCGTACCATTCATCGGCTTTATCGGCCACGACAGAGAATCTTGGCTCGAACACCACCAGCTTGGCACCTTTGTCCATTTGCGCCGCCATCATGCCGCGGGTTTCGGACATATTGATGCCTTCGTACAGGTTATGGCCGAAGTTAATGATGTATTTTGAATTGCCTAAATCACGTTTAACCTTAGTGCCAAAAATAGCCTTAGCGGCAATTTCATAACCACCAGGGCAAGTCGACGCGTGGGTAAAGGTATTTGGACTACCAAAGGCGGTCGCGAGGTGAAACAAATGCTTTTCTTGTGAGCCCGATTTTGACGAGAATGCCACTGCCTCTGGGCCATGTTCTTTTTTGATTTTATTTAGGTTTTCGGCGATGAGTTGATAAGCCTCATCCCAACTGATCTCGGCCCATTTGCCTTCGCCGCGCTCGCCAACACGCTTTAACGGTTTAACGATACGCTGTGGATCGTACAGTAAGCTATGGCCAGCACCGCCTCGGGCACACACTTTACCGCCAAAGGACTTAGCGGCCTTGTTGCCACTAATGAAGACGTTTTTGCCCTCAATCACCCGCGCCGAAATCGGGCAACGGGTTGAACACATCTCGCAAATACTGGCAATGTCTTTGCCCATGCCCTTTAGCTGCTTATTCTCTAATGCCGCTAAGCTGCCCGGCAGCAGACTGGCTAACGCACACGTGGCGCTGCTCGCTCCCGCTCCCTTTAAAAAGGTTCGCCTATTAAGCTCAATCATGGTTACCTCCATCACGCTCATCCCACCCGTCAGTCGCCATTTGTGGCGCCATCGAGCAGAGGTTTGCTCACTGATTTGATTACTTTTTTAGTTATAAAAGCATTAAAACAGCACCGCCATATCTTCTGATATACCAGCATCCGCTGAATACACTGCTCATCCACAAAGATTGTTATCCCGAAAGAGGTAGGCGGATATTGTGGTAAACCACATGGGGAAGCTCGGTGTGATCTATCGCAACTAAAACCTAAGACTGACGTTGAAATACGTGAATAAGATCAACAGGCTTATTGGAACAGGCTTTACATCGACGGAGAAGACAGAAAAAAGCCGCCAGTTTGGACACTGGCGGCTTAGAAAAAACTGACATTACAGTCAATTGCGATAACCCTAGCAGGATAAGAACATCGCGCTAGCGGACCCAAACTGATTACAATCGCATTAATCCATTAACTCTATATCGAGGCAGTTGAGCAGGCGAATCGCTTCGTCGCGGCTAAACTTAGCCCCTTTGATTTTATTGTTAAAAATGTCGATATCGTAATTAGTGGCCTCGCTGAAATCCGCCTCCAATAATTGAGTTCGGCCAAACAGACTATGACTAAAATCCGTGTAGGTGAAATTGGCTTGATTAAAGCTGCCCTCGCGAAAATCGACATCGTGGGCCTTACACTCTTCGATGATGATTTCATCGAGGGACAAGCCTAAAAATGAGCAGTCGTTTAGAATGCATTGCTTAAAAGAAAAGGGCGCGGCAAAGGATAAACGCGACCATGCGGCGCGGGTCCAATCGATACCGACTAACTTACACTCTTCAAACTCGACCCCGCTGAACTGGCACTGGGGCACTTTCACTAAGCTCAAGTTGCAGCGTACAAAGCGACAATCGATAAACTTACATTTACGAAAAACGCTCTCGCTAAAATGGCAGTCTTGAAAGCAGCAATCCTCGAACTCGATGCCCTGTAGCTCTTGGGCTAATTCCGACAAGCCATTAAACTGTTTTGATAAAAAACTATTGCTCTGCAAAACCGCGCTTTGCGCGAGTTGCGATGGCGCAAGCACCGATTGTTTAAGCACTGGCACTTCTTTCTGTGACGACATAACACCTCTAATCCTGCCCAATCCCCAGCAATAAAATATGCGGGGCAATTGGGCTAGGTACTGCTTATTGTTTACTCTCTGATACGGGATGCCTGCTAGAGACTCGCGACGAGTTCCTCAAGCTGATCGGTCGCCTTAGACCAACCCTGATGAAACCCCATATCCTCATGATTCTGCCTATCTTCGCTATTCCAATGCAGCACCCGCGCAGTGTACTTGGTCTTGCCGTCCACAGGTTCAAAGGTGATGGTTGCCGTCATAAAGGCCTTATCGGACGGCACCCAAGCCTCGGTAAAGGCATCGGTAAATACGATGCGCTCATTCTCAACCACCTCAAGATACACGCCGCGGTTAGGAAAATCTTGCCCCTCAGGGCTGCGCATTACAATCACGTTAGTGCCGCCAGCACGCACATCTAAGGTCGCGCTAGCCACAGTCCACGGCCTTGGCGTAAACCAAATTTTGAGAAGCTCAGGCTCGGTCCACGCGCGGAACAGTTTTTCCGGTGGCGCGTCGATAATCCGCTCTAATATCAATTCTCTGTCGCTATCTAGATGTGGATGACTTGTGCTCATATTCCCTCCATTGGATATTTAGCTTGATGGTCTTGTGGGCTGCAACTGTGTCATAAGCTCGCACATCAGCAAAGAACAATGCAAATAGCCGTGGCAAATTTTGTCAATAAAGGTAAAATGTCGCCACTTTTTCGCGGCAGTCTAGCACAAGGTTCTCTCGGATTAATGGTCAGCATTTTCGAGCAAAATGGCACGGGCCCAGCCCGCTTTAACAGACCACTTTCACTGTGGTGCCAACCTTGCCCTGCGTTTGTTCCATCCCTTGCATTATCTCCTGCTGACACAATTCAAACACCGCCCGAAAATACCCCTTTTGCTGTTCAAGATTTAACATCAAATCCCGCAAACTGGCTGAACGCTTTACGCCCTAAGCCACGCGCGAATAATAAAGCGGTTGCAATGAATCTGGCTGTTGCTAACGCCATAGTACATCTGCAAACCGACACTTATAAAAACCTTATCCCTACACTCTCTATCCTAAGGAATACTCGTCATGAGTCTTGCTGATTCCGTACTTGCCATCAATAACGATTTGCCTATCCGCACCGACAGCCCAGTCCACAGCGGCAAGGTTCGCAGCGTTTACTGGCTAACCGACGCCGACAGTCGCCGTTTAATTACCACTAAAGGTTATAACGTCCCCGAAGATACCCCACTCGCCATCATGGTGATCAGCGACCGTATCTCGGCCTTCGACTGTATCTTCCACGGTGAAGGCGGCCTCAAAGGGATTCCCGGTAAAGGCGCGGCATTAAACGCGATATCTAACCATTGGTTTAAACTGTTCGCCGAAAACGGCCTAGCCGACAGCCATATTTTGGATATCCCACACCCGTTCGTATGGATAGTCCAAAAAGCTCGCCCCATTAAGGTCGAAGCTATTTGCCGCCAGTACATCACAGGCTCAATGTGGCGCGCTTACTCAAAAGGCGAGCGAGTATTCTGTGGCATCACACTGCCAGAAGGCTTAGAAAAAGATCAAAAGCTCCCTGAGCTGTTAATCACCCCATCGACTAAAGGTATTTTAACCGGCATCCCAGGCGTGCCCGCCCAAGATGACGTGAACATCAGCCGCAGCGACATCGAAGCCAATTACCAAGCCTTTGGCTTTGAAAAGCTTGCAGATATCGACCTGTACGAGAAGCTGTTAAAAGATGGCTTTAAAGTGATATCAAAAGCACTGGCCGATATTGATCAAGTGTTTGTCGACACTAAATTTGAGTTCGGTTATGTGACTGACAAAGATGGCAATTCAAAACTGATTTACATGGATGAAGTCGGCACTCCAGACTCATCACGTATTTGGGACGGCGCAGCCTACCGCGATGGCAAGATTTTAGAAAACTCCAAAGAGGGTTTCCGCCAGTTCTTGCTGAATCATTTCCCCGATCCTGATGTGCTGCTCAACAAAGACAGAATGCCAGAGCGTGAAGCCCTAGCCCGCGACAATGACCTCCCACTTGAGGCCATGATGCAAGTGTCACGCACTTACACCGGCGTTGCCGAGAAAGTGACTGGCGCCCCAATCCCACTGCCTGCGAATCCAAAGGCAGATATCATTAAGATACTCAAAGATGAGTATGATTTGATTGTTTAATCAGATTTTGGTTTTTATCAAAACTTAAATAGAAAAGGCGCTTAGGCGCCTTTTTGTTTAAGTCATTCACAAACTTAACCAATACATCGCTGATAATTAAGCACTGTCATTCCAGTGACACGCCATGAACTCATCCATGAGGGCTCGACGACGGCATCCATGCCGTCAACGGTCACTTCCATGCCAATGCTTAATCCCGCCAACCCATCTAGTAATCTGTATGCCTTTTTACAAGCATACACTTTGCAAATTTAACAATAGGTGGCTCGTTAAATTTTGCAGGAAATAGACCGACAAAGCCATGCTAAGAACAGACATGTAATTTTAGCGGCAAAACTTTACCCAAATGGGTAGATGAGTGAGTTTTCATTGTTTGATATCTGTTGGATATTAAGATCTAATAAATGCTAGATTATGCCAACAATAACATAAGACTGGAAAACTGACTTCATGGCTGCTCGAACGTTAAAAGTCGAAGTCGAGAGCGACTTCTTAGGTAAAGTATCAAATGCCTCAGCTTATGTTGCTATATCTGAACTTATATGGAATGCGCTAGATGCAGATGCAAACAAAGTTTCAGTAAAACTGAACGAGGACGCATTGTATGGAGGTTTAAAAAATATCGAAGTGACGGATGACGGATTCGGTATCACAGAAGACATAGCAGATAAACATTTTAGTAAACTTGGTGGTTCATGGAAAAAGTTCAAAAATAAGACACTCTCTGGGCGTTTCCTTCATGGACAGGAAGGACAGGGCCGCTTTAAACCTTTTTCTCTCGGTAAAGTTATAGATTGGGAGACCGTGTACTTTGATGAACAAGAAGGTATATCAAAGTCTTTCTCTATAACAGGGATGGCCGACGATATTGGCAACTTTAGGGTTACCGATACAGAGCCGACTAAAGTTAAGCGATCTGGTACCACTGTTCGTATCTCTGAACTTAGTAAGGAAGGTATCAGCGTCTCAGAAAAAGCACTCTCCAACTATATATCCTGTGCATTTGCTATCTACTTATCTAAGTACCCAGCAGTTCAAATGTATATAAACGATATTAAGATTGATCCTAGCTCGCAGATTTTTCATCAAGAGACACTTGAACTCCCTCCTGTCGAGTTTGAAGGAGAATCTTTTAATTACTATATGAAAGTTATTGAGTGGAAATGTGATACTAAAAACGAGCTTCATTTCTGTGATACAAATGGTTTTCCTTTACATACTTACGATAAACAAATTAGAGGCACTAACGAATTTGAATTTACAGCATACTTGATATCTGAACATATAAGTAAACTATCCTCTAAAGGAGTCCTTGAGCTTGGTGGACTAGAATCTTCTTTATCAGAAACTATTCGTAATGCAATTGACAAATTAAAGCATCACCTATTTCTTCGTAAACTAGCTAAATCAGCTAACATCATCCGGAAATGGAAAGAAGAAGATATATACCCATATAAAGGCGGGTATATTGACGTGATGGACGAAGTTGAGAGACAGATGTTTGATATTTTGGCAATAAATATTAGTCAAGAACTTCCAGAGTTTGAAAAGTCTCCCATTAAAGTCAAACGTCTTCAATTTCGACTACTTAAACAAATAGTGTCGTCAAACCCGAATGACCTACAAATTATTTTTGAAGAAGTTCTAACTTTATCATTGAAGAAACAAAAAGAACTAGCTGAACTACTTGAAGATATAAGTCTTACATCGATTATCAATGCATCAAAAACAATATCTGATCGATTAAAATTTATAGCCGGTTTGGAGCACATTATTTTTGATCCTGAAAAGAAACAGGTACTTAAAGAGCGTAGTCAACTCCACAAAATTCTTGCAGATAATACATGGGTTTTTGGCGATGCATTTTCAATGTCTGTAAATGACCAATCTCTCAGCGAAGTTCTTAAAAAGCATCTAAAGGCTATGAAGATAGATCTGATTCCAGATGAGCCGGTAACTAGGATTGATAAATCAAGAGGAATTGTTGATTTAATGCTCACTCAATCTGTCCCCCAAAACCATGCAGATCAACTTGAGCATTTAGTTATAGAGCTTAAAGCTCCGAAGGTTCCTATTGGACCTAAAGAAATACAACAAATTGAGTCCTATGCATTCGCGGTTGCTAGTGATGAAAGGTTTAATAAACTTGATGTTAAATGGAACTTCTGGATTGTTTCAAATGACACAAATGAATACACAGACCATAGACTTAAAGCAGATAAAACAGGGCAAGGTATTATTCATCAGACTGATTACATGACCATTAAAGTAAAAACCTGGGGCCAGCTAATTAAAGAATGTAAGTATAGATTGGAGTTTATTCGCTCACATCTAGACTTAGATGTTACTACAACTGAAGGACTCCAATTTTTAAAATCAAATTATGCTAATTTTACGCAGGATGTGATTTTTGATAACGAGCTTGTAGCTGAAAAGTAAGTAATTACGTAAAGTTAATCTAAAAATGGGACAGGCTGATATTTTTGTTTTTAAGTGCAAAGATGGGACAGTTACAAATCTCCGAGGATTAACAGCCAACAAAGTGGCTACAGAAGTTCACCTCCCCTTTGAGTTGCCGCAGGGCATTTGCGTTCGTTGCGTGAGCGAGGCATGGTCGTTCTCGTGCATCCATGCACTTCACGACATTCAGGCATCCTGCCTATCAGATGCCGAGATAGCGTCAGTCGAATCAGGGACGAGCGTCTGACGCGATAGCATAAGAACGCTTAATGCCCAAGGGGCTTTCAACTCCGTTAGGGAGCGGCAAGGGAGATCCAAGAGGGAATTGCTGTTGATCCCCTTTTGGTCGGGTGTGGGGTGAAGCCCCACGACGTTGACGTTGACGTTGATTTAAAAAATAAAAACTCGGAGGGGCTTATTAGTAATATAAAAAAGGTGTGACACTTAGCGTGTCACACCTAGATAATCAATTTTTAAATTATAAATATCAAAAACGAATAATTAGAATCGATATTCAACACCTAAACTGGCTTGTTTAAAATCTGTATCAGTATCTGCACCGTTGCTAACATTCTCAATGGTAATTCCTGCATCATACCAAGTGTACTCGGCATTAATTAAGAATCGATCTGTGACTTTAAATGCGACACCGGCACCGGCGAACACACCTTCATCATCTTTATTTCCAGAAAAACCTAACACATCATAATCAGTGGAATACCATAGTTGCCCACCTTTAGCGTACAACTCAACGCGATCTACAATGGGATATGAGACTTTTAGCGCAGCGGTATAACCATCTGTTTCTGCATTAGATAAGCTATTGCCATAATCACCGAAGTTGACGTATCCGCCTTCGATAGCTAAATATTGGTTGAAGCGATAACCAACAAGCCCTTGAATAACATCGCTATTGTCATCGAAGTCATCTTTACCATCAACTTTTAAATAACCATAGTTAGCACCAACATAAATGCCATTTTCTGCGACATCATTATTTTTCATGTTCTCGGCATGAGAGTAAACACTAACAGAGGCTAAAGAAATAATGGCGGCCAAAGTAAGAATGGTATTTTTCATAATGTACTCCTAGTTAATTATTTAAATACGCTAAGTACATTACAAAAGTAATGCCAGACTTACCGAACTCAAGCGAAATAGATTTAAGAAAGTTAATAAATAACATTACTATCAATGCTATACCTTAACCAAGATAATTTAAAATGAAGAAAAACCGTCTAAAATAACAGCTAAAATCACTTATATATTAATAGCTGTAAGTTGTACTCACTCTGGCGAATGTATTTATTGCCTATTGCATTGTAACTATTTCATAGATAAGGAATATATTCACAAACCCGCTACACTCTATCAACCTACTACCTCTCACAAATTAGTCATCATTCATGTCGCACTGGTTAATTTTAAATAATATTGCAGATAGTTAACTCCCGAATTCAACTATAAAGTGTCCGCCTTTTATTTTCTGATAATTTATAGCGGTTTAAACGCTAAAATGATATTGGGGAAAAATAATAATATTATCCTTCCCTATTTACCCAAGAAAATGATTTTTCCAAAAATGCCGTTGCATCATTCTCGATAATAAGACCATGGGCCATGATGATGGCTTTGGGCTCCCAAGCTAATATTTTATCAATATGACTGCGCGCTTGTGTCTTAGCAAACATAAAACTTAAGCGCCAATCTAAGGGCATTTTACCGTTTGGAGCGAGTATTCCCGCTCCGCGAGCCAATAATCGCTGTAAGGCATTAAAAGATTCGGGTGAAAAGTTCTCGATAAGATCCGTTACAATCAAAGTATGCGATGCTTTATGAAGGAACACACATTCCTGCATGAAATGAGAGCCCGTAAATAATATTTGGTCAATATCAGTCGCCCACATGGCATGAAATTGAGCGGTGAACAGCCCATCAAAGTGAAGATCTGGCCGCTTTGTTTGAACTTCTGCAGTGCCAAAGCTTTGGGCCTGCGGATAACGTTGCTGCCAGTCCTTTAAAAACAGGTGGTGCAGGTGATTTGGTGCAATAAGATAACGAACTTCGCCTAACGCTTCGACCAGTGCCTGAAGTTCAGAGGTGAGTTTGATTGGGCTATGTACCCACAAAGCACCATTATTCAAACGGATCACTGTCATCCGAGTGGTATAGGGCAAGGTAAAAAATGGTACGGCTTCACCATCAAAAATCCACAGGTTTTCTGCTAGTTGCTTCATATCAACTCTCCATACTGCCAGTCATTCCATCAATAATAGCGTTCGCTTTACCGTACATTGAAGCACGAAATCAGCCGCCAGCCATCATCACAAAAGTATGAAAAGAGAATAGAAAAGCCAGAACACCCAAGACTCATTTTGTTTTTGGGAGCTAACAACACCTAAATTCAAGCAATGCATCTTCCCCTGCGAAGTAGTCGAAGTGCTCGAATAAGAATGCCATTGAGATATCATGGATGATGAAACAGGCTAAAGGAAAATACATTTTCCTTTATAAATAGGACTTAAACGATACGGCTAAAATTAACTTAGCCTAACTTAACTTAGAAAAATTAAGCATTATCTATTATGGGAATAATTATCGCGAAGTAACGTTATTAAAATGAATGTCTAACTTATTTACTAATATAAATTCGTTTTACCACACTCACAGGCACATATAATCTGACTACAAATCATTATGGCTACTGTCATCAAGAAAGGCTTTTAAACCTTGGCGATCTAAAATTTCCAAATGTGCCCCTTGTTTCCGGACTAAGCCACGAACAACTAACTCTTTCACTGCTCGTCGATAAACGCGGCTAATAGTACCAAAACGTTCAGCTTCAGGGTCGATTTTAGCAAAACCACCAAGGACAACAGTATTGCTATCTCGTATCCATAGATCATAGGCAATGTTATACACTATGGGGCGTAATAATCGTTGGGTATAGATATCCATGGAGTCTTGATAATCATCAGCTAAAGCACTGGCAAAAAACATCGCCATTTCAGGATGAGCCTGTAAAGATCTCGTCAGTTTTGCCACGGAAATAGCCGTTACATCAATATCCTGTTCAGCGACTACACTCCACTGACAAAGATTTTGATTTAAAAACTCCATTTCACCAAAGATTTGTTCAGTACACTGCACCTCACCAAGCTGAAAACGCTTACCACTAGCGACAGTAATATTCATAGAGACTCGGCCGTGAGGCACTAGGTATAAATGGTCTACAACTTGCCCTTGGGTTAGCAGAGCAGAACCTTTGATGAGGTGACGAGTAGCGACTGCACAGTGCATTAATTTCTGCCGAAATTGCTCACTGTGTGCTTTAAGGAATGGATAAAAGCGAGTATTCGGGTTTGGCTCGATCTGCATTTGTTGTGACCAATCATTGTGATGGCATCACTTTACATGCCGCAGCAATAACGCGTCCACTCATTCGAGGCACATAAAATAGATTCCATCGATAGAGTAGCGCGCCATTGACTACGATTGTTGAAGTTAACTCCTATGGCTTGTTAGCGCTTGCAACGCAATCATTGCTGAACGCTTTTCCCCCTCAATCATACTGCCGTTAACTTGTTTAAACTGACCAATACCTTCTTTAACTTCCTGCTCAAATAGAACAACGTTGTTAAGAATGGATGCAACCTGCAAACCACGGAAACGCCCGACCGTTAACAGTGCAGAAGTTTCCATGTCAGCAGCGAGTACACCACGCTGGTGCCAAAACTCACAAATTTCCGTCTCTTGGTCGGTATAAAAACTGTCATGGGAACGCACTAAGCCTAAGTAATATGTACTTTGAAGTTGCTTAGCTGCACTAAGTAAGGCCGCAACTAAGGCATGATCGGCTACGGCAGGATAGGATGCAGGAAGGTAGCTCAAGGAGCCCCCTTCGTCACGAACTGCCCCTTCGGCAATAATCAATTCTCCTAGGCCAATATTGTGTTGCAACGCTCCTGCAGATCCAACACGAATGATGGTAGTAACTCCGCACTGTTTAAGCTCCTCTAATGCGATCAGCATTGAAGCAGCGCCTATGCCTGTACTACAAATCGTGACATCTATACCGTTAAATCGTGCATTAAATAACTGAAACTCACGATTACTGGCAACTTGTTTGCCGTTTTCACACCAACCCGCGATACGCGCTGCACGAGCAGGATCACCACACACAATCACTCTAGAAGCTATATCGTCAGCACTGACGGCAATGTGTGGTTGTAGGTTCATAGCACCACCTGCTTTGAGGATTTGGCTTGGTTAGACTTTGCAGTTGCCATCCATACTCGCGTGCCATTCAATGCGATGAATAGCAGAATTGCGTATTCGATAGACATGGCGTAAACACCTTGCGCAGCATACACACCAACACTAATCACGTTTATCACAACCCACAGAATCCAGTTTTCAACATACTTGCGGGTCATGAGAATTTGCGCGACCACTGACAATACAGTCATTGTGGCATCCCAAAACGGGAAGGCATCAGGATCTAAAGGTTTAAGGACGATATCATTTCCGAAGGCGTTGAGTGTGTTAGTGGCGATTTTAGCTAACGCTGCAAAGAAAGGGTCAATGAAGATAGTCATCAAACAAATAGCGACAATACTCACTACGCCAGTAATGAGCAGTTTTTGTTTAGATAGCCAACGCACTTGTAGTGACTCGCCATCAATAGTATTGGGACGAGTCCACGCATACCAACCGTAGATATTGGCGACAAAAAAGAATAATTGCAGAATTAATAATCCATATAGTTGGATTTGGTAAAAGATGATTGCAAACAAAGTCACATTAATTAAACCAAAAAAATAGTTAATCGTTTTCTCTTTGCTTGCACACCAAATACACAATAAACCAAATACAGTGCCAACCATTTCAATCCATGACATGGCATAGCCACTGCCCAGAGGAATATTAACAAAGGTATTATTGATACTAAACCATGAAATAATGTCCATATAGCGATCCTTTTTATCCGTTAAACATCGAGATAATAAAAATACTCAATAATCAAGGCTAAGAAACGGACTTTTGTCCCTTTCATTGGCGATGGTTTGATTTCGTGATCCAATCCCGCTTTTTGCTAGTTTAAATGCGGTTTGCTGAAGGGTACAAAATGATCGGGCAAGTAAGGCTCTTATATCTAAAATATTTAAACATCGGTACTTGGCACCCAGAAATACACCTTCCCTCAGAGTTACCAAAGGATGAATGAAAATTGATGTTTTTCTGGCTTGTGAGCGAGAGACGAGGATTGCCGAACAGGAGTATTTTACATGGATGTAAATCGAGGACTTCGAAAGCCATAGCCCCTTTGGCCATGAGTAAAAGAGGCTTTCAAATCCGTTGAGAATGCCGGCCATATTTTACAAATAAGCCAAAAGGAGAACAGGTACTTCTCCCCTTTTGGTCTGCGCTTAATGAATAATCACGGATGGAGCCCAACGACTTTGACTTTCTTGTTAAAAGAATGAAAGTTCAAACGAAGTTCGAAGACGATTGCCCAATTGCCGAACCTTCAACAGAAGGTCAAATCTTCACGCAGACAAACAGCGCGTTGCCGGATGCGAGATCCCACGGGACGATTCTTTCATAATCATGTTCGAAAACATGTACTTCAAAATAGGGTGCTAACAGTTCTTGCAGTTCTGTGAAGCTAGTCGCGACCATGGCATGTTGATCTTGCCATTGCTCAATGCTGTGTAGTTCTTGTAAGCTAACCTCCTGCAAACCTGCGGCGTGTAACCCCGCTTCCAGCGAGCCTAAACCTTTCATATCAGAGACTGATAAAGGCGAAGCTGACACCTCAGTAAACGGCAGACTGCTTTTGGCAATACTCAACTTTAATGATTGTTTCTCGCCTTGACCACTGTAATGCCAACCGGATTCGAAGGCGAAATGGCTACCATCAAACTCGGCAAAATGCTTAACCGAGGCAGTGTTATCGATTCTGTGTTTATCGACCGTGTTAAAACAAAACAATCCGCCGTCATTGAGCGCACTGTGCACACTGGCGATGCAGCTTTTAAGCCGTTCGATACAAGCACTGTAATGAATGGAATATAAAAAACAGGTGATCAAGTCGACGCGCTCTTCTAAATAAAAAGCTGTCATATCTTGGAGGTTAAACTGGGCTTCGGGACAACGGCGCATGGCCATGTCGAGCATCGGCTGATTGATATCGAGGCCACTGCATTGATAACCAAGATCGATAAAATGCCGCACATGCGGACCCGTACCACAAGCTAAATCAAGGTGTTGTTTACCGTTATTGCCAAGGAACTGATGCAGGCGATGAATGCTCGCACTCTGTTGCTGGTAGTTAATATCGGAACACATTAAATCGTAATAGCCGGATAAATCGGTATAGAGCGCGTTGGAAGACATAGTAGCGAATAGGTAACAAGGGCAATTTTAGGTGGCGCATGATATATCAGTTAGCCGATATCATAAACAAACAATTGCCCCGCAGCTCAGTACGGCTAAAGCTAAAGCGGCCAATTGTGCACTCAAGGATTCAAATAAGTATGTTGGGTAGGAGAGGCGCTAAGCGCGATAATCGCAGTGAACTCACAACACACATCGAGCTCACACTCGCGATTAACTACTTGCAGGCGCATCTCGCGGATTGCTCACAAGGCGGCGCAGCGGCCACTTCACACATTCCCGCAGTTTTACCTTCACCAACACACCAAGCATTACAGTCAAAGGTATCAGGATGACCTAAGTCGTCACTGTGACCGTGTATCACATCTTTGCCGGGATTGGATTCGACTAACAAGCCATCGGGCAAACACGCCTCACCAAACATTCTGCCATTAGGCACACCTTGTGCATCGGTGCCGACATGGCAACCGGCAACACCGGGCGCAACACCATCACTGTCCTTCCACCAGCTCTGTTTATTCTCTTGCCAATCTGAGGGTTTAAATTCTATGGTGCCCATGGCACCCACCATTCCCTTGGCGCCATCCGAGGGTTCACCGATTTCACCGTGGGCAAATACTGGGCTAGCTAGCAGTAAGGAACAAGATACTAATAGGGTTAAAGCTGTAAATTGTTTCATAACACCTCCTTTGTTTGAGTCAGTAAGCTTAGTCAGATGTGTCGATATCACCACCTTTTCGCGGCGCTAACTCCGCAAGGGTAAGAGCAACGATTCAAATATCCGCCCCAATTTAAACTAAGCCATCATCGCGTTTGTCGTTTTTACTGACAGGCACAGACACACTCGCCGCACTTAACGTGCAGGCAAGTGTCTGTTAATTAAATATTTTAGATTCGATGGTAAACGCACAAAGCAGAAGAATAACCAAGTAGTTTAAGATGTTGAACGAGCGCGGCTATGGTGCATGAAAGTTCAGCTCTTCGTAGGTAGTTAAATGTTCGAGCTTAGGTTTAGCAAAGTAATAGCCCTGAAAATACTCAATCCCGATTCCAGCGAGATAATTCAGTTCGGCTTCGCTCTCAACGCCTTCGGCCAAGACTCTTGTATTAAGTTCTAGGCAAATACGCAGTATTTCATCCACTGCCTGCTGTTTTTCTTTATCGACATCGATATCACGGATCAACGTCATATCGAGTTTTAGCACTTGGGGACGCAGGGCATCCAACCAACTTAAATCAGCAAAACCACTGCCAAAATCATCGATTGCGGTGATAAAACCACGTTTAGCATAACTCTCGAAGATACGGACTAATTTCGCCCGATCGACAATTTGTTCGCCCTCTGTCACTTCGAACATGATTTTGTGGATATCAAACCCATACATGTCGGCGGCTTCAATCGTCGCGCGGATACAGGTCTCAGGGTTATACACTGCATTGGGTAGAAAGTTGATACTGAGCATCTTATCGAGTCCCAGCTTTGAAGCGGTTTCTATCGCTTTAACCCGGCAAGCCTGATCAAAATAGTATTTATTGCTATCGTTAATTCGCGCAAATACCCACGCGGCCCCTTCACCTTCGGGACCTCTAACAAGGGCTTCATAACCGCTAATCTCACGGCTGGGCCAATGAATGATAGGTTGAAATGCCATGCGGATTTCAAATCCTAATGACTTACCACTTAAGCAATCCATGCATGTTTGCTGCTTTATTCGAGCGGGGAAATCCATAAACGGCCTCCTTAACATCACCTTACTAGTGTGAGGATAAATGTTTAAATTTGCCAGTTTTTACTGTTCATC
Organism: Shewanella sp. SR1; assembly: GCF_020447145.1. Classification (NCBI taxonomy): domain Bacteria; kingdom Pseudomonadati; phylum Pseudomonadota; class Gammaproteobacteria; order Alteromonadales; family Shewanellaceae; genus Shewanella; species Shewanella sp. SR1. Next base: position 130,977 of record NZ_JAJAEF010000011.1, on the reverse strand, counting down.
ATGTTAATAAAATCTGGAATATAAAAAATAAAGGGCCGATGACAAAAGAAATGAAACGTTGGTGCGAGGCAGAAAAATAAAAATGGATGAATCCATATTGGAGCTTCATCCATAGTCACATACTGATGATTGATTTACTTCAGTTTATAAATCACTTCGACCCTATCTTCTATGCTCACTTGGCCGTACTGATAGCTCTCGGCGGCGCCCATGGCATCGGCTTTGGCGCTCATGCGTAACATAACAGGTTGCACGGGGCGTTGATCGTAATAACGGATCTGCCAGATCTTACCTAGGTTCTCACCAAAGCCTTTAGCCAAAGACTCGGCTTTTTGTTTGGCATCCGCAATCGCGGCTTGGCGTGCCTTGGCGACATATTCCGCTTCTTTGCTCGACTTAAGGGCGATGTTATTCACTCGATTCATGCCCTCTTCCAAGGCTGAATCTAAAATAGCATTTAAGCGGCTTAAGTCTGTTACCGTCACGGTAATTTGGCGACTGGCGGTGTAACCCGTCAGCTCTGGCGCTTTATCCTGCACATACACGTATTGCGGTTGAAGATTTAAATTCGCGCTCTGGATCTGGTCTTTAGTCACACCCGCTGCAGTGAGACGGGCGATAAACTTAGCCACGGCGGCATCGGAATTATCCTTGGCGGCTTTAGCGGTTTTTTCGGTCACGGCCACTTCCACATTCACATCCGCCATATCGGGCTCGACTTGGATTTGGCTCACACCCATGGTTTCAATGTGGGGGAAATCGACCTCAGCGGCGAGTACTGCTGGCGCCATAAACGTACTCGAAAAAAGACCACCCGCTACCAATACCGCTAAAAGAGAATTTTTCATAACTTACTCCAAAATAATGTGCTTATAGCTAAACCACTTCAAATAGAACGCATATTCAAAACGAGACAGCTAACACGACTGTGTCGCTTATTTAGCGCTTAGGCTATCAGTAAAAAGTGCCAATACCTGTACCAATATGTAACAGCATCAACAAACTGTCTCTTGCTCCCTATAAACGCGGCGGATTTTAAAAAGGGTTAATTTTTCTGAAAAATATTTAGCTCTTTTTATCCCTATGAGTTCGGCTGCGGATCTCTAGCGGATATATCTATATCCACACCCAAAATAGGCCTTAGGGTTAACTGGCATATTCAGCGCCCCAGTTGTACACTTTTCAGCCAAAGCTACTGTACCTTTTAACCACATCAGGTATAATCCGCCAACTTTTTTAAGGCTGCTCTAACCTCAGCGAGAAACCATGACAGTTGAAACTTTTAAACCCAAGCAAACGACCACGCTTGATATCCCAGTAAAAACATTAGAAGCAGCAAGCACTAATGCTGTTACCACTGGGAATCGCATCGGTTTCGTGTCTTTGGGCTGCCCAAAAAACCTCGTGGATTCAGAGCGTATTCTGACTCAGTTACGCATCGACGGCTACGAAGTGACTAACAGCTACGACAATGCCGACTTAGTTATCGTCAACACCTGCGGCTTTATCGATGCTGCGGTTGAAGAATCTCTGGATGCTGTGCGTGAAGCCTTAGAAGAAAACGGCAAAGTGATCGTAACTGGCTGCCTTGGCGCCAAAGAAAACCAAATCCGCGAAGTGCACCCTGATGTATTAGAAATCACTGGCCCACACAGCTACGAAGCAGTGTTGAAGCACGTTCACAAATATGTGCCTAAGCCAGAACACAACCCTTTCACATCATTAATCCCACAAACTGGGGTTAAGTTAACGCCTAAGCATTACGCTTATTTAAAGATTTCAGAAGGTTGCGACAACCGTTGTACTTTCTGCATTATTCCTTCACTACGTGGCGATCTCGACAGCCGCCCAGCGGGCAGCATCTTAGATGAAGCTAAGCGTTTAGTGGAATCAGGCGTACAGGAAATTCTAGTCGTGAGCCAAGATACCTCGGCCTACGGCAAAGACAAAGGCGGTCGTACCGATTTTTGGAACGGTATGCCAGTCAAGCAAGACATTACTAGCCTAGCGCGTCAACTGGGTAAAATGGGCGCTTGGGTGCGTCTGCATTACATCTATCCATACCCATGGGTTGATGAGTTGATCCCGCTGATGGCCGAAGGTTTGATCCTGCCGTATTTGGATATTCCAATGCAGCATGCAAGCCCGCGCATCCTCAAGATGATGAAGCGTCCAGGCCGTGTTGACCGTCAGTTAGAAGCGATTCAACGCTGGCGTGAAATTTGTCCCGATCTGGTGATCCGCTCAACCTTCATCGTCGGCTTCCCAGGTGAAACCGAAGAGGATTTCCAAATCCTGCTCGATTTCTTAAAAGAAGCACGTCTTGATCGCGTCGGTTGCTTTAAGTATTCAGAAGTCGATGGCGCTGTCGCCAACACCATCGCCGAGCTTATCAGCGAAGATGTTAAAGAAGACAGATACCACAGATTTATGGAAGTCCAAGCCGAGATCAGCGCCGAGCGTTTAGCCCGTTTCGTTGGCCGTACCTTAGATATTCTGATTGACGATGTAGACGAAGAAGGCGCCATTGGCCGCAGCTTTGCCGACGCACCAGAAATCGACGGTATGGTGTTCATCAATGGTGAAACTGAGTTGGAACCTGGTATGTTGGTTCGTGCTCGTATCACCCATTCAGATGAACACGATCTGTGGGCTGAAGTGGTAGATGCTGACACCCAAGACTAAGCCGTTCTGATACAGGACAGGCTATGACTCAAAAAGCGAACCTCTGGTTCGCTTTTTGTTTTTATATCATTCGATGCACCGTAAACATTAACACTGCGAATGCTTCAGCATCCTGACTCCACTACTATCTCATCACACTGTTTCTTTTCATTATCTTGGCTCACGATCTTGATTCATTGCCAGCCTCACTTCCGCTTATTTATCAGCAGCTAGGCTGAGACGTTATGAATTAAGCATTAGGCGTCTGGCCCCAACATCTTGTTGGCATCAACCCAAAGCTTGAACTCTTCTGCCGTGACAAACTCAAGTTCTAATGCCGCTTGGCGCAGCGTCTTGTGTTCGCTATGGGCTTTTTTAGCTATTTTAGCGGCCTTTTCATAACCGATATGTTGATTCAGCGCTGTCACTAGCATGAGTGAGTTTTCCACATGCTTAGCAATCTGAGGTTCATTTGCCACTATGCCGACCACGCAATGGTCATTAAACGACTGACAAGCATCCCCCAATAAGCGCCCCGATTGCAGCACATTGGCGATGATCATCGGCTTAAACACATTGAGCTCAAACTGACCATTGCTGCCGCCAATGCCGACGGCAACATCATTGCCCATGATTTGCGCGCACACCATAGTCATAGCCTCGACCTGAGTCGGGTTGACTTTGCCCGGCATGATGGACGAACCCGGTTCATTTTCAGGCAGTAATAACTCAGCGATGCCGCAGCGCGGGCCAGAACCTAACATCCTAATATCATTTGCGATCTTCATTAAACCTACCGCCGCGACTTTATAGGCCGCCGACAGGGCGACTAATTCATCGTGGGCAGCAAGGGCGGCAAACTTATTCGGCGCAGTCACTAAGGGCAAGCCTGTGAGCTTTGCGATATTGTCCGCCACCTTAACGGCGTAATCCTTATGCGTATTCAGCCCTGTGCCCACGGCGGTCGCACCTAAGGCTAACTCGGCCACCCGCTTGAGACTGTGCTCAATGCCTTCGATACCATGACTTAATTGCGCGGCGTAACCCGAAAACTCTTGGCCTAAGGTTAACGGTGTCGCATCCATAAAATGCGTGCGGCCGATTTTAACTATGTGCGCAAATTCCTCGGCCTTGTGCTGCAAGCTCTGCTGTAGTGACGTCATGCTGGGCAAAACCAGCTCAACGGCTTGACGATAGGCAGCAATGTGCATGGCGGTAGGAAAGGTATCGTTGGAAGATTGCGAGCGATTCACATCGTCATTGGGGTGCAAACATTTAACCGCATCGATGAGTTGCCCACCCGAGAGCACATGGCCGCGATAGGCAATGACTTCATTGACGTTCATATTGGTTTGCGTGCCCGAGCCCGTTTGCCAAATAACCAAGGGAAATTGCGTATCGAGTTCGCCCGCAATCAGCTCATCGCACACTTGGGCAATCAGTTGGGCTTTAGCTTGAGTCAAAGTGCCGAGTTGTTGATTGGTGATAGCGGCGGCCTTTTTGAGATAACCAAATGCATGGATCACTTCAATCGGCATTGACGCTTCGACACCGATACGAAAGTGCTGCCGCGAACGCTCGGTTTGCGCGCCCCAATAACAGTCGGCGGGGACTTTTACCTCGCCCATAGTGTCGTGTTCGATTCGATATTGCTGTGCCATGCGTATCTCCTTCGCTAGAACCCTCTAAGCCTTCACCATACTCGCTCAGGGTAAAAGTACCAATTCATTCCAAGCTAAGCTCTCAGAAGGAAAGCGACTATCGACAATAAGGATGATTTAAGCGTAAAGACGGATGTTGAGGCTGGGGAAGTAGCAGGAACGGGCAGGACTAACGAGGGATTAAAGCAAGCGGGCTAAAACAGGGGAAACAACGGATTAACAAAAGCTCAGACGTAGAAAGTCAAAAGGGGCATCGCCCTTGTGCTGATGCCCCTTTCGGTTTTGTGCATTACGGTCGTACGACCCTTTGCCCTTTTTCGCTTTCTCGGTACGGGTCCTAAACAGGGGACTCGTCACTAACGCTTTAAGTGCGTTGTCGGTAATGGTGCCTCGGCCACTTTCGTGTTCTAAGGTCATATTTTGCGGTTTTTGCTTAGTCATTTTATCCCTCACTGCTTAATGAAAGTTAAGCCCATGGCCTAACATGCGCAAACTATAACGCAATCAAATCAGATGTACAGAGTTTGTGCACTCCAACATAAAAAATGGCGTTGACTAGTAGGAAAGTATGATAGATTATTCAAACAAAAATAATATATTAAGCTTAATAATCAATAAGATTTAGTTAATGAATTTTAAGATTTAGTTTACGGATTTTGCCATAACCTTTATTGGCACTCAGGTTACACTTTGTAATCGACAGATAAGGAGATCAATTTGAAATCCACCTTAGTCGCTCAACCTTGGCTCGGCGCACTGCTCTTGCTGATGACGCTTCAAGCCCCGCTCGCCAATGCCTTTTCCAGTTCAGACGCCTGTGTGATTACCATGGGGTATCGCACCAGCGAACGCTTACCTTTTATCGGAGATGAGCCCAATAACACGGGATTTTATCACGACCTTTACCAAGCGGCGGCGGACAAGATTGGCTGCAAACTCAATGTGGTGCGCGCACCTAAATTACGCATACTGCGGGATCTCAAACTCGGCAATATCGACTTTTATCCCGGGCTTAACTTCAGCGAAGATAGGGCTAAATACGCGCATTTTATCCCTAATGGACTTTCAGAACGCGCCATAGGCATTAGCCGTGCGGGCGCCGCCGATATTCGCTCGATTGAGCAGTTGGTCAACAACAAGATGACCCTCTTAATCGCCCCCGGCAGTTACGACTTTGGCGGCCTGCCCGACAAAATACAAGTACGTAAACCGCCTGAACTCAATGTGTCTAAAGCCTTGGATTATTTGCTTTCAAACCAAGGGGATTTTTTCATCTACGATCAAACCACACTGCATTATTACCTTAACGATCGCGACCCCACTCAGTTCAAACTCCACTATAACTGCTGCCAATCTGCGCAGGAAATGTACCTCGGCTTCTCGAAAAAAAGCCGTCACTACCGCGGTAGGCACAACCCTAACTATCGCGCCGAAAACCCCATCAGCCCAGATAATAACCCCACAATATTAGCGCCTGATTCAAAAGCCTTCGAGTTTGCCAAAGCACTGGCGGCTATGGATTCCCAAGGTGAAACGCAGCGGCTGTATAGCAAGTATTTTGGTTAGTTCAAGTCTTAGAAACTCACATCAGCTTTGACCGCCGATAAAGCAGGTTCCATTGATACGCTTATCGATGATTGATGAGCACAATGTTTAAAGAGTCAAAGAAAATCATGGCCTAAGTGATTCAAGTGGGAGGAATTTACCTTCTGCTCATGCCCTATTCTGTTTTTAGCCCGCTTTGTTGCCCTCTGCGACAATATGCCGCACCTGTCACTCTTAGATGCTCTTTATAATGCAGCGCAATGAATCCAAGTGAATGGAAGACAATAAGATGGCTGCAAATTCTGCGTATTTATCTCACCCGTTTAACACTTCAGTAATTTCCTCATCCCTCGCAATCGCCATGGGCTTATCGCTAGCGCCACAGGCAATGGCCGATGACAGCGAATTAGCCAATATTGAACGCTTAGAAGTCCACGGCCAACAGACCGAAAACCGCAACACGCTAGGTTCGGCTGAAAACCTGCTGAAAGGACAAGGAGTCGATTTCTCCGAAGCGGGTGGCGTATCAGCTCTGCCTATTCTCAATGGCATGATGGGCGATCGCATTAAAGTGTTAATTGATGGTGCGGACATTACCGCTTCCTGCGCCAACCAAATGAATCCACCGCTGTCCTATATTTCTGCCAATCAAGTCACCACAGCCGAAGTGATTGCGGGTGTATCGCCCATCAGTGCCGGTGGCGACAATATTGCGGGCGTGATTAAGGTTAGCAGCCTTAACCCTAAATTTGGTGAAAGCGACAGCATCAAGTGGAATAGTGGCGATATTTCAACGGGATATCGCAGTGTGAGCGACACCTTATTACTTGGCACCAATGCCACCGTCGCCAGCAAAAATATCAGCCTTAGCTATCAAGGCGCCTATGAAGATGCCAACAGCTATAAAGATGGCAATGGCGATAAAGTCATCGATACTCTGTACCGCGCACAAAACCATGCATTGACCGCCGCATGGCGCGATGAGACTCAACAAGTCGCCATCAAACTGACCCATCAGAATATTCCATTCCAAGGTTTTGCTAACCAATACATGGATATGACGGATAACAAGAGTTACGGTGCCCTCGCCCGTTATCAACTCAAACTCGACGATGACGGTGAATTCAGTGCCCAAGTAAACTGGCACGGCGTGAAACACGAGATGGGCTTTTTCACCCCAGAAAAAACCGGCAAGATGCCAATGAACACTGAAGGTGACGACTACAGCTATCAACTGCACTGGCGTTTGCCAATGGGTGATGACAGCACCTTGCTGGTCGGCCAAGAATATTATAGCTACCAGCTCGACGATGTGTGGCCTGCGGTGCCTGGCACTATGATGGCGCCCAATGACTACATCAACATCAATGATGGTGAACGTCGCCGCGCCGCCGTTTATGGCGAATGGCAGCAAGATTTAAGCCCTAGCTGGTGGTTATCGGCGGGTGTTCGCTTTGAGTATGTCACCACTAATACCGGAGAAGTCCAAGCTTATAGTGACATGTCAATGATGGGCATGCCGAATATGGATGCCGCTGCGGCGCAGGCCTTTAACGAGATGGACAGAAAACGTGATGATGATCTGATCGACGCCACCTTACTGGCTCGCTATCAATTATCAGCTAATCAACAACTTGAGTTTGGTTTAGCCCGCAAGAATCGTGCACCCAATCTGTACGAGCGTTACAGCTGGGGCCGCGGCACTATGGCGACCACTATGATAGGTTGGTATGGCGATGGAAATGGTTACGTGGGTAATCCGGATCTTAAACCAGAAACCGCCCATACCCTGAGCGCAGCCTACAAATATAACGGTGATAGCTGGCAAGTCTCGACCACAGCTTGGTACACAGCGGTGACTGACTATGTCGATGCCGAAGTGATTGGCAGTTTTAATCGCACCAGTTCACCTGATGGTAAACGCAATATTCTTCAATTCACTAACTTAGATGCCAATCTCTATGGCGCACGCTTTAATGCGCTCTATCAGTTTGCTGAAACCAGCACAGGTAAATGGCAAGTGTTAGGCAAAGTAAATTTGACCCGTGGTGAGCGAGATGAAGGCAATGAGCCTTTATATCAAATCAAGCCGCTGCAAACCGAGCTGGCACTGCAACATCAACTCGGTAACTGGGAAAACAGTCTTTCATGGCAATGGGTTGCGACCAAAGATCGCGTGGATGACCGCCGCCTTGAAAATGAAACCGATAGCTACTCCTTACTTAACTTAAACAGCAGCATGAAATGGCAGGATCTGACTGTCACCTTCGCCGTGAATAACCTATTAGACAGCTATTATGAGCTGCCGCTGGGCGGTGTGAGTGTGGCGGAATTTAAGGCCGATAACACCAATGGCTTTAACCAGATTGCCGGTGCAGGCCGCTCGTTCGAACTCAGCGCAAGCTATGCGTTTTAAAGACATGGATTTGTGATGATTCCGCTTATTAGGGCGAATAGCCCTAATAAGCGCGTTAAACAAAAAGGGCAAGCAGATTAAGTGATTAATCGCTTGCCCTTTTTTATGCTCAAACCATATTCATGCTACTAGCGCTAAAGCACAGGCACTAAAACGCTGAGACGACTTAAGCGTACTATGCGCAACGGCTGAACGAGTGAAGCTATGAATTAGTTACCCGCAATCTTCATTTCAGATAACAAGATACCGCCGGTACGAATCGATGAGCGCAGATCAAAATCCTTACTCACGGCCTGCACGCCACGGAACATCTCTTTTAAGTTACCCGCGATAGTGATCTCTTCCACTGGATATTGGATCTCACCATTTTCAACGTAGAAACCCGCCGCACCACGGGAATAATCGCCCGTAACCATGTTCACGCCTTGGCCCATAACTTCGGTCACAATCAAACCAGTGCCCATGTCTTTTACCAATTCGTCGAAGGTTTGGCCTGTGTGGCCGAGCGTCCAGTTATAAATACCACCCGCGTGACCCGTGTTGGTTAAGCCTAACTTGCGCGCCGAGTAGCTGGTCAGCAAATAGGTTTCTAACATGCCGCGGTCGATAATGCGTCTATCTTGAGTCGACACGCCTTCGCTGTCGTAGTTCGCGCTCGCCAGTGCGCCCAGTAAATGCGGCTGTTCTTCGATATTGAACCAATCGGGGAAGATTTGGGTGTTGATCGAATCCAATAAGAAACTGGATTTACGGTATAAACTGCCACCGCTGATCGCACCGATGAAGTGGCCGATTAGCCCTGTGGCGATATCTGGCGCTAATAAAATAGGTAAACGCGTTGTCGCAATCTTACGCGCACCGAGGCGGCTTACTGTCTTCTCGGCTGTTTTTAAACCGACCGTTTCAGGCGCAAGCATCTCGCTGAATTTACGGGCGATAGTGTAATCGTAATCCCGTTGCATATTGCCTTCGCTATCTTCACCGATCACGCTGCAACTTAAGCTATAACGCGAGCTGCAATACCCGTTTAAGAAACCGTGGCTGTTGCCATACACTTTAACCGCAGTGTGGGCATTGGCACTGGCGCCATCGGAATTATTGATGCGCGGATCGGCATCGAGTGCCGCAGTTTCGGCGCGGATCGCCAGTTGGGCTAACTCATCGGGGGAAATATCTTCTGGATAATACAGCTGAAGATCGCGGATCTGAGTTGCCATCAAGGCTTTATCGGCAAGACCACTGAATGGATCGGGAGAAGTATAACGGGCGATATCGTCGGCCGCTTTCACCGCTAAGGCGATGGCCTCTGGACTTAAATCCGACGTCGATGAACTGCCCTTGCAACCATCGCGGTAAACCGTAATCCCTAAGGCACCATCTTTATTAAATTCAACGGTTTCGACTTCTTTTAAACGGGTAGAAACCGACAAACCTTGTTGTTTACTGATTGCCACTTCGGCAGCATTCGTTCCTAATTTGTTGGCATATTCCAGCGCCACGGCCACCGCATCTTTCAGCGCGCCCAATTCACTATCGATTCTGTTCAAAGACACAAAGCTACTCTTTCGTTGTCGGCAATTGCCGTAGCATAACAAACACAAATCCCATTCACATTAATTATTCTCGGCCGACTTAGGCTTGAGAGCGTATCCTATACCCAAACAACCTGAAGATGCAGGATTCAGCGGGAGTTTAACGCACTTTAGGCAAGGCGGTTATTTGCAGACCTAGCGGGCTAAGTTAAAAATAACCAACACAGCATAAAGTGCGTTACCCCGTGGTTAACATCAGCCGCCGGGACGGGGCGCCTAGGGCACTCCACTTCCGTGTTGCATCAATTCAAAAGGTGGTCGACATTCTGTCATTGATGCGCCTTGAATTGAAGCACCCTAGGCGCTCTGAAACTCGTATCTTCAGGTCGCTTGGGTATAAGCACATTCACCTAGGCGATTTTTGGCTGGAGATGTTATTATTAGCCAGTAAATTACTTGAGGTTTTATCTATATGAAGATTGTTGGTGATTCAGAACATTTTAAACAGCCCTACGACATAGATGAAGATTATGTCAGCAGCAAAACAACGGACAAGCGCGACAGCGAAGCCGTGCAAAAAGTCGGTATGGAGCTTGTTTCACTGAGCAAGACTCAGCTAGATAAAATCGAGCTGGATGAGTTTTTGTACGACGCTATCCTGCAAACACGCAAAATCAAGGTCAATACTGAGGCGTATCGTCGCCACATGCAGTATATCGGCAAATTGATGCGTAATTTTGATATTGAGCCTATCAAGGCTTCACTCGCTATCGTGTTGAATAAAAACAACAACGAAACTGCGAAGTTGCAGATGTTCGAAAAAATGCGTGAACGCTTACTCACCCAAGGTGATGATGAAATTCAAACCTTAGTTGAGCATTATCCGCAATTAGACAGACAAAAACTGCGTACTTTGGTGCGTCAAGCCACCAAGGAACTGGCCAAAGGTCCAGAATCAAAATCATCTAAAGAGCTGTTTAAATATCTACGCAGCGAAATCCAAGACTAATTAACTTCAGCCCCACAAGGATGTTGCTTATGCGACTTAGCAAAACGTTATGTAGCCTAGCTTTGCTTTTTATTGGACTATTTGGACTCGGGGCCTGTAACGGCCCTGCGGACGAAGATAACGGTGGCACAGATGCCACTGACGGTATCTATAAACTGTCTATCGACTTTAAGACCTTATCGGGTTCTGAATGCGGCAGTGTTACTTCACTCCAAAGTTTCCCTAAAGACACAGGTTTTTGCGCAGTCGCGAAGTTAAAGAAAGGCTCAGCTGCAGTGAGCAAGCAGAAAGTAGACTTTACGACAGACCTTGGTGTATTAACACCTAATAGCAAACTAACAGACAATAACGGTGAAGCCATTATTATCGTTAGTAATCCTGATTTACTTGTCAATGCAGGGATAATTACTGCAACGACAACCCCAAATGATTCCACAACGGCGCTAACAGCTACCCGCAATTTTGAGTTTTTAAGTGCTAGCGATGGTACTTCTCCTGCAGCACCTAAACTCAGCGCCAGTATTTTAAACAGCGCAGCCTTAGTGACTCGCTTTAAAGTCGATGAGCCGGTGCAACTGCAAGCTATATTGCTCGATAGCGAAAGCAACGGCATCGAAGGCGCGAAAGTGACGTTCACCGCAGGCTCTGCAGTACTCAACCCTGCAAGTACTTTGACCAAAACCAATGGTATTGCACAGGTGACCTATACGCCAAGTGCAACTGAATTAGGGGCAAACTCCCTCACAGTAACAGTGGACTATCAAGGTCAATCGTTGCAAACCAGCAGTCTGTATGAAGTATTGAGTAAAGATGCGGTCAATCAAGAAGGCACGCTGAAACTCGGCTCATACAATGGCGCAGTCTTTACCGAAGGTAAATTGGCGAGCACCTTAACAGCCGATGCCAATGGCTCATATAAGATCAGCGCAGGTGGCAGCTTTGGGGTGACCGCAAGTTTAGTCTTAGAGGCCAATGACGGTACCATTACCCGAGTCCAAACCCCCTCTTCCATCAGCTTTAGCTCAGATTGCACCAACAGCAATAGTGCGACACTCGATACCCCAGTTACAACTTTATCGGGTAATGCGAGCTCAACCTTCCAAGACACAAGTTGCAGTGGCAACAGTGAACGTAGCGACCAAATCATCGCCACGACAGTGGCCGGCAATCAGACGCTAACGGCTAATTTCCCGTTCACATTGCAACGCCAAACGCTTGCCAGCTTAAGTTTTGAGTCGGCAGAGCCGGCACAAATTCGCATTAAAGGTGCGGGCGGCACAGGTGCAAGCGAATCCTCTTTAGTCAGCTTCAAAGTCATCAGTGCCGATGGAAAGCCTACAAAGCAACAAAAAGTCAGCTTTACCTTAGACACTGTGGTCGGCGGATTAAGTTTTGACAATGGCACTGCGAATGCGCAAGGCCAGACTAACTCCCAAGGTATCGCCAGTGTGCGAGTATTATCCGGCACAGTCCCCACACCCGTGCGCGTAGTTGCTACTGCCGTTGACGCCGATACGAGCGAAGTGATCACTAGCCAATCTGAACAGTTAATCGTGGGTACTGGCTTGCCGCAGCAACTGGGATTCAGTTTATCGACTTCAATCTTCAATCCTGAAGCAGGTGACTTTAGTGGTGAAACTGCAACGATCACCATTCGAGCCTCAGATAGTTTTGGCAATCCAGCGCCCGATGATACCGCGGTTAACTTCACCACAGAAGGCGGCCAGATCCCGACATCATGTGTCACTAAAAATGGCACTTGTAGCGTCGTTTGGACATCACAATCAGCACGCGTACCCGATCACCGCATCACGATTCTCGCTTATGCCTTAGGTCACGAAACCTTCTTCGATACCAATGGCAATAACATCTTTGATGATGCCGATATCAGTAAAGACATCAATGGCACGCCAGTGACTGACTTAGCCTGTTTAACTCGGTCAGGCGTCGCAAAAAAATGCACCGGTAATGGCATGGACATCGAAGCCTACCTTCCTAGTGGTTTCAGTGATCTAGGTGATGCGTTTAGGGATGACAATGAAGATGGTATTTGGAATTTAGGTGAAAAGTATTTAAATACTAAAAATAGTGACACCTACCTTTCTGCCGATGGCAAATTTAACGGTCCACAATGCGAAAGCACACTCTGTGGCAAAGACCAAGCCAATAAAACCTATATCCGCAAAGCTTTAGTAATGAGCATGTCAGGCTCACAGGCCTATATCAGTGTGATGCAAGACGGTGTGTTATTGCCGAGTGTGAATGACATCAAACCTGTGGCCGTTGGTGCTAGTTCTGAGTTTGTAGTATTTGTCCACGACAGTGCGAATCAAATCATGCCTGCTACGACTAGTATCGAACTTTGCGTCGATTGTGCTGGAGCGCCTAAAACCTTCGAGGTTCCTAATACTGTTTATGCGAAAGGCAGTCTAGGTTCGCCGCTGAAATTTACGGCATCGGCCAATGCCAGTGTATCACTGAAAGTCACAACCCCTAAAAATGTGGTCACTGACAACTTAGGTTTCACAGTGCCATCGCTTTAAAACTCGATTAAGCAAACTGAAAAGACCCGCGAATGCGGGTCTTTTCAGTTGGACGTTTTATTAGAAGACTGTGATGCCTCAATCAAACCGTTGTCAGTTGTTAGCAATAGCTGCGACTCTACAATCCTATGCTGCAACTAATTGTGTAACTCTACTGCTCGGCGTAAACGTAAGCTACGCAGGGCTAGATATAAGGCTCCCACTGCAGCCCAAATCAATCCCAATTCTAAAGACTGTGGCTCTAAGTTCGCCCAAAGTACCCCAATAGTGCCAGCGCCACACAGGGGCAATACTAAGTATTGCAGATGATCCTTAAAGGATTGATTACGTCGCTCCCTCACATAAAACTGCACAATGACGGCTAAGTTCACGAAGGTGAATGCCACTAAGGCGCCAAAATTAACTAAGGCTAAGGCCATTTCCAAATCAAATGATACCGCAGACAGCGCCAATGCCCCCACCAACAAAACATTAAATGCAGGGGTGCGCCACTTAGGGTGGATATAAGCAAACCCTTTACGTGGCAGCATGTTGTCCCGTCCCATCACATACAAAATCCGTGCAACCCCAGCATGGGCAGCCATGCCAGATGCTAACACCGCCACTGTAGTCGCCACTAATACGATGGACTGGAATAGGTTTCCTCCAACGTAGAGTGCGATTTCGGGTAATACCGCATCAAGCTCCTTGAAGCGGGAAATATCGGGGAAATAAAGCTGAAGGAAATAAGACACGCCGACAAAAATCACCCCACCAATCAAGGCGGTCAACACAATCGCGCGAGGAATAACACGTTGAGCATCCTTCGTTTCTTCGGTCAGCGAGCTCAAACCATCAAAGCCGAGGAAGGAAAAACACAGAATAGTGGCGCCAGTAAATAACGGCACAATCGCCATATTATCGGCATAAAATGGTCGCACGCTTGCAATCGCACCTTCGCCTTCACCAAGGGAAATGCTATAGGCCATTAGACCAATAAACACGAGGATAATGGCGATTTGCACAAACACTATCACCCCATTAAAGTTAGCCACCAGATCAATCCCTTTAAGATTGAGCAGGGTCATTATGGTCACGAGTGCGAAAATGAAGATCCAAGGTTCGACAGTGGGGAACATGGCAGTTAAATAGATTTTTGCCAGCAACATGTTGATCATTGGCATAAACATATAATCAAGGAGCGACGACCAGCCCACCATAAAACCGACATTCGGACTAAAAGTTTTCTGGGCGTAAGTGTAGGCTGACCCCGCATAGGGATATTTACGCACTAAGTGGCCGTAACTGAACGCGGTAAACAAAATTCCCGCCAGTGCGAATAGATAGGACGTAGCCACATGGCCAGAGGTAATCTCAGAAACAATACCAAAGGTGTCAAAAACAGCCATAGGCGTGAGATAGGCGAGCCCCATCACTACCACTTGCCATAAATTTAGGGTCTGCTTCAAACCCGGTTTATGTTGACTCATGAGCACGCCCCTATTGAACAGGGTTGAACAACTAACCGTGCATCTGCAATTGGTTTTGGCATGTGACTCACCATCAGCACTTTAGGCTTAATGGCTAACTCAACAACTTGATTTACGGCAATGACCGAAAATTCGGCGCACAACAGCCCCATTAATTTGTCCTCATTAAAATAGGTTCAGCCGAACCTCATATCATTTCCGGATGTTTACCGGCCTCAATTGTTTTAAAACGCATACTCTCTAAATAAAAATAACCGAGATACTGAGTACCTCGGCCATTTTTTCGGCGCGCATTCTCCCCCAAAACCCGCTAGAAGACAACCCAACAAGGGCACTTTGCTGGCTATCTGCGCGATGAAAGTTAAATTAACGGAACAGACAAGGATAAAGATGGCTTAAAGCAGTTTAAACACTGAAACACGCGACAGGAATACAAGAGTAAGACTGATGACATACCGAAGGACAAGCTCAATACAAGATAATTGTTCATTTGTATTAAATTTGTTATTGGAAATGAAGCAGATATAGATATAATCGTTCGGCAAAAAATTAAACAGGGGCCGTTTAATTTGCGAAGCGACTGCTTCATTTGTTTTATCGCATCAAAAGGAAGATGAAATGCGTAAAATTACTTTAATCTCTCTGGCCATTGGCAGCTGTTTTCTCGCCGCCTGTGCCGCAAAACCACCTATTATCGCTCAAGAAAAAACTGTTGAAATCGATGGTATTAACTTAGTTTTTGGTGGCAGTTTTGATACAGAACGAAAAAACATTTCACTCTCAGTGAATGGCGACTCTGTTATGAAAGGCACTTTCCCTCCTTACACTCCTACTCAACATTTGAGCGGCAAATACAAGGATTTCAAGATTTCTAGCCAATGCTATTTCGGCTCAGTGCTCAGCAGCCAAGGTGGCGCATTTGGCGCGATTGCCGGCGTCATTCAAGCGACTAAATCGAGCTCAGGCGATAAGTGCGATATGCTCGTGGATGGTAAAATTGTTGAAAGTCTCTACTTCTAAAGATTAATTGCAGAAGTACCTAAACTGCCCCTGTAAAGTACAAGACCTGTAAACACTCGCGAGATGCTCTGTCCCGCGAGTCCCATCAAAGCTGATTAGCTTCAGCCAACAATCTCGCTCTGCGCTTTATACCCAAGATCGCTAAGCCAAAGAAAACCGCAAATAAGCCCCAGAGTTGTAGCCATTTTGGCATTACACTCGCCCAAGTCGCGCCCATTTGATTCAGCTCTAGCATGCCCATAATTGCGGGAACGGCAGGGATAAACTGCGAACCTAAAACCAGTGGTTCCGGAATGAGCGCTATCGGCCAGACAAAACCAGACACGAATAGGATCGGCATTGAAATCAACAACAGCACTTGGGTCGGTAAATCGCGGCGGGTAAACAAGGTGCTCATGGCAACCCCTGCGGCGGCGGTAGCCAATAAAAAAGGTAACAACCATAACGCGACAACACCCAGACTTGCCTGAATGCTGACGTGATACCAGTGATAACAATAGCCGACGTAAAAGCTGGTAAAGAAGAGATAAATCAACATGAAGGCGAGTATTCGCCCACATAAAAGTTGTACGGGCGAGACCTGCTGCCAATAGCCTTTCTGGCGCCATTGCCCTGCCCCTAAAATACCTGTGCCTATGAGCAAGGTTTGATGCAAGATCAGCAAAAATAGTCCTGGTACTACATAGGGCGTATAACCTAGGCTTGGGTTAAAGGCGGGCACGCTATTGAGATGAATTGAGTTGACACTCTGCTCAGCCTGTTTAGGATTTGTGCCTTGGGCCAACATGCCAATCAATTGCACTTGCTTACCCGCGTCCATACCCGCGCTCACTAAGCCTTCGACAACCGCGGAGTAAATCAGGAAATAACTGGCATCACCGCCATAACTTAACGTCACTCCCTTACCCAGCATTAAGTCACGGCGGAAACCTTCTGGGATCACCAGTAAGCCGTGGGCCTTGCGCGTCTCAATAAAACGCTTCGCCTCGGTAATCGAACCGACTTGGCCTATGACTTGGATTTTTGCACTAGCGCCGGCATGGCGGATCAACTGGCGGCTTAAGGAGGAATGGTCTAAGTCCACCACGATCAGCTGTTGCTCGGTCGGTACTTGGTTTAAATAGGGTAAAGGATACAAAATCGAATAAAACAGCACGCCACCAAACAAGGTCACTGCGATCGCTTTATCGCTAATAATGGCCTTAAGTTCAGTTAACATCAGTCGCCACATGTTCATCCTATTGCCCCTTCGCAGGTAAGGCTGCGTCCGAGTCATATGCTGTCACGATAGTATTGGCGGTGATCGTGATGGGCAGTAATTTACGCGATAACAAATATATCAAAGGCAGTAAACAGATAAAGCCCCAATAACCGCTGAGCTGGCTCGCCACATTCGGCCAAGCGGCGCCGTAACTGACGACGCTCACATGGGACTCAATATAGTGGCTCGATGGCATTATCAATCGCCACCACTGCGCCAACTGCGGCATATCATGGGTGGGGAAAGTGATCCCCATAAAGGCAAAGGCGGGCGCAAATAAAGCGGTGCAAAAACTGATGACCCGCGCACTGTCACGCATTACCACAAAGATTAATAACACCACACTCCATACTGCCAGCAACATCACTAATTGTGCTAACAGCAATAGGGCTAAACTGCCCGCCATCGGCAACGCGAGATACAAGTACAGCCAAGTTAAAATAAAGCCGCCCTGCAGCATCAATATCGGCGTAAACAACACCAATTTCGCCAGCACCTTAGGCCAAAAATGCTCGGTTAAGGTATTCGATATGCCATTGACCTGAGTCGTGGGCGCTAAATGCAGCTCTCGATTTAAGCTGTTGGCCATGACCAACATAGATAATAATTGCCACAGCGCAACGAGCACTGGCGGCACTAAGAAGCCTATATAGTTGTTATTTCGGTTAAACAAAGCCGTTGTTTGGCTTTTGATTGGGCTTAAATTGACTGCCACTTGGGATTTAGGTGTACCGTTGGCGAGCTGTTTTAAGCCCGCTACTTGCAACAAGCCGTCACCCAGACTCAGCTGAATTTGGCTTGAGAGTAACTTACCCACCAGCAAAAATTGGCTGTTGTAGCGCACATCTATGGTGGGCTTGTGGCCAGTGAGCAAATTTTTTTTCATATCATAGGGAAAGACCACGATAGCGTAGACTTTCGCCTGCTGCATCGCCGACACGGCCGCGGCTAAATCGGTGAAATTCTGTGGCTCTGTCACAGGATTTGCCTTCAGCTGACGGGTCAGCATACGGCTTAATTGACTGTGGTCTTGATCGACAATCGCCACCGGCAGTTGCCTTGGTAAGCCGGCACTGAACAGCCACCACAGGCAGAAAATCCCGATCAGCGGAATATAACTGATCAGCGCCAACTGCCAAGGATCGCGCCACAGGGCACTAAGCTCACGGCGAATTAACGCAATGAGCAAGGCCATAAAGCTTCTGCTCAATGGCTGTGAGTCACTCTTAGTCTTGTCGACCGTATTGGCGTTGGGCGTGCGTTCAGTCACGGCTTTTACTCACTGCGCAGCAGCACAGACATGCCGACACGCAGATCAGCAATCGGCTGGCTTGGACGCAATTCCATCTCGAAAGTGCGCATATCAAAATCGTGGCCACTTTCGGTCGAGCGCCACGTGGCAAAGTCGCCCATGACGCTGATATGGGACACAGTAAATTCCACATCTTGCCCGAGCGCGGGAATATTCAGCTGAACTTTTTGACCTTGCTTGAAGCGCTTAAGTTGATCTTCGCGCACTTGGAACACGGCCCATGAATCCTGCATATCAATCAGGCTCACAATAGGAAAACCGCTCGGCGCTAATTCACCTGCCTGCAATAGCACGTCGCTGATTTCACCCGACTTAGGCGCACGCATTTGGCTATCTTGCATAATGGCGTTGACTTCTTTTACCGCACCTTCGGCCATACGGGCGTTACCTGCGGCAGCGGCTTTGGTTTCGACCCGCGCGCCTTCCTGTGCCATTTGATACATGGCTAACGCCGCTTGCTCTGTGTATTTCGCCGCTTGCCATTGGGTAAAGGCTTCATCGCGTTTTTGTCTTGCGGCCACACCTTCGTTGAAGAGATTTTCGACGCGAGTATAAGTGGTTTTAGCCAGCGTTGCAGCTGCCTGTGCCTTGAGCCATTGCTCTTTGGCCGCCATCACTTCTTGGCTACGGGCACCGTTGTTAGCTTCAAGCTGCATCGCTTTAGCGGCATCGCGGCCACCTTCGGCTTGCATCAACTTAGCATCCAACTCAGGGCTGTTGATGGCGAACAGCAAATCACCTTCGGCCACACTGTCACCACGGCGCACCAGCACTTGCTCAACACGGCCTGGCACCTTAGAGGAGACATTGTATTCGCGGGCTTCAATCTGGCCCTGCAACAGGCTCGGCTGCGGACTGTAAGCCAGCTTGAGGCCATAGGCCAAGATAAGGCTTAATGCGACCAACGCCACAAGGGCAAGTATTCTGTTAGCGCGCATTGTTTGTCTCCTGCACTTGGGTAAGGGCTATGGTACGACCGATAAATTCATCTAATTGACCACTGATGGCCATTAATCTGGCATAGGCTTGCACATAACGATAACGGGCGGCCAGTTGTTGAGTTTTAACTGCGCTGAGTTTCAGCTCGGCATCGACTCTGTCGATAGAAGTTGAAAGCCCTTGATTAAAAGCGATTTCTCGCAGGCGCAGGTTTTCGGTGGCGAGTTCGAGTGAGGTATCGAGCGCCTTCACTTCTTCTTCGGCCTGTAATAACTGGCGATAGCTTTGGTCCAGTAACAGACTCAAGTCTTGCCGCGTTTG
Organism: Shewanella sp. SR1; assembly: GCF_020447145.1. Classification (NCBI taxonomy): domain Bacteria; kingdom Pseudomonadati; phylum Pseudomonadota; class Gammaproteobacteria; order Alteromonadales; family Shewanellaceae; genus Shewanella; species Shewanella sp. SR1. Next base: position 111,285 of record NZ_JAJAEF010000011.1, on the reverse strand, counting down.
TGCCTTGGTATAACGGGCCTGCAAGAGTGCACTCTTGGCGGCTTCGACCTTACCACTGCGACCGTCGCGGCTGAGAATGGGCACTTTAACGCCGACACCGACCATCCAATCGGGCTCTACCTGAGAAAACAGGCTGTCATCTTCGTAAAGTGTGTAATTACCAAAGAGGAATACTGTGGGGTAATACTTACCCTGTTCTAATGAAACCAAGCCATTGGCCTGCGCTTCCTTCGCTTCGAGCAATTTAAGCGCAGGATGTTGGCTCAGCGTCACTTGAGTGAGCTGACCTAAAGACGGCGCATGCGGCAAGACAAATAAAGGTGACTCAGTGCCAACATCGCTTTGCTGCAGCATGCGCGACAGGGCAATAACTGCCATTTCGTGTTGACGGCGAGCGCTGCCTAAATTGACTTTGGCATTGTCTAAGGCGACCTGCGCATTGAGGCGCTCAACCTTAGCGATTTGCCCTTCTCGCTCTAACGCTAGCGCATGATCAACATGCTTAGTTAAAGAGCCGACAAGATCGGTTTGGGTGTTCACCAATGCCAGCGTGACATCAACAGCGTAATATCTGTCCACCAGCAGGGTAAATAAATCACGGGTGGCAAGCTGTAACTCTTGTTGCTTCTCAGCCACCATAGCCGCGTGTATACCTTGGGCTGCAGTGATCTGCCCGCCCGTATAAATCGGCCACATGGCTTGTAAGCTCGCGCGGAAGATATCTTGCTCAGTAAAAGGCGTAACAAACATTGACCCCGGAATACTCGCCAGAGCTCCGCCAAGGGCTGGAGGTAAAGTCGCGGGATCAAGGGAGGCTAAGGGATTGAGATCCCGAAGATCCAGTTCAATCGGTTTTTCGAGGTGGGTATAACTGCCATTAAGGCTCAAGGAGGGCAGATTTAAGCTCTCGCCCGCCTCTTCTTCACCTTTAGCGCGATTAACTTCCTGGGATTGCGCTTGCAACTTGTCGCTCACCTTCAGCACTTGTTGCCAAGCGTCGGTGAAGCTCGTGGGCTGGGCATGGCCAGCCAAAGGCAATAAACAAGGCAAGGGCAGTAAACACAGCCAAGCCACACGTGATAGTTTCATTAACACCTCTAGAGTAGTTACTCTAATTTCCTTTGCGAATGATAACATCCATCATGGTAAGCGGCTAGAAGGACGATCACAGAGGATCGAACCTAGTACTCTTCGACCGAGCGACTAAGGCGATTTATCTCAGTTTTGCTCCTTGGCGCTCAACATGCTCATGCGCTTAAGCATGAACATGAGCATAAATTTCAATATGAGCATGAAGCCGAACAAAGCTTTGCCAGTTACCACGCTTATCGCCATCGCGCATCTACAAGCTCAACGAATACTAAGCCGTACCACCCACAGTTAAACGATCTAACTTCAAGGTAGGTTGGCCTACGCCTACAGGGACACTTTGACCGTCTTTACCGCAAACGCCAACACCTTGATCTAAAGCCATATCGTTACCGACCATAGAGATCTGACTCATGGCCTCAGGGCCGTTACCGATTAAAGTGGCGCCCTTAATGGCTTGTGTGACTTCACCATTTTCAATCAAATAGGCTTCGGATGCGGAAAACACAAACTTACCCGAAGTGATATCAACTTGACCACCGCCAAAGTTCGGGGCGTAAATGCCTTTCTTGACTGACTTGATGATCTCACTTGGATCCGACTCACCCGCCGTCATATAGGTGTTAGTCATACGTGGCATAGGTAAATGCGCGTAAGATTCGCGACGACCGTTCCCCGTTGGCGCAACGCCCATCAAACGAGCATTGAGTTTGTCTTGGATGTAACCCTTTAAAATACCGTCTTCAATCAATACGGTTCTTTGAGTCGGCACACCTTCATCGTCGATGCTGAGTGAACCGCGACGATTAGGCAAGGTGCCATCATCTACCACAGTCACTAACTTAGAGGCGACTAACTGACCCATTTTACCGCTGAAAGCACTGCTGCCCTTACGGTTAAAGTCGCCCTCTAAACCATGTCCAACTGCTTCATGGAGTAATACGCCCGGCCAGCCATTGCCTAACACCACGGGCATTTCGCCCGCTGGTGCATCGATAGCATTAAGATTGACCTGCGCTTGACGCACGGCTTCACGGGCAAAGGCGAAGCACATAGGTAAACCAGTGTCATCGCTTGCCATCAACACGCCGTAGTCATGACGACCACCGCCACCGGCGCCGCCACGTTCACGTTTACCGTTTTCTTCTAAGATCACGCTACAGTTAAAGCGCACTAAAGGGCGAATATCTGCCGCTAAAGTACCATCGCTAGCAGCGATAAGGATTTCTTCGTGCACGCCCGCAAGACTAACAACGACTTGAATAATGCGGCTATCTAAACTGCGAATAAAGGCATCGGCTTCTTTCAGCAGATTGATTTTTTTGACTTCTTCCATCGCCGCAATCGGATCTAAGCTGTCGTATAATGCCAAGGCTTTTTGACGTTTAAAGGCTTGAACCTGAGTTTGCTCACCGGCACTGGCAATGCCGCGTGCGGCCTGAGCGGCAGCGCTTAGGGCTGCTGGCGTAATATCATCGGCATAGGCGAAACCGGTTTTTTCACCGCTGATCGCACGCACGCCCACACCGCGTTCGATATGGAAACTACCGTCTTTAATGATGCCGTCCTCCAGCACCCAAGACTCGTGGCGACTACCTTGAAAATAGAGATCGGAATAATCGATTTTGTGCTGATGTATGGTGTTTAGATAGGTTTGCAGACCCTCTAACGCTAACCCATTCTTCAATAAACTTTGCTCTACTTGTGCTAAAAATGGCATCTATGCTCTCTTTGACCCCAAGGGATCTTGATATTCTGAGTGTAAATTCGCGGTACTAATTCTGTACGTAAATCGCTGTCTAATTCGGTATTGCCGCTCGCCAGTGCGGGCGGTTATTTCAAGCTTGGCTCAAGGAAACGATTATGCTGCATCACGGGCATTTTACGGCGAATACTGTGCAGTTCGGTTAAATCGACCTCAGCCTGCACCCAACCCGTACCCATTTTACGTTCGGCCAAAATGTTGCCCCAAGGACCGACTATCATGCTCTGCCCCCAGGTTTCACGACTGCCTTCGTTATGCTGTCCCCACTGAGCTGCAGCAAGAATAACGCATTGGGTTTCAATGGCTCTTGCCTGTAGCAATACTTGCCAATGGGCTTCACCGGTAACTTTAGTGAAGGCCGACGGCAAGGTAATGATCTCAGCACCCGCAAGACGCATCGCCCTAAATAAGTCGGGAAAGCGTAAATCATAACAGATGGCTAGGCCAATTTTGCCAAAAGGTGTATCGATAACGCTAATGTGATCACCGGGGCAGAAGGTTTCGCTCTCACGATATTGTTTTGTACCATCGGCAACATCCACATCAAAGAGATGCAGCTTATCGTAATACCCTAAAGTATCACCTTTATCATCAAACAGATAACTGCGGCTATACACGCGGCCATCCTCAGCCAACGCCGGAATAGTGCCAGCCACCATAAAGACCTGATATTTGGCTGCCAATGCACTTAACGCCGACTTGAGCGGACTCTGATGAGCATCACCCGCATAGGCGAGTTGCTGACTTTCGTGGCCACCAAACAGTAAACTGCATTCGGGCAACACGACTAAATGGGGCGCATCGGCATCCCGTTTGAGTTCGTTAAGCTGCGATTCGATAAACAGCAGATTGGCGCTGACGTCGCGACTGCTCTGACATTGCAACAGGCTGATGTGCATTCTGATCTCCCTGAATTTGCTTAATCGGTTCTACTGCTGGCTGATTCTCTGGTGTGGCAGGCATGTTCGGCGCTTCAGGCGAAGGCGTTGCTTGAGGTTGCACTAACTTTAAATCGGGCGCTTTAATTTGATCTGTGGCTGGCTTTGGCTCTTCTGACTTTGATTCTTCAGTTCTGGCCTCTTGAGGCTTAACTGCTTGTGGCTCAAGCGCTTCTGATTGTGCTTCTTGAAGCTGTGGCTCAGATTTAGCGTCGCTTGGTTTGACTTCAGTTGACTGAGCTTCAGTTAACTTAGTTTCAGTTGGCTTAGCTGCTGTTGATTGAGCTTCGGTCGATTTCGCTTCTACCGGCTGAGTGATATCGGTATTATGACTTGCGGCTTCGGTTGGCGCCGCTGGGCGCTCAACTCCGACAACAGGTAGAATAGCCTCAGGAATTTCAATCTCTTTACTCTTACGTTCCAGCTCTTCAACCACAGGTTCAGCCATAGTGCCGGTCACCCGAAAACGAATTTCTGAAATTACTTCAATCACAGGCTCAAGCACTTTTGTCAGGGCAAATGCGCCCAGACCGAGCGTCCAGGCACTGGTACTGAGCAATACCACTGTCGGTACGCTCGAGGCCAATTGTGGCACAAAGCGGATATCGTAATTCAAACTTTCAGTGGTGAGATCCGTATAGCCACGGACCTTCATATTGCCCGCAATCGCATCCATTTCGGTATCAGTGGTTTTCACCACGCCATTATCAATTTGCAGATTGCCATTGAAGGAGTTGAAATACATCCCCTGACCGAAGACATCGGTGAAATCCAGCGACAGTTTACGCACCAGAGAATCTAAGCTGAACAGGGAGAAAATGCGTGCGCCCTTATCACTCACCTGAGATAAATGCCCTTTGCCTAAGTCGAACTTCACCTTGCCATTTAAGGTTTCAAGGGAGAAAGCATAAGGCGCACCTTGCCAAGATAAATCCGCGTTAACCTTTAATGGCGCTTCATTGACGCCGGGATCTATGCCCAACTGAGCCGAGAGATAATTAAACTGAGTGGCGTTCAATTCAACACTCAAATCAGTTTTATTCTGCCCTGCCTGTTGCTGCCAAATGCCACTGCCCTGCAAATTGACATTGGGCGTAGTCAACGACAACGTTTGGATTTTATAGCCTGCCGCTTGGGGGCTCGCCTGCAAGACTAGCTTGCCAAAAGGCTTATCGAAGAAACGAAAATCCTCCACATTCACGGCCACGGGTGGCAGGTTAGTGAGCACTTGATCACTGGCAAAATCGGCATCGGTATCCGACTTAACCTCGGGTGAAAAATAGAATTTGCTCGCCACAACTTTGAGGCCTTGGGTTCGCCAGTTGGGATAGAAATCGACCCAGCCGTCAAATTCGTTGGCAACGGTATTAAAACGCCAGCCCGTTTCATTGGGTTTCGCATTGAGCCTAAGCTCGGTCAGCTGTTGTCCTAAAAGGTCGAGGCGGCCAATATGGGAATCGATACTCGCCACCGCAGGGAATAAACTGTCATGGGCGATATCGTCGACGAGGATGCCGGTTTTAGGTAATTTCTCTTGGCCAACAAAGGCATTAATCACAGGTAACCAGTCGGCTAGTTTCGCCTTACCAAGGTCAATTTGAATATGACCTTTCTCAGTATTTCGGGCTTCATCCTCATCGAATAAACGCCCCAATAACAAATCAAAATAACTGAAATTAGCACCTTTTTCAGCATCAAACCCACCGATAAACTCGGCATGACTCGCCAGTTTGACATCTAAGGTCGCATCATTTTGATCGCCAATAAACTCAGCGACTAAAGGCCGCGGCTCATCTTCGGGTTTGGCAAAATATCCCGGGAATGACAGTTGAGTGCCAACCATATCCGAAGTTACTTTGGCTTGAATTTGATAACCTTTTTCAGTAAACAGCATAGTCATAGCGCCGTCCCAACTGATTTTACCCTGATAGAAATCACTCAAAGGATTATGCAATGCTTCGGGGAGACGATTCAGATCCCAACGACTTTTGAGTGAAAGATTAAGGCTAAAATCTTTGCCTTTAGGCTGAGTATCAAAGGTTAAGTTGAGCGGCTGTTCGAACAAACGCGCTTTAATCCCTTTACCTGTCACCACCTCATTTGCAAAGTCGACGATACCCGTTACGCCATTGAGCTGCAATCCGGGCTGGGCAATATACACGGGCGTGTTATCAAAACTAATTTGACCACGAATATCTTCTGCGCCTCCGTCATACAGCGGAATACTGATATCCAAATTACCAGTCACAGCGCCTTGTACTTGCACGACATCTAAGGTTTTACCCACTGAACCCGCCAAAGGTGAGGCTTGCAACACCTTAGTCGCCGCGCTGCCTTGGGTGGCAAGTTCGGCTTCAATCCTCAGCAGAGTGTGTTCGCCAATCGCGGGAATAAATACATGGGCCCCCGTGGCATCCACGTTCATTAGCTTGCCTTGGTTGAGCCAAAGATCCATACGAGCATTTTCAAACAAAGCATTAAGGGATAAGTCTGTGACCGCAGGCCAATCGGGTTGAAACTGGAATTGGGCATCCGTTAAAGTAAATGCCGCTTGAAACACGCCGCTATTGTCATCGAAGGGGAAACCGTTTAACGGACCACGCCAAACGACCTGTGCATCTTGAGTCTGACCCGCTTTAAGTCCTGTATCCAAATATTCAGCCAGCGATTCGCCCATCGCCTTATTGGGGAAATACTTGTCGGCATTGGCGACATTATTGATATGAACATTAGCGGCCAGCGCCATATGCGCCGCAGCACTGAAATCCAATTTAAGCGCAGCATCTAAGCCTATGTCATCGTTCTCAAGCTGCAACTGCGGCACGTTTAAACTCAACTCTGCAGTATTGAACTGACCATCAATTGCCGCACCGTTAAAGACGAGTGGCGCCGAAAATTCATCCCCAAAATCCACGCTATAAACTTGTGCAGGCAAAGAGAAATACAGCGTCTTGTCTTGCCAATGTAAGTTCAGATCTAAAGGATGAGTATTGGGGATACCGTCGACCTTCTGCCAATGTAACTGTTTCACCTCAGAAGTAGCGAGCAAAGGCTGATCGGCCTTTTGATACAGTCGAATGGGCCCAATACTGGCTTCAGGCGATAAAGCATGCCATTGATGTAATATGGCTTTATCGACTCCGGGGAATAGCGGTAACAGGGGTAATAGGTTTTGAGTGTTAACTTGATTCACATAGGCAAAGAATTCGTCATGTTGACGCTTAGCCGCCAGCATTAACTGCGGCCAATGCTCACCGTTAGTGACAAATTCAAGCCCTGAGCTCTGTACTTTCCAGCCTGAATCCTTTGGCTGCCAAACGATATCACCCGCTTGGATTTCAAATCGTTGTGGCACTTCCTTTAAGGTCCATTGCAACCAGCTCGGCTCAAAATGAACCATGGCAGAACTGATGCTGCGATCGGCAAACGTAAACCAAGCCTTAAGATTAACGACCCCTTCTAAGGGTAATTTTTTGCTCGCATCATAGGGATTAGGCTGACGCGATGCCCACTCACCTAAGTCTAATGAGTTCGCCGCCAGATAAATCTGCCCCGTTAAGCTGTCGGGATTCGCGCCATCGCCATTGAGATCTAACTGTAATCCCAGAGATTCATGCTCAGAGGCATTATCATCAAGATACAGTTCCCCTGCACCGCGGTGACGCTCGCCGTTATTGCGCCAATTTAGCTGGCGAATATGGATCGGGCGAAACTCTTGGCGCAAGCTGAGCAGCTGCACTGTGGCATGGGTTAACGAAAATCTGTCGAGTTGCTTGAGCAATAATGCATAGAGCCAATCAACTTGCGGCGCTTTATTGGTTGCGGCAGGATTATTTTCGGTCAGCTTGTCCATGTTTAACGCGATATGGACACCATCAAAATTGACATCTTCGATACGCGGCGTGAAGGTCAGCAGCGATTGCCAAAAATCTAACTTCACTTGCACATTCTTAATAATCAGGGTGACAGGTAGCTGCTCCTGCGGCGGGATCACTAAATTATCTATGTTAATTGCCGGACCAAACGCTTGCCAGTGAGCGGATAATTCCCCCACTTGCACATCAACTTTATATTCGTTTTTTACGTAATCAACCAGTTGCTGGCGCACCCCATCAACCTGCGGCAATAAGCCACGGATCAAACTCACTGCAAGCGCAAATAGCACTAAGATTAACGCGATAAATTGCCAACAAAAACGACTTAGTTTTTTTGCAGTAAAAGGTGCTGCCACTACATCATCACCACATCGTATTTGTTCTGTGAGTACATAGGCTCATTTTGCAAACGGATACGCTTACCGATATAAACCTCAAGCTCAGCAATCAGATGATTTTCATCGGTATGTAAGCTTTGATACACGGCAGGCGAACAGTACAACAGGAATTCATCGGCATCATAGGCGCGATTTAAGCGGATGATTTCGCGAAATACCTCATAAGAAACCGTCTCCACCGTCTTCATGCTGCCCGTGCCATGGCAGGCGGGGCATTCGCCGCAAACCACGTGCTCTAAGCTCTCACGAGTTCGTTTACGGGTCATTTCAACTAAACCTAAGCCAGAGAAACCGCTCACATTGGTTTTCACTCTGTCTTTAGACAAAGCACTGGTTAAGCTACTGAGCACCCGAGCCTTATGATCCGCCGTCATCATGTCGATAAAATCGATAATAATGATGCCGCCGAGATTGCGCAGACGTAACTGCCTCGCTATGGCTTGGGTCGCTTCGAGATTGGTATTAAAAATGGTTTCTTCAAGATTTCTGTGTCCGACAAAGGCGCCGGTATTGATATCCACAGTCGTCATGGCTTCGGTCTGATCGATAATCAAATAGCCGCCAGACTTGAGCTCAACCTTACGACCAAGCGCGCGTTGAATTTCGTTCTCCACATCGTAGAGATCGAAAATAGGCGCAGGCCCTGAATAATGCTCAATCTTCTCGGCAATCTCAGGCATAAACTCTTGGGCAAAGGACTGTAACTCGGCAAAAGTACGGCGAGAATCGACCTGAATACGGTCAAGTTCAGTACCGACAAAGTCACGCACAATCCGCACGGGTAAGGCTAAATCTTGATATAACAAAGACACGCCGCTGCGCTTACGTCGCTCACTGACCTTTGACCAAACACGCCTTAAAAACGCCGCATCTTGGGATAACTCATCCTCACCCACGCCTTCAGCGGCGGTGCGGATAATAAAACCACCGTCATCATCGACATAGGGCAAAGTGATTTGTTTAAGGCGACTGCGTTCTTCTTCAAGCTCGATACGCTGGGAAACGCCAACGTGGCTAGAGCCAGGCATAAAGACTAAATAACGGGAAGGCAAAGTGATATCGGTAGTCAGGCGTGCGCCCTTAGTGCCCAGCGGATCTTTAACCACTTGCACCATAATGTCTTGTCCTTGACGGACTAATTCGGCGATATCACGGACAACAAAATGACCTTTCTCAACATCGGCAACGCATTCAGTGTGCGGCACTATGTCGGAAGCATGTAGAAAAGCGGCTTTATCTAAGCCAATATCGACAAAGGCGGCTTGCATACCGGGCAACACACGGCTGATTTTACCTTTGTAAATATTGCCAACTAAACCCCGTTTCATGCGGCGTTCAATGTGTACTTCTTGCAGCACGCCATGCTCAACTAAGGCTACGCGCGCCTCAGAGGGGGTTACGTTGATCAGTAATTCTGAACCCATCTTGCGCTGTATTTTATTTGGATTTAAGCGACTGGTATTCACGACTCACCCCATTCGGGAAACTAGATTAATTAATCGAAGTTACAAACTAGAAGTTACCCACTATCTAAGCATGAAAACCGAATAAAGGAACAAGGCTAAGGGTAACTTCATGGAGATACTCGATTAAGAGCCTAAAACCTCCACAAGGTTCATTCTAACCTCAAGCCGCAATACCAGTAACAAGGCGTTAAATCAGCCCAACCTCGGCTAACAACTCACGTGTTTCAACCAAAGGTAAACCCACGACGCCAGAATAACTGCCTTCAATCGCAGCCACAAAGCAACCGCCAAGTCCTTGGATACCGTAACTACCGGCTTTATCCATTGGCTCTTGTGAAGCGACATAAGCGTCAATATCGGCGGCCGATAAAGCGCAAAAACGCACTTGTGTTTCGACTAAGCGCACTGAGGTTTTGAAGCTTAAATCTGCATCCGCTTGGTAAGTCAGCGCCACAGCGGTCATCACTGTATGCGTTCGGCCAGATAATTCACTGAGCGTACGCTTAGCATCGGCCACATCCAGCGGTTTGCCTAATATTTGGTTTTCAAGCACAACGATAGTATCAGAACCTAATACAGCAGGCTGTGACATATCTGCGCATAATGCCAGTCCAGCATGGGCTTTTTCGACGGCTAAACGGCGTACATAATCCCTTGGCGCTTCACCTTGCTGCACGGTTTCATCAATATCCGGCGCCACTTGCGTGAAACAAAACTCAGAACGACCGAGTCCAATGTGAGCCAATAATTCTTTGCGACGTGGCGAAGTTGAAGCTAAAACTAAATCCACAGTTAGCGAACCTTATAATGACGTCGAACCCGACGTAGAATCCAAAATATCCAAGGCCAGATCACGAGTCCCGAAATCGCAGGTAAGAATAGATCGGTATCGAACACCGCCTCTTGCATGACAAACTCGACCCAGTAAATCACTAAGTGATACATACAAATGAGCAACATGATCACCAACGACTGTTGCCATTTAGGGAAATTTCGCAATCGCTGGCAATGCAAGATGGCGACATAAATCACCAAAGACATAGCTAAAGAGCGCACGCCTAAAGTAGCGCCCAATAAAATATCTAACACTAGGCCTAACACCCAAGCGGTTAAGATGTTGTATCTATGGGGTAATGCGATTGACCAGTAGAGCACAATCATCAACAACCAGTCGGGACGCCAAGCATCAACCGCACTCGGTAAAGGCATGATCTGGCTGATCACGCCGATAAATAATGTCACCCAAACAATAAAGCGCCCATTGGCAGCTTGAAAGCTCATCGATGCACCTCAGTCGCTGAAGGAGTGGTTTCCGTTGCCGGTTTGGCCACAGTGGCTGCGGGTGTCGTCACAGGCTTAGTCGTCTCTGCAGATGTGCCTTCAGCAGGGCTTGCGCTGCCGATTTTTGATGCCTCTTCGCTAAGCGATTGATCCGCAGCAGGAGCTGTGGGCTGATTTGGCAAGGTCACACCTGAATCGGGAGACGGCCAAATCAACAACACATAACGAATACGATCTAACGCTGCGAGTGGTTGAGCAGTAACTCGAGCATAGCTTTGGCCGTCTTCAGTCAAGACTTCCAATACCCGTGCGACGGGATAACCTTCGGGGAAGCGATTGCCTAAGCCTGAAGTCACCAATAAATCGCCGACACGAATGTCGGTACTCTTGGCCACATGGCGCAGTTCTATCTCATCAAGCTCACCCGTACCATTGGCGACAAGGCGCACATCATTACGGGTAATACGCACAGGTAAACCGTGTGATACGTCGGAGAGCAATAGCACCCTGCTGGTCATTTCACTGACCTGCACCACTTGGCCGACAACACCTTGCGCATCCACCACTGGCTGACCTACAAATACACCGCTACGAGAACCGTGATTCAACACCACGTAGTGATGGAAAGGATCGCTGGCGACCTCTAGCACTTCGGCCACCATCTTGCGCGAATCCAGATAGGCGGGTGAGCCTAACAATGCCCGCAAACGCTCATTTTCTTGGCGTAAATGTTCGAAACGCTGTAAGCGTTCACTCATCAACAGTTGTTGCCTGAGCAGCTCTTTATTTTGCAACGCCAGCATATTGCGGGTGGCAAAACTTTCAGATGACCAGTCAAGCGCCGCACCGGGCACGCTGGCTAAATACTGTAATGGACTAAAGACAGAGGATAGGTTTTGCCGCACAGGATCGAGGCGATGATTAGCCACAAGCAAGGCCACCGACAAAATAATTGCCAGTGTCAGACGGAATTGGTTTGAAATACCACGAACAAAAATTGGCTTCATAGGAAAGCTAAGGCGGTGATTAACCGCCCTATACCGAAGTTAAATTAGGTTTCTTCGGAGAACAGATCGCCGCCGTGCATATCAATCATTTCGAGGGCTTTACCACCGCCGCGTGCTACGCAGGTCAATGGATCGTCCGCCACCATTACTGGAATTCCGGTTTCTTGCATTAATAAACGGTCTAAATCACGCAATAACGCACCACCGCCAGTTAACACCATACCGCGCTCAGAAATATCTGAAGCTAATTCTGGTGGAGATTGCTCTAACGCCACCATCACAGCACTTACGATGCCAGATAATGGCTCTTGTAAGGCTTCTAAAATTTCGTTGCTGTTCAGTGTAAAGCTACGAGGTACACCTTCAGCCAAGTTACGGCCGCGGACTTCGATCTCTAGCACTTCATCGCCAGGATAAGCAGTACCGATAGTGTGCTTGATACGCTCAGCCGTGGCTTCACCAATTAAGCTACCGTAGTTACGGCGAACATAGTTGATGATCGCATCATCAAACTTATCACCACCGATACGGACGGAAGACGAATACACTACGCCATTCAGCGAAATAATCGCGACTTCAGTGGTACCACCACCGATGTCCACTACCATAGAACCCGTCGCTTCAGATACAGGTAAACCCGCACCAATCGCAGCAGCCATAGGTTCTTCAATCAAATATACTTCGCGAGCACCAGCGCCCATGGCTGATTCACGGATCGCACGGCGTTCAACTTGAGTGGCGCCAACTGGCACACACACTAGAACCCGTGGACTTGGACGAAAAAAGCTATTGTTGTGCACTTGTTTGATAAAGTGCTGCAGCATTTTCTCAGTCACATAAAAGTCAGCGATTACACCGTCCTTCATTGGGCGGATAGCTTGGATATTGCCAGGCGTTCTGCCGAGCATTTGTTTAGCTTCTGTGCCGACCGCGGCAACAGATTTCTGACCGGAGCCACCACGCTCACCACGTATAGCAACAACAGAAGGCTCATTGAGCACTATGCCTTCGCCACGAACATAAATTAATGTGTTAGCTGTACCCAAATCGATCGATAGATCATTAGAAAAAATGCCGCGTAGCTTCTTAAACATGTAACTAGCCTGTATTCTGTGGAGTCAGAAGAAAAGAAAAATCAGCTAACTTTATCAATGCCACCCTGATTCCACAAGACCGAGGAGGTTAACAATCGCTAATGAAGTGATTTTTTTTCAAATCGTCCTCTAAAAAACAGTATTTAAGCGGAAAATACTGTTTATTGACGAAAATATCGACAACCGAAAACGAAGAAACATACAAACCAACAACAAATGTCAAACTCAGAAATTGCATTTAGAATCTGTCGCTAGGGTTTCAATCGACCTTCAATAAATGAAACTGACGCCCAATCAATACGAAAGACTCAGTTCAATCTAATGACTGAAATCACTTAGATTAGTTTACCTCACGCCAATAGATGATTCTGTCATGACCACGATAACGGCCAAAATACGCACTTGCCCGCGGATCAGTAAGATCTGTTGGTGATACACCATTCCAATTCCAGTACCATTCTAGCCATGTCGGCACATCAAAGGGCGCAGTCACTTGACCGCGGTATGGCGCACCAGTTGAGGTTACAGCTTGCCAGAGCAACTCAAATTGGCCAGCTTGGAATGTTGCAGTCCCGCCAGAACGTACAACACTTTGCCCCGCCACTAAGTCAGGATCAAAGTTGTAGCCAAGACCAGCATTATCAACCTGAGAAGCAAGGCCATAGGTGGTGAAAGTGCAGCTATCGTTGGTATTCAATACCCAACTGCTACCATTCCAATATTCGGCCCGAGTCGGCATACGCAGTATTTCTGTCTCAGGACCATAGGTGTTATCCATCACCACACGGCCGTGACGCAAGATTTGAGTGCTGATTTTCTTAGAACTACAGTTAGTGCAATTGCCCGTCGTTGTCGCATCCATATCTGGCGAAGCGACATAGGAATAAATGCTATTGGGATGAGGATCGTTATCCATCAATTGCACGCCAATATCAAATGATTCGAAAGGACCATCTTGATACAAATTCGTCGCCACATTTGGGGTCACCCGACTAAAGTTAGCTCGGTAAGAAGCATCGACCATCGCCACGCCTTGATCCCAACTATCAGCATTTATAAGTAAGGCACTTAAGCGACTCTGTAAATCGACACCATTATTGTTGTTTTCTCCCACTAATTTGGCAGTAGCCAGGGAGAATGGCGGGAAATAGTTTTTCGTTATATCCCCCGCGATATTTAAAGCACTGAGCTTCATCGACATAGGGAACAACTGATCCATATAGCTAAAGCCGCCACAGGCAGGTATGACAGATATGTCACTGACTAAAAATCTGTCAGGCACAAAACGGCCAATATTGGCTGAATAGCCAATTGGAATATTTAAACTGCTTGCCGTCCCTAAATAATTAGGGCTCGCCTGCGCCGCAATTTGGAATACCCCCACTTCGCTAATCGTCTGATTAGTTAAGGTATTGAGATTATTGGCCTGTGCCGAGTGGCTATAGGATGCCACGCCTAATGCGCCATCATGGCCACCACTGGAAATGCTTGGCGCAACGACTTTACTAGCAAGCCGCATGGCTTGATCGCTAAAGTTAGGCGTAGATAAGTTGCCCGAGCAAAAGTCCTTATCGCCATCTTTCTCCCAAGCCATTGCCTGAACCGTCATACCGAAATTCTGTCCCGCTTTACGGTAGGCATTACAGCTCATATCCGCACTTGGGCAACTGGCGCTGGCGTCCACGGGTTTGACACATAACCCAGCAGGTACGCTGACAAATTGGTCAGAGCCTATCATCACTAACCCCTGTTCATCGCCTGTCCCAGTATATTGTGCATCTAACTGTAACTTGCCTGCATCAGGGTAATTCACGGCAATGGTTGCTGTGCCACTAGCATCAAACACAATATTGACGGGTTTTGCTGCCGTACTAACTTTACCAATAGCCGTATTATTAATAGTGACGGCTTGCGGAGAAATAGGTGAGTTTGGCGTCACATAGGTGCTCCAAAAACTAACGCTTTTAGTCTGGCTTTTAAAATTGGCAACACACTGTTGAGTGGTATCCGATTTTTTAACCGCTTTTACTGAAACATTAACGGCTTTATTTGCCACCTTATCAGGCACGTCAAAAATAAAACCACTATCAGCAAAAATCAGAGAACAATTATTCTCGCTTAATGCACTATTGCCAATACGACAAAGCGTCTTACTTAAGGCTTTGGTCGTTGGGTTTGAGCCCTTGACTCCTAACGTCGTGACTCCAGGTGTATTTCGTCTCAGCTGCAATTGTGTCGTTCCATTACTGAAACTAACTGGGTTACCGCCAACCCATACGCCATCTGTCGTTGAGTCAGGCAGTAAAGTGGCCGTTATTGGATCGGTAAACAGTTGGCTACAGTTCGCATTAGCACAAGCTCGGATAGTGACCGTTTCAGGACTACAAGTCAGCCCTTGACCCGTATGATCAAACTCAAAATGATCGATTTGTGCGCCAATAGGGTTAGCTTTTAAAGCACAGACTTGAATATTATCGATTTCATGATTGTTATAGTAATCCCCCGTCGAGCCAGTTAATGACAATAAAAAATCACTCGGAATCGCCGCTTGGCCTCTTTCTGTGGCTACGTTGAAAGGAGAAATTAAGGACTGAAAACCGGAACCAGTATTCCGTTCGACTTTAACCACAGCCTGACCCGTAGTCCGTGAGTCAACGGTGATTTTGTATCTTGATGTCGCACTATTACTACTGCTATCAACGGTTGGCGATAAGCAATTACTATTAACATTTGTTTTGCCATCATTACAGGCACCGTGTAAGTAACGATATCCCGATGTTCCAACACCAGAACCCCGTACTGCAACGGATTGGCGCCGCTGCCCAATATTAGTATCAGCGTCACCGCCTTCGCCGGAGAAGTTACCAAACTCATCGATCCCAATACCCAACCAGCCGCCAGCAAAGCCGCTAATGCCGGGCTTAAATCCATAACCTAAGGGGCCGCCAAAGGCACCGGGCTGGGGCGTAATGGCGGCATCTGATAACACCACCGCGATACCATCGGCACCAGTACCACCATAGGCATAGTGCTCGAACTGGATCTCGACTAAGTTATTGGCTGCTGGGAATAATCTTTGATAGGTCGAGGCGGTGGATTGATTCGATTTCGCCTCGGTTAAGCGCATACGACCACTGACAACCGAAGGAGTAAACGAACCACTACTACGTGAAACCACCCAGTCATTGCTTAAAGCACCCAGAGAGAAACGATCATTAAAGCACTGTAAAACGGGCGCAGGATTACAATTTGGAACAACATCAATCTTTGCAGCATTATCATCAAATTTAATACTACTGTTGCCACCTAAACTAATATTTCTTGCAGTAATAGCTCCTTCCAAATAAGAACTACCATCTAGCACCGCATTTCCTTCTGCAACAACATAGGATTTAAGAGATGCCCCTCCATTGAGAGTGAAATTTGAATAGCTATAAATGAGAAATTTTTCTGGCTGTCCAATGGTATTTAAGTTGTAATGTCTATAGTTATTCTTAATAAAAAATGACACTGTACCCGTAGAAGGAAAAACTAAAGTAACGCCATCATTTATCGCTAAGTTTTCAATCCAATACTGACCTGCTGACAGTACAATTCTCCCAGAGGTAGCCGTCAACGATTTCATTTTGTACACACCATTAGGGCTTACAAATCGAATTGTTTTATCGGATTCACCCTTTAAAAGAACGTTCTTATACTCACCCTGAACTATATCAATCTGCGTATTATTATAAGTTGGAGGACCAATATCCACTGAGCTGGAAGACTTACACTGACCAAAATCCAAGCGTGTTGACGGTAGACTCGCAACATAATTTCCAGCCCGACAGAATCGAGCTGACCCATTAGAAGGCACGCATAAAAAATCAGCCCAGTAACCACCTTGGTTATAATTACGGGTGGGTAATGAACTGTATATAGAGAAAAAACCATCATAGGGAGCGTTGTACAAGTATGCGCTATTAAACGTTATAGTGCCGCTTACATCATAATTGTTAACCCCCGCAATAAAGGTATTACTCCAATCGGCTTTTAACGCAGATGAAAAAGAAGAAAAAACGAGGCATGTCACAATAATGAGTAATTTAAATAACTGACGCCTAATCATTACAGCCGAAAAATCAGTTTCCACGAGCTTCTACCTCAACTTGTCGGCTAACACGCGTATCACCGCTTTCACAAACTGCCGTGCTGTTAATTCTATACTGAGTCACTGCGCCCACCTTATATTCAGTACAAGTCAAAGAAACACTACAAGCATGAAAACCAGTCACATTAGGCATATTTTTCCAAGTTGAAGACACGCTAGAGCAGGCTGGCACATCCCCTACTGCCGCTGCGAGTGGAAATAACTGCGCTAATGCCGCATCTGCACCACTGTTTGCAGCGGCAAAGGCACGAGTGCCCCACACTTCTTGGGTTAACCCTGTATCGCCGTCCTCCACGATCTTAATCAGTGCCGAAGCCAGTAAAAACATCACAGAAATCACAAACACGCCGATGATCAGCGCACTGCCCCGCTGCCGCACAGGTAGAACATAAGATTTTGATCTTGATAGTGATGTTCTGGATGCTGAGTTACGCCCTACCGAGCGACAATATGAATTAAGGAACATTGATCACCTGCACTTGATGTCGATATTGGAACGTCTCACCATTGACATTAAATCTTGGCTGCAAGTGCACCATGGCATTATTGACTAAACTCGATGGCGTTAAGATCAACGGCAAGTCATTACTATTATCGAGACGATTCGCCACACTTTGCGCCATTAGCACGCCCGTACCCATAGTGGCTGGATTTGGTTGAACGGTATTAAAGTTATAACCAGCATAACGCACTATTTGTAAATCATTACCGCTTGCACCCTTTTCAAAGCAATAGCTCACAGGACTCGAACCAAAATAGATCCGTTGTCGTGGTGATGCTTCGGCAAAACGTGTTGGCGCAGTAAAAGTCAGTGTCACTTGATGCTCAAAAGAGGGATCCGAGATAGCAATCGTTTTAACCTGTGCCCGTTTTTGTCTCGCGCTGCTATACACATCGGCGTCAACCAAAGGATAGATCCAAGCGAATTGATTCTCACTAATCTTATTCTCATCCTGATTTCTATCAAGAATCACGATCCCAGTACTCGCAGCCGCTGCGGGGATGATTGGCATAGTGAGATAAGTTGTGCTGGCCTCGATCGGTACAAATTCAATACATTGATAGGTCAGCGAATCGCTATTAAGACGCACACTGTTGGGCAAAGCACTACGTAGCTCACGGGTCATTCGCTCAACGGCAAAACGGCTCTGGCTTAGTACTTGATCGACTGAACTCGACTCAACAAAAATCCGCGTACCAAAAATAATAAAACTGCTCACCCCGACCACAAGAATCCCCAGAATCAAGATCACTGTGACCATCTCAACTAAGGTAAACCCCCGTGTGGATGCTTGCATACGCTGTGCAGTTAAAGAGCCCATTAGTAATTGCTCCTCACCAGATTGTAAGTGATCACTTCATTGTCCGGCGTAGTCACATTAATGGTGACTAGCTTAGTATTGGGCGCAGGCCCATAGGCGACAGTGACACTTAAACGATAGTTAGGATAAGCAGCGGCATAGGTTTGGGTTGAGTTGAGCATAGTGGCGTTTTGACTTAAACCGTGATAATCGTCCACATCGTTAAAATCGTTACGGCCCTCGCCTTCATTAGGCCATTTCCACTCCGATGACCCTAAACTGGTCACATTTGAGCAAGGTAACCCTAAAAGACTACCACAGGCAGGCACACCGCCATTGGCATTAGTGTTTTGATCGTAACGCTTGCCCCAGATCTCATTCATCACCGAATGAGCAAGCTCGGCACTCTTCACTCTATGCAAAGTCTTAGCCGCACGATCCGCCTCTGGAAATAACATGCTGGTTAGCATCACTATCGCAATGGCAATCACCAGCATGCCAATCACTAATTCGATAAGGGTAAAACCCTTCTGTGGTTTGGCTTTTTTGGATGTTTTTACTGATGCTTTACCCAATAGCAACCGAGGATTAATTCGCATAAATATAACCCTCGCTGGAGACGTTAATCATCACAGTGTCATTAGCAATCACATTAATGCATGGCCCATTACAAGCCAACGAAGTGCTACCATCGATATCGAAATCGAGGCTGAAGTTACTGCTGTTAATACTGTTAGGGCCTACTAGCACTAATTGAGCACCACCTTGAAAAGCTTGGCTATAAAGCGGGTTGGGCGATAATGCTGTACCAGAACAAACCGCCCCATTTCGGGTAGAGAATTGACTCACTTGATAGCCAGTACCAGAAACGGTTACACGAAAACACCTGTCAGTATTATTGAGCGCTTTTTGCTGTACTTGACGCAGCTCGCTAATGAACTCATTACGTAAACTATAGGCACTGTAAGAAGACTGAGTAAACAGGCGTGGCAGTACAACCACAGCAAGAATTGAAATCAAGATGATGGTCGTCACTAATTCAACTAAGGTAAATCCGGCCTGTTTTGACATAGAGAAGTTAAGCATCACTCGGGTTAATTGCTGATTTCAAGTACTAAGTTCAGTTTCTGCCAACAGTATGATTAACGCAAATAAATGTCGGTAAATTCTTGGCGGACTCATTTCTTTAAAATAATGCAAGAACCGCATTTTACCTAAAAAAAAGGCCTGCTAGGCAGGCCTTTAAGTCTTAATAGACTTAACAGCCTGTTACTACAGGAGTCACTGTAATTGGACCGTATGAATCCAAATCATTCACGTACTGAACATAACATTGGCCACCTGCGGCCGTTCCGTCAGGAACAGTTTGCCCTTGAGGATAGAAATAAATGCTACCAGTAGCTAAAACATAGAGCCACTCACTTGATGTTCCGCTAGGAGCAACCTTAATATCCAAAGCATTTTCCAAGGAACCTGTCCATAAAGGTGTTGCATGTCCATAGTTAATCAAAACTTTGTTACCTGTAGATACACTAACAGATGGCGGGGGTGTAGCTGTTGAAGCAACAGTATTATTGCCTGCGATTAAAGACTTTGAGTTGATAAGCGTATCCGCACCTTTAATTGCAGCTTCTAATCCTTTCACTGTTGAAGCTCTAGCATCCGATTGTAGATTAATAAACTTAGGCGCTGCGGTAACAGCTAAAATGCCTAAAATAATGATCACAACCACTAACTCAATTAATGTAAAACCACTTTGTCTTTTCATTTAAAACCCTTAATTAACAACCAGATGACTCAATATGATACTTAGGAGGATTGCTGGCATCCGCCTGTTTGTATTCAACCCAGCATTTTGCCGTATTTGAAGGCGTTAACTTTTTAGGATGAATTATTGCAGGAGTTGTAAGCGTCGTTGTAACCGCAGGCGCTTCAACAATCGTCCACTCGTTAGTGGTATCTAAATCAAGCACTAAGACCATATCAGCTGCAGCTTGCTTCAGATATCCATAAACACCGTCAACTTCAACATCGTCAGCTGCATCAGAATTACCTTTATCATCGATGATAATGCTAGATACATCCTTACTCTCCACTCCCTGAATAGCCGCCTTAGAGTAAACAAGCGAATTAGCACCTTGCAAAGAGGCTTTGACGCCATTCAAAGTGGATGCGTATGCATCAGACTGGAGATTAATAAACTTAGGTGCCGCTGTGACAGCAAGAATACCTAAGATGATGATCACTACTACTAATTCTATTAAGGTAAAACCTTGTTGTCTTTTCATTCTTAATTACCTATTCAATAACTTTACAAAAAAGTTGATTAACTTAAGCATGACGCTTTAGTTTCTATGGTACAAATGGCGTTTGGGTAAAGCTTAACACTCTGCCCGTGCCGGGGTTATACACTATTCCCTTAGCACCTACCGTTGTTAAATCGGGAGCGGGAGTGGGTACACCATTCGTTTGATTTAGCACCAGTGAAGCCACCTGGTGATAAACACATAAATCTAAACCAGCAACGACAGTGCCTGTAATCGAATTAGCGCTACCACCTGCAGCGTTAATGACACGGGCAGTATAACGTTGATTACGTGCATCTTGGTTAAATAATACGTTTCGTGGAGCGCTCTGCAACACGGTATTAAATACTTGTTGGCAACTGACATTTGTCATAGCTGTGGCACTAGTTACTGAAGTTCCCGTTGGATAACCAAAACGAGGATCGAGCGAAACTGACGTACCATCTAAGATCACACTGCTATTTTGGCGCCCATCGACTTCCCACTGCGAACGCACAAAGCTAACGGCAGTCGATAAACCACCCGCGACACCATCAACACTGACGTCTTCAGCATCATCGGTGACATTTAAAAATCGTGGGATCGCGGTTGCGGCGAGTAGCCCTAAAATCACAATCACAATCACAAGCTCTATTAATGAGAAACCTGTTTGCTTAGTTTTCATATATATGCCCCATACTTAAGAAATTTTATTCTAACAGCTAAATCAATTTTAAAAAGCCTTTGAGTTAACAATATTTTAGGGTGCAGTCAAAAAAATGACCCTGCCAGAGTTCAGTTGATAGCCTAAACTATCGCCATTGTGCGACCGATAGTGGCAGCTGTTATCCTTAACTAAATAATCAGCAACCAGCCCTGCGTTATCCACTTCGGCACCCATAAGTTGCTGCCACAAATCTTGGCAACCTTGGCCGTTTAACTGTTTAGGTTGTGGCCATCCTAAACTATTGATATCGACGACACTAAACTCAGTGTCTTTGGATATGTTGTCAAACACCTCCCAATTCAACTGCATCTGCGGCGGCTTGCCCAAAGATAGCCATTGGGAGCGCACCATCACCAGCACATTTAAAAAACGCGCATGATCGACTTCTAATCCACGGGCAGCGATTTGCGGTAGGGTAAAAAAGTACTTAGCACCAATCACCGCCATGATAACCAACACTAACCCTATGGTTATCATACGCCCATAGAGGCGTAATAGATCGCTTTCTGTCTTTTGCTGAGTCTGCATTTAACCTCAGCCCCACACATAAGAGAGGAGATAAACATTTTCCATATCGATTATTTACCGCCCTTGACCACATTGAGCATATCCCACATGGGCAGGTATATCCCTAAGGCCAACACGAGAACAATCACGGCCACAAAACCGATCAAAATAGGCTCCAATTTAGCGGTGAGGTTCTTTAAATCATAGTCTACTTCGCCCTCATAGAAGTCTGCCGCATCATTGAGTAATTGATCGATTTGCCCCGTCTCTTCACCCACTGCCACCATTTGCAGCACCAACGGCGTAAATAACTTACTCTGATTCGATACCCTTAGCATAGAGTCGCCAGACTCAATCCCACGACGCATACCGACTATTTTGTCGTGCATGTAGGCATTATCTACCGCATCAGCCACTAAACTTAGGGCTTGTGTCATCGGCACGCCAGCGCTCAGCATCATAGAGAAACTGCGACAATAACGGGCTAACGTCGAGCGCTCGATAATCGATCCTACGGCGGGGATGTGCAGTTTCCACTTATCCCACTGTTTCTCGCCCTTTTCCGTATGGTGCCAATAACGGATGCCAATGATAGTGCCAATCAGCGCCACCAACATCAGCGCCCAATAATTCACAAACAGATTCGATGTACCTATCAACACTTTTGTCGCCCAAGGTAAGTCGGCGCCAAATCGGGAAAACATCTCGGCGAACTTAGGGATCACCATGATATTGAGGATCACCATAGCGAGTGCAATCGAAATCAATACAAACATGGGATAACGCATGGCCGATTTAATTCGTCGCCGCGTTTCCTGCTCACGCTCGATATAACCCGACAGCTGAATAAAGGCATCTTCTAACTTACCGGTGTTTTCGCCCACGTGCACCATAGAAACAAACAAGGAATCAAATACATCGGGATGTTGATTCATGGATGATGATAAGGGTCGGCCTGCGGTGAGCTGCTCAGAAATATCATTGAGCGCATCTTTCATCCGCTGGGAATGCGCGGTTTCAGACAAGCCCGCAATCGCCCGCAAAATCGGGATGCCAGAACGGGTCAAGGAGTACATTTGCCGAGTAAAAATCTGTAATTCTTCTAACGCGACTTTTCCACCAAATAACTTAGCCAGTGAGAATGACTTAACCACTTTGGCGACTTTGACCTCAAGGGGGATAATCCCCCGCGCCAATAGCATGTCAGCAGCGGCACTTTCCGATGCCGCATCCAATTGCCCCGTAACGGATTGACCTTGACCACTGCGTCCACGGTATTGATAAATCGGCATAATTACGCCTCAACGCCTTGTTGGCTAATAATATCCTTCGACAAAGGTATTTGTGATTCACTCACATCCTCGACCAACTTAGCCACCTCTTCAATGGTCGTCATGCCTTCGCTCAAATATTGCAACGCTGACTCGGCGAGCGGGGTAAAGTTAGGGCTCTGCAACGCGGCTCTGGCAAAATCCTGCGGATTACCGGTACGCATCGCATCGATCATTTTTTCGTCGAGCTCGAGGATCTCAAAAATACCAATACGGCCACGATAACCACTGCCGTTACAACTCTGGCAACCGGTACCGATTCTAAAGTTTGCATGGGTAAAATCTTTACGACTCACACTACTCAGCCAAGCTTTTTCCTGCGGTGTCGGCTGATACTCAACGCCACAGTTATGGCAAACGCGGCGCACTAAACGCTGGGCAATAATCACCCTTAAGGCACTGGCAACTAAATAACTCGCAGCGCCCATATCGAGTAAACGCAGCGCACTGGTGACCGCATCGTTAGTATGCAAGGTTGATAGCACAAAGTGACCCGTTAATGCGCCCCTCAGACCAATCTCCACGGTTTCTTGGTCACGCATTTCCCCTACCATGATGATATCGGGGTCTTGACGTAAGGTGGTGCGCAATACGTTGGAAAAGTTTAAGCCAATCTTATGGTTAACTTGTACTTGGTTGATCCGTGGCAATTGATACTCGACCGGATCTTCCACCGTGATGATCTTACGGTCGGCGGTATTGAGCTCGCTCAAAATACCGTACAAAGTGGTGGTTTTACCGCTACCCGTGGGACCAGTGACCAACAACATGCCGTGGGGGCGTTTAATCTGTTTACGAATACGCGCCAAAATAGCAGGCGGCATACCAGTTTCGTTTAGGGTCAATAACCCCGCCGATTGATCGAGTAACCGCATTACCACAGATTCGCCGTGGTAAATCGGCATAGTCGACATACGCACATCGATATGATGACCTTTGATTTCCATGTGGAAACGGCCATCCTGCGGCAAACGTTTTTCAGAAATATCGAGTCCAGCCATCAACTTAAGTCGCAATACTAAAGCTGCGGCAATATTAACTTCATTCAGAATCGTTTCATGTAGCTGACCATCGATACGTTGACGAATACGTAAAACTTTATCACCGGGTTCGATATGAATATCCGAGGCGCGCATTTGCACCGCATCTTCAAAAATCGACTGCAGCAACTTAACCACTGTGGTTTCATTGTCACTGTCACCAGAAGTCAGGCTGGCTAAATCGAACATCTCATCGGCGGCGTATTCTTCTTCGAGCTTACCGGCGATCTGAGCTATTTGATCTGTACGGCGATATAAGTTATCAAACGCTTGCAGCAGTTGCTGCTCGGGCGCTACCGCTAACTTCAAACGCTTAGGTGCGATAAGCATTTCGAGGTGATCGAGCGCTTGCAAATCGGCAGGATCACTCATAGCTACCAGTACGCTATCGCCCCTGTCTTCAACCGCTAAAGCGCGGAAACGTCGGGCTTGCACCTCAGGAATAAGATGCACAACTTCCGCTGGGATCGGCATTTTACTGATATCAAGCAAAGGCACATTCAATTGTTGCGACAAGAACTGCAGCAACTGATGCTCAGTAATCGATTGCAAATCAATGAGGGTACGGCCCAGTTTTTTGCCCGTATTGCGCTGCTCGCCTAACGCCTGTTGCAACTGCGCTTCGGTAATAATGGCTTCTTGAACTAACAGATCGCCCAAACGCATTTTTAATCTGGGTTTCATTGGCTATCTCCTAGCTGAGTCAAACGTTGTTCGATAAAAGCACTCGCCTGCGCCGATAAGCCTCTGTGGCCTAATGCAGTCCGATAGGCTTGGCGTGCTTGGAAAAATTGCTGCTGCGAATCAAGCGCATAAGCCAGTCCCATCCACCATTTAGCCTGTTGGGGTTCTTGTTGTAATAACTGCCTGTAGGCTTGTTCCGACACTGAAAACTGCCCTAGCTTTTGCGCCAGATCCGATTGTGCCATCCACTTTTGTCTCGCCAGCGGATGCGTATCAGGTATGTTGGCTAACGTCGCTAATGCGAGATCAGCCTGACCAGAGGCTTGCTGAACCCGAGCGAGCAATAAGGCAAAGTCTAATTGCTGCGGGAATAACAGCATGCCTTGCTGTAACACTTCGCTGGCTTTGGCTAATTGACCTTGGCCATAATGCAGCGCAGCTAACTGCTTGCGCGCTTCATGCATACTGGGATCAAAGCCTAATGTTTGCTCATAGTAACTAATGGCATCTTTGAGCTTACCATCCCTTTCTGCCTCGCTCGCTAACGTGAACCGCTTCTTTGCCAGCTGCTTTGGCGTTAACTTCACCTCAGTAATCGCCATTTGCCCTTGTTCTTTGGGCGCGAGTCGATTAGTGCCTGCATCTGCTTTAACTTCTTGTACGTTAAGCCCATTGCTCGCGTGACCTTCATTATCGGCGGCAACACTGGCCCGCTCCGACATCATTAATGCAGAGGGCGCGGCTACAGTGACCTCGGCGCTACGCACACTCGATGTCGCACGATTTGGCTGTGAATGGCTTGGCTCGCTTACCGTATCGACCTTGTCATCTGCGAGTGCAAGGCTCACGTCTGCTTGTGGTTTTTGTTGTGGTTGCGAGTGTGGCTGAGCTTGTTGCTCATGCTCAGCTTCTTTTGCGGTTCCCAATTCTGGTGCCTGACTCGATGCTCCTTCGGTGGCACTTGGTTCAAACTCTTCACTATTCGCTGTCATCGCCGCCGCAATCTTCTGTGTCGTCGCAAGCTTCAAGGGTTCAGCAGCGGCATCGACGTTAGGTGCAGATTCGTTTGAGGCAACACTGTCGATCCGCACAGACTCAGTTTGGACGGTTAATGTATGTTGTTCCTGCACTTGAGATGAAGCTGTCGCTTCTGCAGGCTCTGCCATGAAAAATTGCCAGCCATAAACCGCGCCGCCACCGAGTAGCAGTGAAAAACCACAGAGCAGCAGCCAGTGAGATGATGAACGCCTGCGAGCTAAATATTGCACCTGCGGTTGAGCCACATTGCTGAGTTCGTGCCCCTGCTGACGTTTGTCGAGGTCCTGCAACATCTTGTTGATCACACTCATACAACACTCCTCAAAACGTGTTGTAATCCCAAACCGAAAGCCACAGTTATCAGAGTGAAAAAAGGCAGCCATTTCCAAGATAATAATCGGCGAACACTTGCATCTTCGGTATCTTGAATCGCTGCTTTAACGTGGGAGGTTTGCACACGCGTAGCGCCCTCGCCGAAACTCAGTAACAAGGCTTTGTGGGCAAGAATATTGATCAATCTGGGGATCCCTCGGGACGCATAGGCAATCTGACGTGTTTCCCGTGATGTAAAGAGTGGTTCGCCCGCACGCCCTGCTATGGCTAATCTGTGACGAATATAAGCATCGGTTTCATCCCATGTCAGTGGGCGAAGGTTGTAGCTAAAAGTAATACGTTGTCTTAATTGCCTGAATTCTTGGCGTTTAAGTCTTTCATCAAGTTCGGGTTGCCCAAATAACACCACCTGCAATAACTTACGCGTCTCGGTTTCGAGATTAGTGAATAACCGCAGCGCCTCTAAACTGTCGTCCGGCAATGCCTGCGCTTCATCGAGCACTAATACGATGGCGTGACCATGGGCGCTCAAAGCTAAAAGCTGCTGCTGGATAAGCCCAGTGAGCTGCTGCTGGTCGATATTGCTGGCGTATTTAAGGCCTAACTCACTCGCCACCGCCCAGCGTAACTCTGCAGGCGTAAGGTAAGGATTGGGTAGATAGGCGCAATGGAACTTAGTCGGTAATTCATTGATAAGCTTGCGGCAAATCAGAGTTTTACCAGTCCCCACTTCCCCTGTCACCTTGATAAAACCTTCGCCCGTTTGTAGCGCAGTTTGCAACACTTGCAAGGCTTCTACGTGTGGCGACAGGC
This sequence comes from Shewanella sp. SR1, assembly GCF_020447145.1. Taxonomy (NCBI): domain Bacteria; kingdom Pseudomonadati; phylum Pseudomonadota; class Gammaproteobacteria; order Alteromonadales; family Shewanellaceae; genus Shewanella; species Shewanella sp. SR1. Next base: position 84,163 of record NZ_JAJAEF010000011.1, on the reverse strand, counting down.
CGAAAAAAAATCCGGTATTGGGTGTTAGTGAAAATGGGGCTTGGTTTAAGCCAAAATGCTTCTGATACATAGAAGCTTACTTTGTCTCCGGATACCAACGATCTAATAAGGTCTTAGAACGTTGTAGCTCAGTTTTCCAGGTATCGACGCCAACTACCGTAGGTTTTAACAGAATAATCAGCTCAGTTTTCTTCTTCTGCTTGTTGCGGTTTTTAAACAATTCACCGAGGAAAGGAATATCACCCAACAAAGGCACTTGCGATACCACTTCAATGTTTTCACTCTTCATCAAGCCACCGATGATGACCACGTCACCGGAAGCGGCGCGGATAACGGTGTCAGACTCGCGAATTTCACTCTGAGCTAAAGGTAGCTCCAACGAAGCATCACTCACTTTGATATTTTTAGTCTGCTCTTTCACATCGATAACGGATGGATGCACGTGCAATAACACATTGCCGTCACTATCAATTTGCGGCGTGACATCTAAGGCAATACCTGAGAAAAACGGCGTAAGCTCGACTTGTGGAGTAGTAACAGGCGGCGTGCCACCAACTGTCGTCGATGAAACGTCAGTGACAAAATACTCATCAGTACCGACTTTAATCACCGCTTTTTGGTTATTCGATGCAGTAACCCTTGGGCTAGACAATACATCCACATCGCCTTGGGTATCTAACAGATTGATCATGGTCGTAAAGTCGGAGCCTTTAATACTCAGCGAGGTCACACCACCGATCGCCGAAGTGATTTTATCGCTTAAACCAGGGCCTTTCGAAGTCCCAAAATTCACATTCGTATTGCCAACATGACCAAGCACATTGTCCCATTGGATGCCCTGCTGGTAGCCATCGGATAATGTGACTTCGATGATCTTAGCCTCTAAGATCACTTGGCGCTGCAGATGACTCTCGGCAGAATTTAAGAAAGTGCGAACTTGGCGTAATTCACTTGGGAAAGCACGAATGGTCACTAAACCCGCCTGCGGCGTGACCACCACTTGCCGCCCATTTCCTGTGTCACCAATAATCGCCGTCAACGTTTCTTTCAGCTCGCCCCAAAAATCAGTCTTAGTGCGCGAGCGGATAAATGTACCGTTACTGCTATCGCTGCTGCCATTGCTGCTGGAGTTATTACCATTACTGCTGTTGGAGCTGTTATTACTCGAACCACTGTTATTTGAGTTGTTATTGCTCGAATTACTATTGGAATTATTGCTATCGGAAATCCGTCCAGAACTCACAGAGGTCACTGATAAGCCGTCGCGCTCCATATAAAGATAATTCAGCGGGAAAGTCTCAGTACGCATTCCAGCGGGGAACACTCTTAGAATACGCCCTTCACGGCTCACTTCGTAACCGTAGATATCTTCAACCACTTGAATCGCTTCGCTTAAGGTTACACCTTTAAGGGATAGCGAAATCGTACCTTGCACATCGGGATGCACGGCAACACTCAGCGGCGTACCTTGGACTAAGCTTGGAAAAAATACTTTGGCATCCACATCATGGGCAGAGACATCGAAACGACGCTCAGTTTCCAGCGCAGGGGTTAAGCCTGACAGTAAAGCGCCCGAATTCAATTCTCGCTGAACCGCATCCGGCATAGTCGCAGGCGGTGGCGTCGTTGATGCCGTAGCCGTCGCCATTGAGGCCGCTAATTCCGCCTTACTCGCCTCCGGCTGTGGCCTGTTTGTGGTCTGACACGCCACAAGGCAAAGTGAGAGCAGAGGTGTAAAGTATTTAATCGCTTTCATCTGAGGTGTATTCCCTATCTCTCTGTTATTGCTTGAAACAATGTCAATTTCCGTCCATCGGATAGCGACACATAAGTGGGGGTGATCTTGACGATACTCTGCCCCTCAATGCTGTCGCCAACAGACAATATCTTGTTATTTATCACAGCATAAGCCGTGTTGCCTGAACTCACTATGCTGTTAAGTACCATTGCCTGATCCTGCGCTTGACTCGCATGACCCACCACAGCAAAACCTTTACCGGGCAAGGTAGGGTCACGCAGTGATTCAGCAGACACCATAGGGCTGCTGACCAATAACAACACACTGATAATATAAGACTTATTTAGAGACACTGATAAAGTCCTTATTAATACTCAAGGTATAAAGTTCAATCTCTATTGTCGCTTGGGGATATTCTGCGACTTTATAGTCGAGACGCTTCCAATAAAGTTTATCTGGCATGGCCTCCACGGCTTCCACAAAGCGCAGCACAGAGAAATAATCGCCCTCTAAGCTCATACGAATACCATGGCTATACAGATTGAGTTTCTTCTCGTCACCCACAGCTAACAGGGGAATAGGCGCTATCGACATAAACTTAATTAATTTAATCCCTTGCACTTGTCCCAGTAAATTACCCAGCAGCTGTGGCATATAGTCTGCCGGCACCATATCCACCATCTGCTCATTGAGCTGGGCATCTAAGGCTTGATTTTGTTGCTCTAATAACACTAAACGCTGTTGGTAATCTTGATTGGGATCTAACGCTAAACGTTGCTGATACAAGTCAACCTGCTGGGCCGAAATCGCGTTTTCTTGCTCTAAAGCTTTTAACTGTTGTGACAACGCCACATGGGTTTTCCACAAAGACTCTAAGGGTAAATAACTCAGCATACCGACCACGGCCAGAATGGCGACTGAGATAAGCACTCGCTCACGGCGACTTAACGCATCAAACTGTTGTCCTAGTTGGGCTAACTTCTGCTTCATTGCGCGGCCTCCTCCTTGTTATCGCTCTTCAAGGTAAAGGCCAAAGGTTTATCTTCACCGCGATCCATGCTCATCGACGAGAAAGCTTGCCCCTTTAAAGTCTGCGTAGTCTTAAGTTTGCCAATCCACTGCGGAATGCTTTGGGGATGGTCGGCAAAACCTTCGAACATAAAATCTTGCTCATTAATGACGATATGACTAAGCCACACGCTAGCATCCGACACGACCGCTAAATCTTTAAGTACAGGCGCAAAACCTCGGCTGGTTAGAGAGGCCCTAAGGCTCAATTCACCCATGAGTAACTGCTTCAGCTCTAACTGTTGTGCCGCTAAATCGACTCGCGCAACGAGATCGGCATCGGGTTTACGCGCGGCAATTTGTGCTTCTAATGCCTGTTTTTGGGTATCGAATTGCAGCTTTTGCTGAGCAGCCAATTGCTGAGCCTGTTGCAGCTCACTGACTTGCCAGTAGCTATAACCGCCTAAAGCCGCAAATAGGACCAAAAATCCCGCAGCATAAGCCCCCAAACGTGCAAAGGTTAATCTTTGCTTCGGCGGAAGTAAGGAAGGAGTGTAGAGATTGACTCGGTATTTAATCACTCAGCACCTCTGGAAAATTCGGCGAAGGCTAATCCCGCCATTCGCGCGCCAACACAGCTTTTATCGATGACATTCACAGCTTGATTAAAGTTTGCCGACACTAGCTTAGCTAAAGTATCCACGGCACCATCAGCGAGAAGTTCAATAGAAGATACTGGAGCTTGTCTTAACTGGCTTTCAAAGTAATCCATAGAGCGCTGAATTTCTAAGCTTAAATTGTCTGCCATGCCATAAGTTAACTCATCGGCTTGGGTCTTATCCAGCTGGGTAAATCCTCGCACACGCCGCTGCATGTACAGCTGACCTTGCTTAACCACAGTCAATAACAATTCTTGCCCTGGAATATGGCTGACCACCAGACGTGCTTGGTTGTCATCACCAAATAAGTTGGTCATGGCAAACTCTTCGATACTGATACCGATAAGTTGTAAATCTTGTTCATGAATGGCCTGCACCATACTCACGAGTTTAGCTTTATCGACCACCACCACATTGATTTTATTACTGGGAATGGGTGACTCGAAATAGTCTAAATGGATTTGCGGCACAGGTAGCGTAACCATGTCTTTAATTGACCACAGCAAGGCTTGGGATAATTCGACAGTATCGACATTGGGTTTATCGGTCAGCAGTAATTGATAAAGCCCTGAAGCCAAAATCAGTTGTAACTGGGCATTAGGGAAGGATTTAGCGACGGCAGCAAACGCCGATGACCAGTGTTCATCTTTAAGCTCAAACGGCAACCACTGCTCAGCACTATCCCCTTGAGCAGGTGCGTAAACCCATAATTTATCGGCACAAACATAGACGCCAAGGCTAGTCGGATCCGTTCTTTTCTGCCAAAAGGCGAGTCGACCTATAAGACTTTTTTCCATAAAGATGCCTGTAACCAACTGAATTTAAAAGCGTGAGTAGTCTCTAATGCTTAAACTTCCTGTTACTCCACTCTCCAGTATTCCTTGCCCGATGAGCTGCTGTATACCTAATTTTAAACGGCAAACGTCATTATTTTGGCACTGAATAGTTTAGCTGCAAATACTCGTATTTTATAGATAAATACGTGAATAATAGGATCTATTTGTCTCTAAGACGACATTAGTCACCCAAATACCGCACTTGCCTTACTTAGCTTCAATGGGTTCACTGAAATACATTCCCTGCGCTGCGCCAACGCCGAGGATTTGCAGTGTCTGCCATTCTTCGAAGACTTCAATCCCTTCGGCACAAACTTGCACTTCCGTTCGATACAAACCGCCAATCAAGCTACGGATGAATAATTGGTTTTCTGGGCGTAAATGAATATGCCGCACAATCGATCTATGTAGCTTAATTAAATCAAAATGACATTCACGGATATAGTAAGTGCCAACGACCTGCTGGCCCACATGATCGACGCATAATCTCGCGCCCATTTTACGGATCATATCTAATTTAGGCTGCAACTTTTCTTGATGCTGAATCACGATATCTTCCGACACTTCGAAAATCAGTCGTGTGGTCAAATGACGATATTCTAACAGCGTCGTTTTTAGCCATTGGGTAAAAGCTCGACTCATTAGCGAATCCAAACTCAGATTAATACTGTATATCTGTGGCGCTGATTTTTTATTTGTTTGAGCATTCGATACGCCGCCCGCTAATTCATTCGACAGTAACAATAAAACCCGCTCAATAATTTGCCGTTCGACTTGCGGCATTAAACCACATTTATTCGCCATTGGAATAAACAGTGTGGCACGAATTAGCGCGCCTTGATTATCCCGCGCCCGAGTAAATATCTCTTTATGGTGCTCATTACCATCTGAATCAATTATCGGCTGGCTAAAGGGGAAGAATCGCCTTTGCACTAACGCGTTTTCTAAAAAGCTACGCCAACGCACCGAGCCTTTAGCAAACTCTTCATCAATCGCACCTTTGTCGTACATAAACCAATTACTATTGCCCTGTAATTGTGCCGCCCTTAATGCCATATCGGCTTCTTCAATTAACTGAGCTGCATTGTCGCCTGCGGTAAAATAAGCGCATCCGAGGTGGAAAAAGTTATCGCTATTCTCGACTTCGGGTAACGGCTGGCTCAAACATATCTTAAGTAACTTACTGGCGAATTGGTCGGCTTCGATTAACGAGATTTGCGGCACAACTATGGCAAATTGATTGTGGGAACGACGGGCAAAGATACTGTTGGCTTGGGTTTGCAGTAATTGGCTTATCGCGTTAACAGTCGAGTTTAATAACTCTTTGGTTACCGCTTCACCTTGGGATTGCTGCAGTAAATCCAGATCATCCATCTCTAATAAATAAATCACCCCATGGGCGAGCATCGCCTGATTATGACTAAGGGCGTCGAGACGGTTATTTAAGAAAAGTCGATTACCAATGCGCGTTTCCGCATCGAGAAAGGTATTAGAACGAATGAATTTGTCAAAACGACCGCGCTCTTTTTGTGCGTCTTGTAATTCTTCTAACAACTTGGTCAAAGCGCGGTTAATCAGCCTTGGCTTGCCATTTCCAGGAGTCGCGAGCGCTTGCTCGTGCTTACCTTGCAAAATCAATCGGCTGCGTAAGGCTAATTCTTCAATGCCATCCAATTGCTGGGAAAACCATAAATAGCCAAAACGCACCAAGGCAGCCACAGCTAACACACCGACCAACAGGATGAGGATTTCATACCAACTAAAAGTGTAATGCTCGAAGGGTTGGGTCAAAGTCAGCTGCATACGCAGACCAGATTTTGGATCTAACACATGGTCATACACCATGGCATTTTGCGTAGTGAGATTGCCTTCATAGGCAAAGATCACTTCATCTTTCAAGGTCAGCCGAAAATCAACAGCATTGTAGGCGAGCAGCATGGGCGGCAGCCAAGCCTCCAAATCCCAATCGGGTTGGTGTTGATATTGGTCCACTAACATAGTTTCGAGTTCGGCGACTTTTTGCTGCTGAAATTTATAGGTCAGCTGCACGAAACTCATCATAGCGCTCAGCAAAAATACGAAGGCAATAGCGGCTAATGACATTAACCAAAAGCTGGTTAATTTTGTAGTTAACATTCGGGTGAATTTCATCTATCCGCTATCCTGCAGGATTATTATAATTATTTGTGCGATTTTAACAGGAGTACAACAAAGTTGTCCGTTGATTATTCAGTAGCATAACCTAAAAGGCAACCAAGACGCTGTGACTTTAATGTCCACTTAAAAACAAAAAAGAGGCTAATTAGCCTCTTTTCGATGTTTTTACCACTTTTAGCTTAGTCGGCGTATTTAGGTAAAGTAGGGATAGCAGCAACACCAGAGTCGATAGCCGCTTGTGCAACCGCACGGGCAACATTAGGCAATAAACGTGGGTCCATAGGTTTTGGCAGCACGTATTCAGGGCCGAAACTCAGTGAAGTCACATTAGGATAAGCCTTTAATACACTCGCAGGCACAGGCTCTTTTGCCAGTGCAGCAATGGCATGAACTGCGGCGATTTTCATCTCATCATTAATGCATGACGCACGTACATCCAAGGCACCACGGAAAATAAACGGGAAACACAATACGTTATTCACTTGGTTTGGATAATCGCTGCGACCTGTACCCATGATCAAATCACTACGCGTTGCGTGAGCCAGTGCCGGTTTGATTTCAGGATCTGGGTTAGAACAGGCAAAAATCACCGGCTTATCGGCCATCAGCGCAACTTCTTCTGCACCAATCACGTCAGGACCTGATAGGCCTAAAAACACGTCTGCGCCTTTAATAACATCAAGAAGCGTGCGTTTGTCAGTATCATTCGCAAATAGCGCTTTATATTCATTAAGATCCGTACGGCCAGAATGAATAACACCTTTAGTGTCTAGCATATAAATGTTAGCGCGATTCGCACCACATTTAACCAACATAGTCATACAAGCAATGGCTGCGGCACCGGCGCCCATACACACAAACGTTGCATCGCTGATCAACTTGCCTTGAATTTCCAGCGCATTAATCATACCCGCCGCAGTCACAATTGCGGTGCCGTGCTGATCGTCATGGAATACCGGCACTTTACAACGGGCAATCAATTCACGTTCGATAACAAAGCATTCGGGCGCTTTAATATCTTCAAGATTGATACCACCAAAAGTGTCAGCAATCGCTGCAACTGTATTGATAAATTCTTCAGGCGTATTGTGGGTGATCTCAATATCTGTCGAATCGATATTTGCAAAATGCTTGAACAATAATGCTTTGCCTTCCATCACAGGTTTAGAAGCCAAGGGGCCTAAATTGCCTAAACCTAAGATCGCCGTTCCATTAGTAATCACGGCAACCGTATTACCTTTATTGGTATAACGATACGCATTGTCAGGATTAGCCGCGATTTCACGCACAGGCTCAGCCACACCAGGGCTATAAGCTAGGGCGAGATCGTGACTCGTTTCGGCAGGTTTGGTAAGGCAAACTGCGGTTTTGCCTGGTATTGGAAATTCATGATAATCGAGTGCTTGTTGACGAATATCTGACATTTTAAAATCCTGAAATGCGACATTTATAATTTATGAGAGTAAGGCCTACCAACACACATCTAGTCTCACCAAAGGGTGATGTTAATAGTCTGGCTGGTCGAGGTAAGATACGCCAATAAGGGGAATTTTTAAATAAGAGATTCAGAAATTTCACTTTAGCCTGCAAATAGACCCTCTAAGCTTAGTTTTATAAACTTATCTCCTATAATAAAGCTGCATTTCTTAATATATTTTGTAGGAAACAAACATATATTTTGTAGTTATAGCGCTAGTTGTAGCGAGTTAATCTCAAAAATGTTGGTTAAATTACAATATATAGCGGCTAGCATATTTATCTTATAGTTAATTGCTATAAATAAGTCGAATTACATACTTGAACTCGCAATACGCAATAAGTTGACGATTAATTGAGTGAAGTCGTACCAGATGGGGGATTTAACATAAGTATTAAGATAGGCGTAAATAAAGCGGTTCGGCAAATGATAGCAAGCAAAAAGGCGCCATAGGCGCCTTTTCTAGAAACATTGCAATCGCAATTATTTCTTTGCAAGCACTGCGAAGCGCTTGTTGAATTTGTCGATACGACCGCCGGTATCAACAACTTTTTGTGTACCAGTGTAGAATGGGTGACATGCACCACATACGTCTAAATGCAGATCTTTACCAGCAGTAGAGTTTACTTTGATAACGTTACCACAAGTACAGTTTGCAGTGATGATAGCGTATTTTGGGTGGATACCTGGTTTCATTGGGGTTACCTCAAAAGTGTAAGGCCATGTCGCTCTTCCAACCCGTAGTCGGACACCACATGCATGTTAATAACAATATGTTTAGGGCGCAGAATGGTACAGCATACCCACAAGGGATACAAGTAGATTATCTGAGCGTTTGACGGTTAATCTGCGGCTATTTTGACTTTAGTTCGCCGCTTCATTTTCCCGCCTCTTTAGCTTCAAACATCGCCTGCGCCTCTTTGGCGTTGGAATGCTGTGCCAAAATCATTTTTGAAGGACAGGACAGAGCCGCATTACTCTTGAGTGCGTTGATTTTATTTTTTGAGAACGCCGCTGGATTCGCCTCGTAGATCGCCAGCATAGCGCCATAAACACTCACGTCCCAATCGTTGGCATAGCGATTCGCGATACGCCACAAGGTCTCACCAGCAAGATAAGTTAACTGACAATGTTCAGGTATCTGCGAAGCTGTTGGGGACGTTTCAGCGGCATTCGCTTTGAGTTCGCTATTTGTTGTCTTCGCAGTTTCTGTAGCTACGACTTCAGACATAACAGTCTCAGGTACTACAGTTTCAACAGGCGTTGTTTTAACGGCAACAGATTCAGACATCACAGTTTCAACAGCCGTTGTTTTAACAGCAACAGGTTCAGAGGTTTTGGCGACAGGCTTTGCCTCAGCAACCTGTGTATTTTGCTCATTCACTGCTTCAGGGAATTTAAAACCAGTCACGACTTCAGCCGCTGGCACTGTGGGCTGAGTATCGACATGAGTATTTGCAGCCGCGATAACCGCCGTCGCAGGCTTAGCCTCCAACTCTCGCGTGGATTCAGCAGCCACTTTTACAGACTGAGCATTCACTTTCTCCGCACGCTTTTGCACCAGCGCTGTCGTCATATTTTTACTGCCCGATGCCGCTTTTGCGGTTAGCGTGGCCGATGTTGGCTTAGCCTCACCAAATAGATTGATACTTTTGACCTCATACCAACGGTCGAGTCGATACTCTCTCACTAAGAGTTTAGCGCTGCTATCCTTCACATCTTCAACACCCGTGAGCAAAACTAAAAAGCGATTAAGCGCCTCAACCATTAACTTTTCTTCGCCGCCAGCTTGCTGCACTACAAACTCTAAGCGCGACATGTCTTGATTGTCCGCAATCACATTCACCCTGAGTTTAGGATAACCACCTAACTCAAACATGCGGCTGTTAACGCTCACATGGGAGACTTGTGCCATGCTCTGTGCGCTACACACTAACGCGAGTAGACCTAATGATTTCACTATATTAGCCATTTATTTACTCTCAACTATCCTTGGTAAACCATCATTAGGGCTAGCCCTAGCCAGCCGCGCTGAGTACACTAAACCACATTCTTGCCTAAGACTTGCCTGCATATGTCATTGTTTGTCGAAGTTGCGTTACCTGTGCCTATGCGGCAAACCTTTAGCTACCGCGTACCCGAAACTTATCCTAGTACACCGCAGATAGGCGTGCGCGTTAAAGCCCCCTTCGGTCGTCAACAATTAATCGGATTAGTCACAGGTATCACAGATACGTGCAGCTTAGCGCCTAAGCAGATTAAGTCTGTGCTTGAGTTTATCGACGATAAACCTTTGTTGCCTGAATCACTTTATAAATTAACCCTTTGGGCCGCGAGATACTATTTTTGCAGCCAAGGGCAGATGCTAACCCAAGCCTTACCAGTGGCCCTTCGCAAAGGGCTCGATGCCGCGCCGCAAAAGATCCAATTCTGGCAATTAACTGAGATAGGCCAAAATATTGCGCCAGAAGCGGTTAAGCGAGCACCCGCACAGAAAAAATTACTCGAGTTACTCAAACCCGCCAGTTTAACCCAAGAAGAAGTGATCAGCTTAGATATCAGTAAAGCGGCACTGAAAGCCCTAGAAGATAAAGGCTGGGTGGCACGCCACGAAAAAATCGCCGAGCTTAACCTCGACTGGCGCACCACACTCGAAATGGACGAAACGCCACATAAACTCAATAAAGAACAAGCCGTCGCCGTTGCCACTTTAAATCTGCAACAAGGGTATCACTGTACTTTATTAGAAGGCATTACCGGTTCGGGTAAAACAGAAGTCTATTTGGCGGTGCTGGAAGCAATTCTTAAGCAAGGCAAGCAAGCGTTAATTTTAGTGCCTGAAATCGGTTTAACGCCCCAGACAATCAACCGCTTTAAGCGCCGTTTTAAAGTCAATGTCGCCATATTGCACTCAGGGTTAACCGACAATCAAAGACTCGAAGCTTGGCGCCAAGCCCGCTGTGGTCAGGCCGCCATCATTATCGGCACCCGCTCGGCCTTGTTCACGCCGATGGCCTATCCCGGCATCATCATACTCGATGAAGAACACGACAGTAGCTTCAAGCAACAGGAAGGCGTCGGATATCACGCCCGCGACTTGGCTGTCATGCGCGGTCATTTAGAATCAATTCCTGTGATATTAGGTACGGCAACGCCCTCACTCGAAAGTCTACAAAATGCCTTAAGCGGCCGTTACCATCATTTGCAATTGGGTGAGCGTGCAGGCGCAGCTAAAAAAGTGCGCCAAGGCATTATCGACATTAAAAATATGCCGCTCAAAGCAGGAATGTCGGTGCCGCTGTTGAACGAAATCCGCCTGCATTTAGACGCAGGCAACCAAGTGCTACTATTCCTCAATCGCCGCGGCTTCGCACCCGCCCTGCTTTGCCACGAATGTGGGCACTTACATGAGTGCGACCGCTGCGACGCGTTTTTCACAGTACATCAATCCCTTGGTGAAATTTGCTGCCACCATTGCGGCAATCAATATGCCATACCTAAGCAATGTCACAAATGTGGTAGCACTATGTTGATGGGCCAAGGTATAGGCACAGAGCAACTCGCCGAGGCACTGCAACTGGAGTTTCCGAAACATCCAGTAGTGCGCATCGACCGCGATACCACCCGCCTGAAAGGCTCATTAGAAACCCACTTAAATGCAATTCATAAGGGCGAATATAAAATCCTCGTCGGCACGCAAATGCTGGCCAAAGGTCATCACTTTCCTGATGTGACGCTTGTTGGGCTACTCGATGTCGATGGCGCTTTATTTAGTGCCGACTTCCGTGCGCCCGAGCGTTTTGGACAACTCTATACCCAAGTCGCCGGTCGTGCGGGCCGCGCCAGTAAACCCGGCACGGTATTATTGCAAACTCACCAGAGCGACAATCCTATTTTACGGGATTTGCTGCACCGCGGTTATGGCGAGTTTGCTCGCAGCCAGTTAAAAGAGCGTCAACAAGCACTGCTGCCGCCAGCATGGCACATGGTGCTGGTGCGCGCCGAAGCTCATTTAGCCAGTGATGCCGATAACTTTCTCAACGCCTTCGCCGCGCTTTTGCCCCAAGATAAAGAATTTGAGGTGATTGGCCCTATGCCAGCGCCCTTAGATAAAAAAGCCGGCAAGTTCCGTCGCCAACTGCTATTCCAAGCGAAAAACCGCAACCGTCTGCAGCAAGAGTTTGAACGTATTCATCCGCTTGTAGAGCAGCTTATCGAAGCCAAGCGCTGCCGATGGAGCTTAGACAGAGACCCGCAGGATCTCCTCTGAGTCGAGTATTTGACAATCATTTGATAAAAAATCATCGGGAAGATAGCAATTGTTAACCACAAACGGCTAAAATATGCGGTTATTCCCTGTATTCACTCTTAAAGTTAGTGCCGATTAGAACCCATGAAATCACATATCCAATCATTACTTGAACAAACTCTAGAATCCTTTAAACAACAAGGTATTGTGCCTGCTGACTTTGAAGCGCGCATTCAGGTAGATCGAACCAAGGATAAGAGTCATGGCGACTTGGCAACCAACTTAGCCATGATGCTGACTAAGGTCGCAGGCAAGAATCCACGCGAATTAGCCCAACTGATCATCGACACCTTACCGGCTTCGGCTTATGTGGCTAAGGTTGAGATCGCAGGTCCTGGCTTTATCAACTTTTTTATCAACGACAGCGCCTTAGCGGATCAACTGCAAAATGCCGTCAACGATGAGCATTTAGGTATCAAGTTACCGACACCGCAAACCGTTGTTGTTGATTACTCTTCACCAAACCTCGCCAAAGAAATGCACGTAGGTCACCTACGTTCAACCATCATTGGTGACAGTGTGGTACGTGCGCTGGAATTTTTAGGCCACAAAGTCATTCGTCAAAACCATGTGGGCGACTGGGGTACACAATTTGGTATGTTGCTGGCCTATATGGAAGAGCTACGCGCCAAAAATGGTGAGAAAGCACAACTTGAACTGTCTGATTTAGAAAACTTTTACCGCGCTGCTAAACTGCGCTTCGACGAATCGGCCGAGTTTGCGACCCGCGCTCGTCAATTAGTGGTTGAGTTGCAATCTGGCGACGAATACTGCAACAAACTGTGGCGCGAATTTAACGACATTTCGTTGAGCCACTGCCATGAAGTCTACGCCCGTTTAGGTGTGAGCCTGACCCGCGCCGACGTGCACGGTGAAAGTGCGTATAACGCCGATCTCGAGCAAGTGGTTAAAGATTTAGATGCCCAAGGTTTATTAACCGAAAGCAACGGCGCCAAAGTTGTGTTCCAAGAAGCCTTCCGCAATAAAGAAGGTGAGCCACTGCCAGTGATCATCCAAAAAGCTGATGGTGGCTACTTGTATGCCACCTCAGATCTTGCGGCAATGCGCTACCGTTCGAACGTGTTAAAAGCCGATCGCGTACTGTATTTTGTTGACCTACGTCAGGCACTGCATTTCCAACAAGTCTTCAGCCTAGCCAAGCTGGCTAAATTTGTTCGTGAAGATATGTCATTGGAACACTTAGGTTTTGGCACGATGAACGGCGAAGATGGCCGTCCATTCAAAACCCGTAGCGGCGGCGTCGTTAAGTTAGTCGACCTGTTAGAAGAAGCCAACGTGCGCGCACTAGAACTCGTTCGCAGCAAAAATCCAGATATGGATGAAGTCACGCTGACTGAAATCGCCCGCGTCGTTGGGATCAGCGCCGTTAAATACGCTGACTTATCGAAAAACCGTACCAGCGATTACATTTTCAGCTTTGAACAAATGCTCAGCTTCGAAGGCAATACAGCGCCTTACCTACTGTACGCATACACTCGTGTTGCGGGCATCTTCAAGCGTGTAACCGATCTGAATCTGAGCCAAGCGAAAATCGTGCTTGAGCATGAAAAAGAGAAAGACCTCGGTAACAAGTTAGCGCAGTTCGGTGAGATCCTCAGTCGCGTTGTCGATAAAGGTCAACCGCACGTACTGTGTGCTTACCTGTATGAATTAGCGGGTGCTTTCTCAAGCTTCTACGAAGCCTGCCCAGTGCTTGCTGCCGATAACGACGCGCAAAAGAACAGCCGTTTATTACTCGCACAACTGACGGCTCGTACGTTACAAAAAGGCCTAAATCTACTCGGTATCGAAACCTTAGAGCGGATGTAAGCCATGAGTAATCGCGATTATGCCAATAGAAGGCCGCAGTCGGGCGCTAAACCGCGCCCAGTCCGCGCGACTCGCCCAACCCGAGCAAAGCCTTCACAATCTAAATCGGCGCCGCGTAAGAAGCTGCCGCTGACGCTGATAGGCTTTGTCATACTCGCTGTGGGTTGTTTCGTCTATTTTCTGTGGAGCATTAAAGATAATGCTCAGCAAGAAGAGCAGCCGAGGCCAACTCCGGCCAAGAAAACCGAAACTCGAGTTAAGCCGCAAGAAAATGTGGTGCTCACCCCTAAGGTGAAAGAACCCGAGCGTAAAGCCGTCGTTATTCCTGTAGCGACCGAGGAGACAGCAGAGCCTGTTGCTCCGCCGAAGAAGGACCCTAACGCTCTGCCGCCTCAACCGAAGGAAGAATGGACCTATCTCAGTGAGCTTGAAAACAAGCATGTTGAAGTCGATATTCCCGATGTGGTCGCGAGCCGAACACCGATGCAATATCAGTTGCAGTGCGCTTCTTTCCGCCAAGAATCACAGGCGAACGAGATGAAAGCCGTGATCGCTTTCCAAGGTTTAGAGGCGCAAGTAAGACAGGTCGAAGGTACGACAGGTATGTGGTACAAAGTCGCTTTAGGCCCTTACGAACGTAAGCGTGATGCAGAACGTAAGCGTCACACGCTGCAAAATGCAGGGATTAATGGTTGTCAGATTCTGGCAATCCCTAAATAAGGCTTCACCCTTTCTCGGCTTATTTTAATAAGCCTAGTCACAAAAAATAGCGGCCAGCGTTTATCGCTCGTCGCTATTTTTTTATCCGCTAGACTTAATGTGATCTCGCTTTAGCTTGCCACATAACATCACTCACTATTCACCCAAGCTCACCTCGATATCCCCAGTTTTAAACAGCCCTATTTTTTAAAGTACTGTTTTGTTAAATCTATAACTGATTATTTATAAACAACAAAATCCTTTATTAATAAAGATTAATATGCAGTTTAATTGACCTAGATCAAACTTAGGCGTATCTCTTAAGTAACAGCAAGACTGTTGTATCTGTGTCAAATCCAACCTTAGGGTGAAGTATTATGAATGCATTAATAGAGATAGAAGCCACCGAATTCAGCCAACTTTTCAAAAGTGGTGACATGCTAGGAATTAGAATGTTTATGGAGCATGTTCGCATGCCGCTGGATGTTCAAGACAAGATTTATGACGAAATTTCAGCGCTTCAGCAATTAGAACAAAACCAAATTGCGAAACTCATTGAAACCCACGCCCATTCCCAAATTCATGAACGCCTAGCTTATTAGCCTTCCATTCAATGAAAAATTTATCTATGCCCAACTGCAGCTTCTGGCGGTTCATTCAACAGAAGCTGTATGATCTCCCCCTCTCCTCTACACTATCCACCACACAAACCGTCACACACATCACCCAATTACAGCCAAAAAATAAGGCCAAATACCTGAGTATTTGACCTTAATGATCTAGCTAGTTTCAGATGTTAACCACAGCCTTAGCTCGGTTTTTCTTCCGTTAAGCCTATGCTATTCATCCAGTAATCGAAATCCACCATATTACCCGGCAATACCACTCGGCTATTCTTCTGGCTTAAGCCATCGAGCTGTTTAAAGTACTGTTCGCCAAGCTGCATCCGCAGGGCATTGTGGCCACCCGGCGCGGCAATAACTGTGGCAAGACGTTCGATCGATTCCGCCGTCGCACGGGAAATAGTTAAAATTTCCTCAGCCTTACCTTCTGCTTCGTTAATCCGGCGCTGCATCTCACCTTCAGAGCGGTTTACCGTCTCAGCTTTAACACCTTCTGAACGGTTAATCTTGCTCTGCTTGTCGCCTTCACTCTTAGCCAATAATGCCCGGCGCTCACGCTCAGCATTCACTTGCATTTCCATGGCATTTTTAACGGTTTCAGGTGGGGTGATATTTTTAATCTCATAACGATGCACACGTATTCCCCACAGGGCACCGGCTTGATCTAATACCTGCACGACCTTGGCAGAAATCACATCACGCTCTTCAAAGGTGCGGTCAAGGTCCAGCGTCCCTATGACGGAGCGTGTCGTCGTTTGCGCTAGCTGGATAGCGGCGTAGCGATAATCGGTAATGCCGTAACTGGCTTTGACTGGGTCGGTCACAGAGATATAAATCACCCCGTCGACCTCAACGTTAACTTCGTCGCTCGAAAAACATTCCTGCGGCGGTACGTCGATGGTCTCTTCTTTCAAATCATGAATGAAAGCGACTTTATCCACAAAGGGGATCAAGGTATGGAAACCTGCATCTAAGGTGCTGTGGTACTTACCTAAACGCTCAACAATATAAGCCGATTTAGTGGGCACTAGGCGAATAGATTGAAAAAGCTTAATCACGAAAATGGCAAAAATCAGCCCCCAAATTGCCATCACAATCAAATCTGTATCTAATGGAATATTCATTATCGCGCTCCTTTGCCACTATTATTCTGGCCACTCACTGTCTGAGTGACTTGCTCCATGCCTTCGAAGAAACCTTCGAGTTTCGCCATTTCAGCTGGGACTACAGAGACTTGTGCATCATTGAGGATCTTGCCAACCTGAGCGATAAACTGCTCTTTTAATAACATATTCATCGCATCGGTGCCGCCATTAACCGCTAACGCCTGCGAGATCATTGCCATGCCTTCGGATTTCGCTTTAGCGATAATAGCAATCTCTTGCCCGGTACCTTTGGCTTCATTAATTCGTTTCTGCTTTTGACCTTCTGACAGGTTAATCGCCTCTTGGCGCTCACCTTCAGACATATTGATCATCGCCGCTTTTTCCGCATTGGCCAACGTGATTTCGGCGCGTTTGCGACGCTCGGCTTCCATCTGCTTCTCAAGAGTGTGGATCACATGGCGCGAAGGGGTGATATTGCGAATTTCATAGCGCAATACTTTGATCCCCCAAGGCTCAGACGCCTTATCGATTTCCCGCACTATGGATTCATTCAAGCTATCACGCTCGGAGAATGTCTCACTCAAACTCAGCTTACCAATCTCAGAACGCATTGTGGTTTGGGCTAAGTTCACCGCCGCTTTACGATAGTTTTCAATACCATAACTCGCCAGTTTGCCGTCCATGACTTTTAGGTAGACTAAGCCGTCCACTTCCAGTTGAGTGTTATCTTTAGAGATACAGCTCTGTGGCGGCACATCTAATACTTGCTCACGGGTATCGTGACGGTAGGAGACGCGATCGAAGAAAGGGATCAAAAAATGAAATCCAGGGCTTAATACTGCACGGAATTTGCCAAGACGCTCAATGACATGCACTTCACGCATCGGCACGATAAGCATCAACTTATAGAGAATAAAAAAGATAAATAAAATGACTAAGGTAAATACAAACATAGATTCCATCCTTTAGTTTTTGGAAGCTTCTATTGAAATAGGCTCAACGACTAGAGCGATATTTTCACGACAAATAATTCTGACTTCGGTCCCCGCAGCGATAGTGGTGCCATCGCCAAGCGCTGGCCATTCACTACCTTGAAATTCCACCCGCCCAGGTGCTTGCCCAGGACCTATGGTCTGCTTAACGCGAACAATTTGATTGTATAGATCGATTGCTTCATCCGTGTTATCCACATGGGAATCACCACCAACGAGCCTTTGAGTCACTTGTCTGAAGGTCAATAACAGCACAATGGCCGAGATAAACCATAGGGTCATGCTCTGCACCACGCCTTCGACTAGTCCTATGCCTAACGCGCCAGCCACGACTAAACAAGCCGCACCCAGCAACACTATGATGCCACCGGGAACCACTATTTCGGCGAGCATGAATACTAGCCCCACCACAGCCCACACTAAAATCGGATTTGAAAACTCCATATTTCCCCCTGAAATGAGAGTGTCCTTTGCAGCAACTATAACAGCAGCGTTTCGGATAAGCGACATAATATGTCAAAATTTACTCAGCCAAACGCGCAATCAATCGCCTATGTGTTAAGCCTCATTCTCCCACATCCATACGGCAATGCCCTTAGGTTGTTTTAAGATTAAGCATAATCAATTCAAAAAGATAGCAAACCTCAAAGCCGACACTTATTCATTCATAGAAAAATCCATTTAAAATCAATCGGCTAAAAATGGATTTCCACCATAACGATTATGTGATTTTGACAACAACATTCGATAAAAACTTTGAATAAATGTAAATTTTTGCATATATTGCCCCCACTTTTGTGCCAGTCCTTTGACGTACACCCACGCATGGTTTGAACTTACCCATCAAACCATGCCATAGGTCAGAGAGCAGATTGAGTAAGACACGAATTAACTTCGACCTATACAACAGGAAATAACAATGAAAAAAACATGCCTATGCCTAGCACTCATGCTTTCTCCTCAAGCATTTGCGGGTGACTTAGTACAATGGTGGGATTTCAGTGCAACAGCCCTCTATGGCGAAGACTACGATTTAGCGCCATCGGACAAACAAGCCACTATCACCTTAGAAACGGCGGGCGGCTGGAAATACGGTGATTGGTTTGCCTTCCAAGACTTTATCTATTTCAAAGGTAACGATACAGGCATGGAAAGCACTACCTATGGTGAGATTTCGCCACGCTTCAGTGCCAGCAAAATCCTCGGCGAGAAAATCGCCTTTGGTCCAGTGACAGATTTGTCTCTGGCACTGACCTATGAAGAAGGTGAAGGCCCAGTTCACAGCCTGCTTTACGGTTTAGGCGTTGATGTCGCCGTGCCTTATTTCACTTACCTGAACTTAAATACCTATCGCCGCAATGGCATGAGCACAGGTAACAACAGTGACGGCTGGCAGTTCACCCCAGTATTTCGCATCGATATTCCCGTTGGCTCAGCCAACATAGTGCTCGATGGCTTTATCGACTGGGTATTTGCCACAGATGATAATGGCTACGAGGAGAACTTCCACTTCAACCCACAGCTGAAATACGATCTTGGTAAGAGTTTGTTCGGTGATCATCAAGCCAATAAATTATTGGTGGGTATCGAATACGATTTGTGGACCAATAAATACGGTGTGAAAGGCGTCGATCAAGACACTTACTCTGTGATTGCCCAATACCACTTCTAATCGGTATAGACACAATTTTGAAGTAACAAAAAAGGTGCCATTGGCACCTTTTTTAGTTTGTTCACTCACTTTGCAGGGGAGTGTCGCTTAGCGTAATAAAATTAGGCTAACAATTTTTTCGCTGCTGCAACCACTATAGAAACCGCGCTTACTTCGGTTTTCTTCATTGTAGCTTCATCAGGAATTTCTTGTTGGGTGCGGTTTACAATCACACCAGCAACACAGGCTGCACGCCAGCCTTGAGTGGCACACATAGTGAATAAGGTGGAAGATTCCATCTCATAGTTCAGTACGCCCATATCTTGCCATTCTTTCATTGAACCCGCGAAACGACGCGTTACACGGCCAGTGACAGTGTCATAACGCTCTTGGCCTGGGTAGAAAGTATCAGAAGAAGCCGTTACGCCAATGTGTGGCTCTACGCCTGCATCGCGACACGCTGCAACCATAGCAGTGGTACATTCAAAGTTTGCAACCGCAGGGAACTCCATAGGTGCAAAGTGCAAGCTCGCGCCATCTAAACGCACTGAAGCTTGAGTCACAATCACATCGCCCACATTCACATGAGGTTGAATTGCACCTGTAGTACCAACGCGCAGGAAGGTATTCACACCTAACTGTGCAAGTTCTTCTACTGCGATAGAAGTCGATGGACCACCGATACCGGTTGAACACACGACTACTGGCTTGCCATCGGCATAAGCTAAATAGCTTGTATACTCGCGGTGGCTAGCAAGAAACGTCGCATTGTCCATTAGTTCGGCAATACGTTTTACGCGCTCTGGATCACCAGGAACGATTGCCAAAGTTGCACCATCGAGCATTGCTTTGGTCAAACCTAAATGAAATACATCAGCCATTGTGAAAACCCCTTTCATTTTTGATAATTAAATTCTTATAAAATCGACTTTAACCTAGTATCGAAGCGGTGAAGGTTAACTTGATCACAGAATTATCGGCAAGAAGTAATTGTTTAGTCGTAATGAAATTACCAATTGCTCTCACATCTGCTCACAAGATAGCAAATTTGCCCGCGCTGCGAATGTCAGTCTGATTTATGCCTAACAAAGTGTGAACCAGATCCTAATCACATGCCATAGACAGCGGCCGAAATCATCTAATCCAATGATTTATAAATGATTAAAATAAATCATCATTTAGTATTAATCTGAAGCGGGACGAAAGGTGATCTAAGTCACATTTCACTATAGAGTGAAAGGTTAGGGTTAAGGCGAAACCAGAAGTGTAGTAGATGACGACAAGGAGAATGCCGATGTTTCCAGAGTACAGAGAATTAATTTCCACCCTGAAAACCCAAGATGCTCATTTTCAACGTAAGTTTAACGAGCATAATCAGTTAGACGAGGAAATCAAACAACTGGAAAAACGTGTCGCCAGTGATTTCAATCCGACAGTGAAAGAACTCAAAAGCAGAAAGTTACACCTAAAAGAAGAGATTTATCAGATCCTCAAATCCCACGAGTAATCCCAAACTTCTTTACCGAACAACAAGGGCGCCTAAGCGCCCTTATTCATGTCACCACAATAGCTTACAGATAGTAATCTTTCAGCGGTGGGAAACCGTTAAAGCACACTGCCGAATACGTCGTCGTATAAGCGCCAGCGGTTAACCAATACATGCGGTCACCAATGGCTAAGTCATTCGGTAAACCATAGCTGTAGTGTTCGTACATGATATCGGCACTGTCGCAGGTTGGGCCGGCAATCACGCACTTATCCAACTCGCCTTGACGATCAGTATAAATCGGGAACTTAATTGCCTCGTCCATCGTTTCAATCAAGCCTGAGAATTTACCCACATCGGTAAACACCCAACGCTCTAACGCTGTGTAGGATTTTTTGCTGATCAGTACCACTTCCGACACTAAAATCCCCGCGTTAGAAATCAACGAACGGCCCGGCTCTAGGATGATTTGCGGTAAATCGTCACCGAAATCTTCCTTCAGGAAGTGAGTGATCTGCTCGGCATACACACCCAATTGATTGGTTTTATCAATATAGTTAGCAGGGAAACCGCCGCCCATATTGATCATCTTCAAGGTGATATTGTGCTCATCACGCAGACGGTCGAAAATGCTTTTCACTTTACCAATGGCAGAATCCCAAGCACCGATATCACGTTGCTGTGAACCGACGTGGAAAGAAATACCAAAAGGTTCTAAGCCCAATTCCTGCGCCAATACTAATAGCTCATAGGCCATTTCGTTTTGGCAGCCGAATTTACGCGATAACGGCCAATCAGCCGTGTCTGTACCTTCGGTCAAAATGCGCACGTAAATACGCGATCCCGGAGCTTCTTCAGCGATCATTCGCAGATCGGCTTCTGAGTCGGATGCATACATACGCACGCCGCGCTCATAAAATGCACGTACATCTTGACGCTTTTTAATGGTATTGCCGTAGCTGACTCGGTCGGTTGTCACGCCGACATTCATAACCATATCTAGCTCATAAATCGAGGCAATATCAAAGTTAGACCCTTTATCTTTCAGTAAAGATAAGATCTCGGCCGCGGGGTTTGCCTTAACTGCATAATAAACGTTGGCGTAAGGAAAACTATTAACCATGTCATCGTATTGTTTCGCTATGATACTGGTATCAATCACTACGAACGGGGTTGCTTTGTCTTTGGCAAACGCTTCAATACGCTTGAATGTGTCCATGTCATAATAGTCAGCAACATCAATAGATTGAAATTGGCTCATTGGGCCAGAGTCTCCTTTGGGTCAGGTAGATAAAAGTGAGTGTAATGTCTTAAAAACGTGCGCAGTAAACGATATTTTATCGCTTTACGCAACGAATTTTTATGCTGAATTTATAACTTTTTATTCCACAATGTTTTAAGGGGCTAAACCATCAAAAAAAGCCTCTATAAAACAAATAATTATGCACACAAACCCTAATACCAATCGTATTAAATATCTTTCATTCAGCGGGAGTTCAACGCGCTTTAGACAAGGCGAAGGCTTGAAGGCATAGTGGTGCTCTGTCGAAAGCCTTGAACGCAGTATAAAGCGCTTTGAAACCCGCCCTTCGGGAGCCACACAGGCATCCCACTCCGGTGTTGCATTGACTTAAAAGGGAATAACCATTTCTGCGTCAATGCGCCTTGGATTGAGATGCCTGTGAGGCTCTGAACTGATTAGATATTTAATGTGATTGGTATAAGGTAAATTTGTGTGCATTATCAGAATAAAAAGTGAATTTTTTACGACGTTATCGCAAAGGAGATGGATTGACTGGCTCAAGCCAACATTTCCATCCCAAAGCGATAAGCTTGAGGGGGCGAGCGCACCACGAAAGAAGGCTAATCTGATGCCTTAAAATAGGTCCGTTAAATTGAATCGTTACTGCGGCTGATTCAATTTTGCGAGTGCTTGGCCCAAGGCTTCACTGGAATCAAAATAGGCGATATCTAAAATATTACGCTGATTGAGCAATATCATAGTGGCCATATCTTTGGTATCGGGTAATAAGCGACTGATCTCACCTTCCCTATCTAACCCAATCGAAAAGGGTAAATCTTGCATTTGTGGCACAGCAACAAACTTAGCGATTAAAGAAGGCATGCCACTGATATCCGCGACATAAACTAACCCAGCAGGCATTTGAGTCGTACTCAGAGGCGTGAGTGCTTCTTTAATCACATCGCCGCCTTTCATGCTGCGGCTAAAGAGTAAAACTTGAGTTTCATCTGTCACACTTATCGTTTGATCATTTTGATCGAGAAGTGAAATAGGATTAATCGCATCGCCAGCAACATAACTCGCAGCATACGCCCACATGGGGGTTAATAGACAAGACAGACATAACAACAGCGTTTTCATAAACACTCGACTCCATTATTGGATAGGCGGACAGCATACCTGACTCCCCCTATCGACTCATTAAACCAACCGCGATTACATGATACGCTTCACACATGCATGGCGAATAAGTATTTGATGGGATTTCTGCGCTATAATCGCACAGTTAAGTTTATTACAAGGATATCATAATGATAACACCTGGACTCGATCAGGAATTGCAGCAACTACAAGGCGTTTATCAGCTGATCACAGAGTTTCTAGTCACCTATAGCTTCCAATTGGTCGGCGCTTTGCTGATCTTTTTACTGGGGTTGTGGGTCGCCAGTAAGGCATCACGTTTAGTCGCGAAGCAGTTCGAAAAACACAATATCGACATTACCTTAAGCAATTTTGTCAGTAACCTGATCCGCATTCTGATCATCATCATGGTCGGGATCATCGCCCTCGGCAAAATTGGCATCAGCGTCACCCCTATGGTGGCAGCCATTGGTGCAGCCTCCTTAGGTGCTGGCTTAGCCTTGCAAGGCATGTTAGCCAACTATGCCGCCGGCGTGACCATTATCGTCACCCGTCCTTTCGTGGTGGGAAACACTATCGAAATCAAAGGGGAAAGCGGTGTCGTTAAACGTATCCACTTAGGCATGACCATTCTGAGTAATGAGGAAGGCGAGCAAATCAGCATTCCCAATAAGCATATCGTCGGTGAGATACTGCATAATTCCTTTAGCAATAAACTGGTCGAAACCCAGTTTAATCTCAGTTACAACACAGATCCCGAACGAGCCATTAGTGTGATCACTGAGTTATTGAGCAACAATCCCTATGTCTATCAAGAGACCATGCCCAATATCGGCATCAATGGTTTTAATGCTATCGGGATTGAAATGGGAGTGCGCTATTGGGTGCCCACGCAAAGCTATTTTCAGCATAAATATAAGGTGAACTTAGCCCTCTACAACGCCCTTAAGCAGGCGGGAATCGAGATTGCCTGCCCCATCAGAGAGATCCATCTGCAAGATAAATAATGCTAATGATCATGGGGTTGACCGGCGTAATCGGTCTGCCTAGCCCACATTGTAAACTTGCATTCTTGTACGAATTTACGTTTACTATGCTCCCAAATATCGATAGTGATGGATTACTATGTTGTTGATACTCATAATTATTGCTTTTGTTGTACTGTTTATTTTCTTCGCTAAATATCAAAAAAAACAAGCTCAAGCCGAAGCGCTTGCCGCTGGAGAGCCCAATGCGCTACTCCATCATGGCATCGCACTGATTAATAAAGATCAAGTAGAAGCAGGCTTAGATTTTATTCATCAAGCCGTGGATAAAGGGTTGGCAGTTGCGGCTATCACCCTTGCCGAATTATATTCGGGCCGATTTCCACAAGTGCCAGCCGATGCTAAAGCCTCGAACGATTGGTATAAAAAAGCGGCCGAACTCGATTCCCAATACTTATCACTGTTAACACTACCGAATTTGCTTTCGTCAGAAGCGCAAACTCGGGAAGATCTAGAAATGCTGGAGGCTCAGCTCAAACCCAATGCTGAAGCAGGCGATGCCGCGTTTCAGTATGAACTTGGGCTTTTATATGAAAGACAGCCTTTACTCGATCCAAATGCGACTCAAGCCATTGATTGGTTTGAAAAAGCCGCTGCCCAACAACATCCAGATGCCGATTACCACCTAGGGGCGCTTTATTGGCATGACAAACGAGTGACGTCTGACTTTGCCAAAGCGAGACAGTACTTTGAAAAAGCGGCGGCTAATGGCGATGAACTGGCCAAAGAGCACTTAGGCAATATGCTCCTCGCTGGCCAAGGTGGGCCAAAAGATGTAGCTCGTGCAGAGACTTTGCTCAGCGAACAAGCTGAAGACAATGATTTCAGACAGTTTTATTTGGGTAGACGCTTCTTTTATGGCGAAGATTTTCCAGTAGATTATGTCAAGGCCCGTTATTGGTTAACAAAATCCTTTGAAGCAGGTAATAGCTTTGCTCAGGTCACGTTGGCCAATCTTTTACTCGTCGACCCGCAAAATGATGATGACTACCAACAAGCCAAAAATTACTACGAAGAACTCATCACAGAATGGAATGAAGACGCCCTATCAGGCTTAGGCAAAATACATGAACAAGGCTTAGGCGTAAGCCGCCAGCCGATTAAAGCATTAATGTATTATCAGCTCGCGGCCATGAGCCATAGCGCTGATCACCTAAAAGAATTAGCCAGATTGAGTCAACAACTGGGCACCTTAGAGATAAGAGAGGCCGAGCGGCTGCGTGACAGTTTCTTGCATCAGTATCCGATCCCCACTGAGCAACAAGCCTATTTCTATGGCAACAAGGCTGAATCATTTTTAAGTGATGAAAATCCTACGCGAGAGGCTCTACAGGCAGCAGAAGCTTGGTACATCAAATCGGCAGAGCTCGGTAATGAAAATGCCATGCAAGAACTGGTCGATATTTACGGCGCGGAGCGATTAAACAAGCCAGTACAAGTGTTTATTTGGTCTAGCTTATTACTGCTTCATTTTGGCAAATACGGTATGAATAGCGATCAGTTGCTCTATCAAACCAGCGCTAAATCTTGCCTAACAGAATCCGAGCTTGCCTACGCCGAAACCCAAATTGAGGCCATTGAAACTCAATTAACGCCCTATCTTGCGTCTGTATAGGTAAGTTTCGCTGCAGCGAATGAGTCTCAGAAAAGGTTTGGCCAAATTAAATAAGCCAAACCTTTTAGTGATAAAATAGAGTGCATTTATAATTACTTAAAAAGCACAGTGGATTTATAAGCACTACAATCATTGTATTCACTAAACCTGTACGGCTAAATGACTAGACATAAAACCTAGTCGGATTAACTGTCCAGCCCGATAATTAAAACTGACCATTTTAATAGGCAAGATGAATGAGGCTGATACTGATAATTGTCATTTCATGCTTATTTCTGCCCCAAGCGAGAGCAGAAACCTCTGCCGTTGTCTGGCAAGCACACTGCCGCGATAGGCATCCTGTTATTTATTTCGAAAATGGTGAGTGCAAAGGCCCAGGTGCTGCGGTGATCAATCAAGTCATCACCCGTCTAGGTCACACGGTAAATTGGAGTAATGTGCCTTGGGCACGCACGATTAAAGTCGCCGAAACGGGACAAGTCGACCTCATTCCCGTCCATTCGATGACACCCGAGCGCAACGATTTTCTGGACCCTATGCTACTGGGCTACGACAAGCGCTACGTCTATTACTTTGCCCTTGCGAATCGACAGCTTGAGGTCAAAAATTTCGATGAATTAAAGCCTTATATCATTGGCGCACTCAGAGGCGCTTTTTACTGCCCGCAGTTCAATGACAATCAAAATCAACTAAAAGTGTCTTTTGTTAATGATAACGGCCAGTTAATCAATATGTTGAAGGCAGAACGTATCGATTTAGCCATCACCTCCGAACAACATGAAATGCAATTCTTTGCTAAAGATCCCCAGCTTAAGCAGATGAAATACGTCGACATCAGCAAGAACGGTCGCTATTTCAGCATTCCGCTCATGTCCCCGCTGCATCAATATGCCAAGCAAGTTCACCAGATAGTCGACGACATGCGCACCTCAGGTGAAATCACTCGGCTATTTGAGTCCTATGGCGTCGAGCCTCCGCTTAATCTCACTGAATCGCCCTTAGCGACTCACTGATCTGAATACTGATAACCCAAAACTAACTTGGAATTAATGCGCGTGTGCGGCTAAATGCCGTAACAAGGCTGCCAGCGTTGGCGCAATCGTCTGATGGGACGGGTAACACAGACCAATACGACGAAACATTCTCGGACCATCAAATTTTACTTGCTTGAGTCTAGGCTCATCCTCAATTAAACCATCAGGCAAAAAACTCACCCCAAATCCAGCCAACACCAGCGACATCACGAGAGACTTAGATTCGGCCTTAGCGACTAAATTGAGCGACATATTGCTGCACGCCAATAAACCTATCGTCTGCTGATGAGCTTCACAGGGTGGACACTCGATAAAGTCAAAACCATTTAGCTGCTCGGGGCGTAGGCTATCTACTTGGGCGAGGGCATGCTCCTTGGGGACGCACAACACATAATCTTCTTCCCACAGCGGGAAAAACACTTCATCTTCATGGCGTAAACTGTCGATAGTTAAACGACAATCTGCGGGGCTTTGGTAATCCACCAGCTCCAGATCTAGCTTCTCAATGGCTTGATTCACCTGCTGTAAAAATCCCGCCAAACGCCGCTGACTGAGATCTGGCATCACAGCCAAACGTAGCTTTTGTCGGCTCGCCTTCGCCATAAACAGACCCGGCAATTTACTCGCCTCCTCAACTAATTTAACCGCCAAAGGATACAAATAATGGGCGCTATCTAAGGGTTTAACGCCTTTCTTACTACGCTCAAATAGCTGGCCGCCTAACTCTTCTTCCAATTGCTTTAAACCAGCTGACAGTGAAGGCTGGCTCACAAAGCAACGGTTAGCCGCTGCGGTGATATTGTTCTCTTCAAAAATTGCGATAAAGAAACGCAGTAAACGTAAATCAACCATTTTATCTTCTCCGACAACGGCGAATTAGTACAAAGTTCGATAATAGTGTCATAGGCTGAGCCTATCATATCCAGCTGGAATAAGTATTTTTCGGCTAAAAATCCCCAGCCTATACTGATTGCCAACTTAAAGACGCCGAAAAACAGTTTGTTTACGGCTCAGATTGACTTCAATTAATAGGAAATACTAATGAATCAAGTTACTAAATCACTGGTTGTCATCACGGGCGCTTCATCGGGTATTGGCGCCGCTATGGCCAAAAGTTTTAGCGCCGCAGGCCACCCACTGTTATTACTGGCACGCCGGGTTGAAGCAATGCAAGCACTTGAATTACCTAACAGCCTCTCTATCAGCGTCGATGTCACCGACGCTGCAGCCATTAAAACCGCCATAACTCAAGCAGAAGCACAATTTGGCCCTGTCGGCTGTCTTATCAATAACGCGGGTGTGATGTTGCTGGGTCAGATCGATGTGCAAGATCCTAACGAATGGAGCCGCATGCTCAATATCAATGTGATGGGCGTACTTAATGGCATTCATGCGGTATTAGCCGACATGAAAGCTCGTAAAACTGGCACTATCATTAATATCAGCTCAGTGGCGGGGCGTAAAACCTTTCCAAACCACGCTGCTTACTGCGCCACTAAATTTGCCGTGCACGCCTTAACAGAAAACATTCGTGAAGAAGTCGCCATGGATGACGTACGCCTTATCACTATCGCCCCAGGCGCAGTAGAAACTGAGTTGCTAAGTCATACCACCAGCGATGACATTAAAGCCGGTTACCATGACTGGAAAGAAGAAATGGGCGGCGTTATCGCGCCTGAAAACGTCGCCGCTGCCGCACTGTTTGCATGGCAACAACCGCAAAATGTGTGCGTACGCGAAATCGTTCTAGCACCAACGCGCCAGCAACCTTAATCCGTCCCGAGTCCGTATTCGCCTAGACTGTTTAGGCGAATACGGCTCAGAAACACTCATCAACCCAAGCCAAAAAACTAAAAATGTCAGATCATGCTCTAGCATTTATAGCTTAGTGCCACATCCCGCCACCATCTCGCTAATTTTAAAATAGCTACTTTAGTTAATGCATATTTTACAAAGCGTTAACCAAGTCACAGTCACTTTTTGCGTTTTAAGTACCAAACACCATAGATAAAATCATCATGACTAATTTAGCCATAAAATCAACCTATTGGTTTTACTGAAATAAAAATTGAGTGAACCGCTACAAAACACAGTCAATTAGATTTTTATCAATGATATTTTTATCAATTAGATTTTTTTAATGGAAGTGATGCACCTCAAATTTATCCGCTGTTTTTTTTGATAAATTTCTTCACAAGACGGAATCAATAAAAACACTTCACCAACAAAGTCATACAAATGGCCACAAAAGTAAGGAACGAGATGATGAAAACGTCAACCAAGATAGTAATAGCAATGGCCGTAATCGGCAGCTTAGGTATCAATGCCTACGCAGCAGACGGTGGTAACCCAAAAAAAGGTAAACATTTATACAAAAAAGAATGTAAAGCCTGCCATAGCCAAGGTGGCGAAGGCGGTGAACTCACCCCGATGACCAAGACCATGAGCCAATGGGATCGCTTCTTTGATAAAGATAAGCACAAACTCAAACCAGAGGTATTCAACGGCTTCACAGAACAAGACCTCAAGGACATACAGCAATTTTTGTATGACCACGCCGCCGACTCAGACCAACCACAAACCTGCGGCTGATCTCTGCCAATTTAACGGCCTAAGGCAATGGTAGAAAGCAGCCCTGCAACTGCGACCTAACTCATTGACTTAAAAATTTAAAAACCCAATGCGAGAAAAATGGGGAAACACCTCAGGGACTCCTATTGGGTAAATTTGGCGAAATGCTTCTTAGCGAGATAGCGCCAACAGAAAAACTCAGGGAGAAACCTTATGCGTACCCTTATCTCAATACTCGTTGCTAATGCCTTGTTTATGTCTGGCCAAGCCATTGCGGCACCGAACGATGTGCAAAATGAAACGCAAAAAATTACCGAACTCAAGCAGCAACTTGCCGATATTACCGAGCAATTGGATGATCTTAATGATCGCGTAGATAAAACCGAGCGACACACATCCTTAGATCGACTTGAAATTACAGGTGATTTCCGCACTAAAGCCCATTCATTGCATTACCAAGATGTAGTCTGGAGCCCCGCGATGAAGGTTAACTTCAACGACTTTGGTGCCAAAGCTATGTCTGGCGCCTTCGGTATGCCCAACGATCTAAATTCGCCACTTGGAAAAATGATGCAAGCCAATCCAGACCTTGCCGCCGCCTTCCAGAATGGCATGTTGCAGGGCGTGATGCCCTATGTGCTCGCCCCCCAAAAGCGTGCAGGACATAGATAACGACATCTACTACACCACTCGTCTGCGCCTCAACCTCAAGGCAAAAGTATGGGATAACGTCAGCTTTGCTGGCCGTCTCAGTATGTTCAAAAACTGGGGCGACTCCACTGGGGTGCAAGTATTTGACTCTTGGCGGTCTTTCACTATGGATGGCACCAGCAGCGGCAATACCAGTGGCGACTGGCTGCGGGTCGAACGGGCCTATTTTGACTGGAAAAAAATCAACGGCTCCGAGTTTTATCTCTCCATTGGCCGTCGCCCTTCAACCTATGGCCCACCAAGCCACTACCGTGAAAACGAGCTACGCGGCGGCACGCCTTCAGGCCATTTAGTTAACTTCAACTTCGATGGCGCTACCTTAGGTTATAACCTAGGGGAAATCACCAGGATAGAAGGCCAAGTCGTCCGCTTCTGTTACGGCCAAGGCTTTGAATCACAATGGGGCAATGGCGAAATGTTCGGTGACATAGTCACTAAAGATACTCACCTCGGCGGTTTTAATATCGATGCCATCAACGATGGAACTAACTTCCTGCAATTCACCTTGTTTGGCGCGAAAAACGTAAATGACGGCTTTAAAGGCACTATGGCCTTTCCAACCCAATTAGCGGGAATTTTTGCTCCGACCATGTACCAAGATATGCAAAAGTTCGACAACTTTAACTTTGTTACCCGAGTACAACCCAGCGGTGTGATTGGTGACATGTACTTAGGCGGGATTGGCTTTGCACGGGAAGAAGCAAACGATATTAAATGGTTTGCCTCACTCGGCTGGACTCGCGCCGAGCCCAATGGCAACGCAGGTATGTTTGGTGGCATGTTATCCGATGCTATCTTCGAGGCTGAGTTAAATAGCACTGGTACTGAGATCATTATGGTGCCTAAAACCAGTGACGATAGTGATACCAAAGACGGTTACGGCATCTATGTCGGCGTACAAATTCCTGCACCCTACGGTAAGTTTGGTCTGGAATATAACTATGGTTCTAAATATTGGACACCCTTCACCCAAGCCCAAGACGACCCTATCGGTAGCAAACTTGCCACCCGTGGTCATGTGGCCGAAGCCTATTACATCTTTGATATCAATCCCAAAATGTTTATCAAACTGGCCGGGCTTTACTACGACTATGAATACACAGGTAGCGGCACACCTGTGGGTACTCCACAAAAAATCGACGATGTGCTAGCTGGCTCTGCTTATTCCATGTTGCCAGTGGTTGATACCGCGTTTGATGTCAACGCCTCACTCACCATCAACTTCTAATCCGTCATTGATAACAACTATCAGCCCTCGGTTACATCGAGGGCGGGAGTACAAAATGAATAAGCTCATCCTCATTGCCTTAGCGGGCATGACATTAAATGCCTACGCCGCTAATCCCCATAAAGAGGCACTTAAAGGCCCGTTTACCACAGGCTCACAGGTGACCACACAATGTTTAGTCTGCCATGAAAATCAAGCGACTGACGTGATGAAAACCTCCCATTGGACTTGGGAGTTAGAACAAAAACTTCCCGATAGGACAGTCGTAAGAGGTAAGAAAAACAGCATTAATAACTTCTGCGTCGCCATTTCCAGCAATGAACCCCGCTGTACCAGTTGTCACGCGGGTTATGGTTGGAAAGACAGTAACTTTGACTTTAAAGATAAAACCAAAGTCGACTGCCTAGTTTGTCACGACACTACAGGAACTTATGTTAAAGCTCCCGCTGGCGCAGGTGAACCTATGGCAAAGCTCGATCTGACTAAAATAGCTCAAAACGTTGGCGAACCTGTACGGGATAACTGCGGTAGTTGCCACTTCTATGGTGGCGGTGGTGACGCGGTAAAACATGGGGACTTAGACTCATCCATGTCTTATCCAGACAAAGCGACGGATGTGCATATGGATAGCGACGGTAATAACTTTCAATGTCAGAACTGCCACACCACTGAGAAACACATGATCTCAGGTAATGCTATGGGGGTTTCACCCGGTGGTGTAGACCATATTGGCTGTGAAAACTGCCACGAATCAGCGCCGCACGCGAACAAAAAACTCAATACTCATACAGCGGCAGTTGCCTGTCAAACCTGTCATATTCCGTATTTTGCTAAAAACGAACCGACAAAAATGCGCTGGGACTGGTCAACGGCTGGAGATGATAAAAAAGAAACACTCAACCAATACGGTAAGCATACCTACCAAAAGAAAAAAGGAGATTTTGTTTGGGAAAAAATGGTCAAACCCCAATACGCTTGGTACAACGGCACAGCCAATGCTTATATGGCAGGTGATAAAATGGATCCGAGTACAGTCACTAAATTGACCTATCCCATTGGCGATATAAATGATGCCAAAGCAAAAATCTATCCTTTCAAAGTGCACACGGGTAAACAGATTTACGATAAAAAACTCAATATTTTTATCACACCGAAAACCTATGGCAAAGGGGGATTCTGGAGCGAGTTTGATTGGAACTTAGCGGCAAAACTAGGAATGGAAGCGAACACGACTATGCTTGAGAAAGGCATCAAATACAGTGGTGAATATGACTTTGCAGCCACTGAAATGTGGTGGCGGATAAACCATATGGTGTCACCCAAGGAGCAAGCATTAAATTGTAACGACTGCCATAACAAAGGCACAAGACTCGATTGGCAAGCCCTAGGTTATCAAGGTGACCCGATGAAAAGTAAACAAGGGCCAAAACACAAACAGCCTTGATTGAATCGTTCACTGATTTGAGCATCACAGATATCTTACTTTTAGTAAGGCATCGAAGTGAACACAACTGATGAACCAAATCGAGTTCCCGGTAATACCCTTTGAGATCTTAGTTTTTACTAAGATCTCTTTTTTTATTATCTTGTTACTCTCACCCAAAAAGACAATTAGACTCAGCCATTCTTCGGCCTTGCCCCAGTTTGTCTCATTGAGTGACTCAATACGGTAGTTTGACTCTGTTTACCCCCCAAATCATCTGATTTTTATGGCATTTATTTTGCGTAGTCATAGCGTGTTCAATTACGGCAATCAGTATGACCTCGGGCAAAATTTCCCAAACAGTATCCAATCCTTCATTCAACCGTTTACTCGGTGAAACCAGTGGCGCTTTTGCCGACTTAGGCACTTTTTTACCTTTAGTGCTAGGGCTAATTGCCCTCAATCAATTTTCGCCCGAAGGGATATTTTTGGGGTTTGGTCTATTCGCTATTCTCAGCGCGCTGTTTTACCGTCGCCCGATTCCGGTACAACCGATGAAAGTCATCGCTGCACTGGTGATCGCTCAGGGCTTAACCCCAGGCATGTTGCAGGCAAGCGCCATGTTAATGGGCATTATCCTGTTAATTCTCGCCTTTAGCGGCGCCATCACTTGGTTAGCCAAACAGTTATCCCAAGCTGTGAGTGTTGGCATTCAACTCGCCATAGGTCTGCAACTGATGTGGATGGGCACTAAGATGATGAGTGAATTTTGGCTGGTTGGCGTGGGGGCATTTGTACTGTTATTTATCAGTAAATTTTTGCCGCTGCGTTACCTTGCCATGCCCTTAGTCATAGCAGCGGGGATGATTTGGCAAGCAAGTACACAAACTAGTTTAGCCACTAACTTTGATATTCAAGCAATGACAGCGCCATTTCAATTAGCGTGGCCGACATCAGTTGAATGGACCTCTGCCGCCCTTTTGTTGGTTTTGCCACAACTGGCTCTCACCTTAACCAATGCAGTGATTGCTACATCTGTAATGGCGCAGGAGAAATTCCCTGAAGATGCCGCCAAACTCACACCCAAAAACTTCGCCATTAGCTCAGGTCTTGCCAACTTATTGCTCGCGCCCTTTGGTGCCTCGGCCATGTGCCACGGTGCGGGCGGACTTGCGGTGCAATACCATTTTGGTGCTCGCACTTATCTGGCGCCGTTAATTTTTGGCAGTACGTGCTTAATGATAGCCCTGTGCTGGGGTACTAATATCGCTTGGCTATTAAGCCTTATTCCTATGGCAATCCTCGGCAGTTTACTGACCACTGCGGGGCTGCAATTAGCATGGTCGAAACGCTTAATCGATGGTAAGCCCTTCTGTATCTTTGTGATTTTATCAACCGCTGTGACTTGCCTCGCTATAAACGCCGCTGCGGGACTTGCCGTGGGGATAATTCTGGAGCAGGGTCGCCGCACTTGGGCCATGTTGGCCATGCGTTAATCACTTTCGACTCGCAGTAATAAGGGTTCCCAAAAACAAAAAGCGCGTTAAACAACGCGCTTTTTGTTAACCATTAAAACCTCTTCCAACAAAGCTACAGCAGGCTAAAATGTTCTTGCAGGATTGGTCGGTGTGTCCTTTTGCGCCAGCGCCCACTTAGCAATAGCATCTTTACGCATAAAGCCTACATTGGTGTGATCTTTAGCGTACTGAATAAACTTATCTAAAGCGGTCACAAGTCCAGGAGCGCCACCAATACGGTCGTGCACACTGATCGACATCATCCGTCGCTGCGTCGAACCTTCTTGATAGAGCATATCGAACTCATCCTTTAGTTCCTGTAAAAAGGCCGCGGCCGTCATAGCTGTGTTGCCACCAAAACGTCCGATATCATTGTTACGTAAAGTGTAAGGCACAACAGCAAAAGGCTTATTTCCTACAGGGATAATTGAAGGTTCGTCCCGCGATAGATCATCGATATGATAAATAAAACCTAAGTCCTGCAAAATATTGAGGGTTTGAGTGCTGTGGCGCATCCAAAAGGCATTAAAACCTAAGGGGCGCTGACCTGTGATCCTTTGCAGCGTCTCAATACTCGCCACATAGGAGGCGCGTTCCTCTGCTGGCGACATGCTGTATTGTGGCGTCCACGTTTGTCCGTGGCCCGAAATCTCATGCCCCTCATCTACAACTTGTTTGGCAAGTTGAGGATGTAGCTCAGCGGCGCGCCCAACCATGTGAGAGGTCACCTTGATATTGTGCTTACGCCACAAGCGCAGCAGCCTTGGAATGCCTTCGTTCATACCGTAATCGTACCAAGTCGGGGTAATGGTATCTGGATAGCCCTTTTCCATCGGCGGAAACGGCCCTTCGGCATTTTTATCTTGAGCACCTGCTTCAAACTGCATTGAGATTGAAATCACTAACTGCTCACCACTTGGCCAAAATATTTTGTTCATCCCACTGCCACCTGAACTTTTGGAGTCATTTTCTAAGGTATCTAATGATGGTAAACCAATAGCAAGCGCCGTTTGGCTTAGGCCGAACCCAGCAGCGATGGCGCCACCTGCCATTAAAAATCGTCGACGTTGATTCATGATTGAGTCCCTGCAGCTAATTGAGAAAATAGCGTTTGATAATCTTCGAGGTGCCAGTTATCTGTGATGAAACCATCCCGTACTCGATACATGTCAACAGCACGAAAATCGATTTTCTGCCCTTGGCCTTTTTGCTCACCAAAGACACCAGTGAAGCGGCCATTAAAACGCAGACGCACCACTGCACGATCGCCAACGACTAGCAAATGCTCAACTGAAACAGAGAGATCGGGGACCGCTGCCCTAAATGCCTTTGAGGCTTCGAGTGGACCCGTGATTCCCTGTGCGCGGCCAGCGGGCAGAGTACGGTCGATAAAACCAGTCGCCAATGCGCCGTGGGCAAAACTTGCATCGCCCGTGTACCAAAAACTGGCATATAACAAAGCGGCGCGGGCGATAGCTACTGCCTGCGGTGATTCATCAGAAATTGTTTCCATTGCCGCTACTTTTGGCACTAACGCCGCTCGCACTTTAGCACTATCCTGTGTTGTTGCCCCTTGAGCGGCTAACGCATCCATGCTCAGACTTGCTAAGCTAAAACCCACAATTGCAATACCCATAAAGCCTGAAAACCATAGACTTAAGCTGAGCCAAGCGGGTAAGCGTTGAACATACAAAGTGTTAACCCGATCCATTATGCCACCTCATCGTCAGCGGATCGGATGACGGCTCTCAATGCTTCGTTGTGTGTAGGATAATCGGTATAACCCGCCGCACTACCGCCAAACAAGGGCCCTTTGTCGAATGCAGATAAAGGCAATTGATGCATTAAACGGTAAGGCAAATCAGGATTCGCAATAAAAGGTCGACCGAAGGCAACTAAGTCAGCATAACCGTTATCAATCACTTCATTGGCACGCGCCACATCATAGCGACCCGCAACAATAATGCTGCCCTTAAAGACTTTGCGCAGCTCGACTCTAAAGGACTCTGGCACCTGCGGCGCATCATCCCAATCCGCCTCTGAAAGATGTACATATGCCACGCCTAATGCCGATAAATGCTTAGCCGCTAACAGAATAGTGTCTACAATTTCAGGACACGCCATATCTTTAAACGTCACGTAAGGAGCGAGGCGAACCCCGACTTTATCGGCACCAATTTTCGCACTCACGGCTTGGACAATTTCGAGTAAAAAACGAATGCGATTTTCCTGAGAACCGCCGTAGGCATCAGTTCTGTGGTTTGAATTGGTGCGTAAAAACTGGTCAATCAGATAACCATTGCCGCCGTGAATTTCGATGCCATCAAAACCCGCCGCAACCGCATTCACTCCCGCCTGTGCAAAATCGACCACAACACGGTCTATATCCGCTTGCACCATAGCACTAGGTTCTGGGCAATCCACCATTTGCCCTTCAGGATGCGCTTCATCCACAATCCATACTTTTGTACCAACGGGCGCAATGGCCGATGGCGCAATCGGGGCATTACCCTGCTGAAAAATCGGGTGTGATACCCGGCCAACATGCCAAATTTGATTGAAGATTTTACCGCCAGCCTGATGCACTGCCGCAGTGACTTTTTCCCAGCCCTCAATTTGCTCAGCGGTATACACGCCCGGCGTAAATGAATAGCCTTGACTGTCATCGGAGATTTGTGTCGCTTCTGTGATGATTAACCCCGCCGAGGCGCGCTGGGCATAATATTGCGCCATCAGGTCATTAGGAATATTGCCTGGCTGCATGGTACGCGCCCGAGTCATCGGGGCCATCACAATGCGATTGTTTAGCGCCAGTGACGCTAATTTGTAAGACATGAATAAACTCATATACACTCCGAACCAGAAATTAAGATGAAACATCAGTGGTGCAATTGTGCATTAGTTAATCTATATTGATAATCAGGCTATTATTAAAATCATTTTCAAAAATAATTTGATATGTATCATTTAAACGATCTGCAATTAGCGCTGCGTATCGCAGCCTTAGAGAGTCTCTCGGCAGCCAGTAAAGAAATCGGCATGACGCCGGCAGCGGCAAGTGCCGCGCTGCAAAGATTAGAGAAAAAACTAGGATGTCAGCTATTTGCTCGCTCGACGCGGCGCTTACAGCTCACAGAAGAAGGCAGGATCTTTCTCGATTCGGCGAAACCCGCACTGGCGATTCTCGAAACCGCCAGCGCCAATTTAGCCGAACACAGGGGTGAGCTTAAGGGCGAAGTACGCCTCGCTTTACCTTCGGATATTGGTCGCAGCCAGATCCGTGCTTGGCTCGATGAATTGATGGACAGCGCCCCAGAACTGACAGTGCAGCTGTATTTTGGCGATCATATGACAGACTTAATCGACCAAAATATCCATTTAGCTTTGCGCTATGGCCAGCTTGACGACTCAAATCTGAAAAGGCGTCAACTCGCCATGACCCCAAGAGTACTGGTCGCCTCACCCGCTTATTTGGCACAACACGGCACACCAAGCACACTAAATGAACTCAGCCAACATGCTGTGCTGATTTTAAATCGCGGCGGTGAGCCGTGGCAGAAATGGAAATTCAGCCATAACGGCGCACCCGTTGAAATCGAAGTCAGGGGTAAACGTTTCTGTAACGATGGCACAGTGATCCGCGATTGGGCAATCGAAGGCCGTGGGATTGCCTACAAAAGCTGGCTCGATGTGGCGCAGGATGTCACTGAAGGCAGACTCAACCTAGTGCTAGCCGATAAAATAGCCCCACCGATCCCACTGCAATTGGTATACCTACAAACCGATTATCCCAGCCATAAGATCCGTCGCACCATAGAGTTTTTAGTGGAAAAACTTAGTCAATTCGCCCAAGACTATCCACAGCCCTAATGCCATTAATCTGCAGCTAAGTGGAACTATGCATATATGGAACTATGTACATTAGCCTTTAGGTAAGACCACAGTGACCACACAGCCCTGTTGCCACGGCAATAAGGCTTGCGTGGATTGCTGACAGTTTTCGATTTGAATGCTGCCATGGTGGCGACTGACTACATCCTTACAGATGGCTAAGCCAAGCCCTAATCCCGCATCTTTGGTTGAGGCGAATGATGCCATTAACTCACTAGCCTGCCCCTGTAACCCTTCGCCATTATCAATCACTAATACTTTGATTTCATGCGGTTGAAAATAGATATCGATCCATAATTGTCGCGCGCGGTTATCACCGCAGGTTTCTAACGCATCTAAGCTATTTTTCACGAGATTGACCCACATTTGACTTAAGCCAACGCTATCGCCCACCAGTTCAAAAGGCTCACCCTGCACTCGCACATTCACTTGCACATTCGCGCGGTCTAACTCACGCCGCAGTAAAGCTAACGCCTCCTTCACCACCAGCACTATATCTAAAGGCTCAGTCTTGGCCTGACGCCGCTTGAGTAAACCGCGAATACGGTGCACAACCGCACCCGCGCGAATCGACTGCGCATTAATTTTCCCAAGCACATCATAGAGTTCAGGATTATCTTGCCCCAGTCTTTCCAATTGCAGCATGGCGCCTTCGCTGTATTGGGTAATGGCTGCTATGGGTTGATTGAGTTCATGGGCAAGGCCAGCGCCAATTTCCCCCAGAATTGCCGCGCTTTGCAATCGCTCAAGCTGCAATGCCTTATCCTTTAATTGCCGCTCAGTATTGAGTAAGAACTCGCTTTTCTGGCGAAACTTATATTCGAGCCAGAGGTGATAAATAGTCGAAATAATGAAGATTAATAGCAGTACACCGCCCCATTCTTTATTTTTCGCCATCCATTTGTATACAGTTTGATAGAGTGGCGGCGACGCACCTTGCAGTTGTAATTCCTTAAATAACTCAATGACTTTCAACTGACTCACTGGTGCCGTCCAGCCCAAGGTATCGGCGGTAATGGCAGCGACATGGTCGGCAGGTAAATCGAATAAGGCGCGGGTGATCGCCATCGTCAGCTTAGGTGCAACCGTATCCGCTGCGGCGAATGACCAGTTGGGGTATAGCTGAGTGCTGACCTCGCAGTCATATCCTGCGGGGTTAGTTGGGTGGATCACGCGATAATCGGCCTGATTAACAAGACCCGTTGCGATCATTTCCTCTAAGGTGCAAAAGGGCGCGATGGCGGCATCGGCGCTGCCGTCACGAACTTGATAGACAAGCGGTTCTAATGGAAAACCGAGGAAGCGCACTTGCCCAAAAAACTGTTCGGGTAAAAAGCCCATTTTATGCAGTAACCCCATGGCCGCCTGATACCCGCCTAATGCCTGCGGATCACTGGCGACCACATTGCGCCCGCGCAAATCCTGCAGGGTGCGGATAGGGCTATCGGCGCGGACAATAATAGTCGCGCCTATGGTAAAAGTGCTGCCCTGATGCTTGCGGCTCTTCATCGTCGCGAGCCAAGACAGCGGGAAGTTATTGCTTAGATGTAGATATTGCCCGGGGTTGGTGACGATAAACTGCAAATCATGGCCGAGTAACTGACTACGCATACCATTAAAGTCAACGGGCACCACTTCAAAATGGCTATTGGGCACTTGTTCAGTCAGATAATCCATCATAGGTTGCCAACGCTGCTTGGCTTGTAATACGCCGTGGTTGGCCAACACTCCGACTTTAAAGTGGTTCACCTGTGGCACGTCATCGGCATAGGACTGATTGAGACCAATGACACTTAGGCATAATCCCATCACTACCGCTTTACACCAAGAGCCCGTCGCCATCGCCGCTATTACCCTGTCTGATATGCCATTAAACGACTTTAACTCGCAGATAAAAATCAAGCTGTGAAATGCCGCCAAACTCTGGTTTCTACCCTAAGATAATCGGCTAATTTAGTGATGAACCTCCCAAGACCTAGGCTTAAAATTGAGCCAGACACAGACGCGGCTTAAGCTGATATAGCTCTCCCGCCTCCACAAGGAAATCCATGTCTACAAAATTGCCACTATATTTAGTTGATGACGATGAAGCGATTCTGGATTCGCTGGGTTTTATGCTCGGGCAATTTGGCTACCAAGTGCAAACCTTCAACAGCGGCCGCGACTTCCTTGCGCACTGTGCATTATCGCAGGCAGGCTGCGTGATTTTAGATAGCCGAATGCCGGAGATCACCGGCCAAGAAGTGCAGCAAAAACTGCTCGAAACCCACAGTCCGCTTGGCGTCATCTTTCTCACTGGCCACGGCGACTTACCTATGGCGCTGAGCGCCTTTCGTAAGGGAGCCTGCGACTTTTTTCAAAAACCTGTGTCCGGCAAGGCATTAGTACAAGCGATAGAAAAAGCACAGCGTGAAAGCCAGGCGGCCTTCGAGCAGCAAAGTCTGCAACATAAGTTTGACCAACTGACCGAGCGCGAACAACAAGTGTTAGCCCATGTGATCCAAGGCATGACCAATAAGCAAATCTCAGAAGCCATGTTTTTATCCCTACGCACGATTGAAGTGCACCGCGCAAAAATCATGAAGAAACTCGAAGTGAATAATATGGCAGAGCTAGTGCAGCACTTAGGGAATTTGCATTCTGTTTTATAAATGCTGAATCAATATTAAGTGCGTAATAAATGGCATTCTAATAAGCGTACAAGTTCTAATCAAAAAACGTCTACCGCACTAGTTAATAATAGTTAAATATTAATTCTACCTAAATTGGCTGATATTTAATCGCCATTTAACAAAACTGGAATAAGGGAGTTTGATTTGTTACCTTTATCCTAAATTACTGTAAATTTAACGAAATTACCGATGGACAACCTCATAATAAAACCCGGTTATGTCACTCAATTCCAATGTGTTGGACCTGAATGTGAAGACAGTTGCTGTTACGATTGGCGAATATCATTTGATAAAAAGAGCTATAAAAACACGATTAAACACCCACTGCTCGCTACAACGGCAAAAACAGCATTTATTGAAACAAAGAAAAGTACAAGCGATTGGGCCGACATTAGACTTAATGCGCAAGGTTCATGTCCATTTGTTAACGAACATAAGCTTTGTGATATCCATGCAAAAGCGGGTGAACAGGCCTTAAGTCATACATGTAAAACTTATCCAAGGATCCACAAGGTCATTGGCGGTAACAAATACGAAAGCCTCTATCTATCTTGCCCAGAAGTCGCTCGCTCAGTGTTATTTAATCCTAATGCTTTCCAATTTGATTCCAATATAAGTGGCATAAAACAGCCTTCAACGCCAAGTCCTACATGGCTAGAAAAAACCCATGAATACAGTCTCGATCTATTATTGAATTTGGGAGGTGGTTGGCAACAAGCACTGCTAGCCATAGGACTATTAATCAAGGTCAGTGACCAAGTTCGTCAAAATATCTTACCAATAGAAGAACTAGATAAGCGCTTACAACAACTAAAATTGTATGCACAATCAGGCGCATTGGCAGAGCAATATAAAAACTTACCATATTCCCCACTGCCGCAGACGCATGCCTTTATTACTGTCCATAATGAGTTGTGTAAAACTCATTCTAGAGGTGTACGCGCAAGATTTACTTCCTTAAATCAGGCTGTTGCCGCACTGTGTAATGAAAAAAATAACTATCAAATTGATGCGTTGAATCAAGCATGGGCTGAGCATGCAGTACCCGCATTGGTTAACCATAAGGAACTTTTTGAACGATATATTTTGTATTCAATTTACCACTACCATTTCCCCTTACTAGACTCACAGCAATTATCTTGGGAAGCATTCCGTTTACTCGTACTCGATTGTTTTATGATCCGCAGCTATTTATCTGCAATGGCTTTTAAAAATAAAGGACTATCTGAAAGTGATATTGTGATGTGTTTTCAGCTTTATCAAGTCGTTAGGCAGCATAAAATTGAATTTGTACAAAGCATGAGCAAAACATTAGAGGAATGCGGAATAGACAGTGTGCCAGCCGCAATTTGCCTTTTAAAAACAAATACCTAAACGTATAAACAGCATCACGCTGTAGCAAGAAGAGAACATATAGCGAAGTGAAGCAATATCACAGGTGTGAAGCTTCACTTTGCAATATAGATTTACCCTGTAAGGTGGGCTTAGTGCATAACAAATTCATCCTACCTGCGACAAGCTGTCGCAGTTTGTGCATTTGGCTTTGTTAAATATCGTATCAGCCCGCACAATCACGCCATAGGTTCCTTCCTTTGTGCCCCGCAGGCGCTCAAGAAATCCACTGCTTTTTGAACCTCCACCCGAGGGTAACTATGCCCTCGGGGATTTTTTCTCCCACCCGCGAATGCCTTACTCCGAGATAACAACCAAAGTGGAAATGGAACGATCCAGTTCTAGCTCCGTCTGTAAAGCAGTTATATACTTCCCAATCGTCTCAAATAATAAGAATCATGGAAGAGCGAATGTTCAAACCTTTAATATTACTCAGTTTTAGCGCCTTAGCCTTAAGCTGTATGAGTGGCTGCGTTGGGCCGCTTAATTCAAAATGTGATACAAATTCCCCCTACAGCAAACAAGAATGCAATGCAGCCGATGCCGCTGTTTATGTTGCAGCCGCCATATTAGAAGGCCCAGATAAAGGTCAAACGTGTAACGATATGTCGGGCAAAGCAAAACAAGACTGCCTCGCTCAGCAACAGGCACTAAAAGAATCACTAGAGAAACACGCTCGAAAATAGCATTAAGGAAGATAAATGAAAGCCTCCGTTTTTATTGCCGCGACCCTCGACGGCTATATCGCCACTCCCGATGGGGATATCGACTTTTTAAACCAGCATCCCAGTACTAATCCCGATGAAGACTTTGGTTATCATGCCTTTATCGACACTGTCGATGCGATAGTGATGGGACGTAAAAGCTTTGAGAAAGTCCTCTCCTTCGATTGTGATTGGCCCTATGTAAATATCCCAGTATTTGTATTAAGCCGCAGCGGTGTAACTGTACCCTCGGCGTTAAGTGAGCACGTACAAGTGCTCAATGGCGATGCAGCAAGCATTAGCGAACAACTCAAAAACCGTGGCTTTAAGCATCTCTATATCGATGGTGGCCAAACGATCCAAGGCTTTTTAGCGGCGGGGTTAATTCAGGAACTCACGCTCACTCGTATCCCCACTTTACTGGGTAAAGGCATTCCCCTCTTTGGCGACTTAGCTCAAGCGCTTCAATTAATGCCAATCCACACGCAGCAATATGACAATGGCTACGTACAAACCCGCTACCAAGTGATAGACGACACCACTTTATAAGTCGTTTACCTGCGGGCGATGACATTAATGACGAAGCTAACCCCTGCCATTTTGCGGCTTGCCCTCTTCTATTTGAGTTAATGTAACCAAAA
Organism: Shewanella sp. SR1; assembly: GCF_020447145.1. NCBI lineage: Bacteria > Pseudomonadati > Pseudomonadota > Gammaproteobacteria > Alteromonadales > Shewanellaceae > Shewanella > Shewanella sp. SR1. Next base: position 40,764 of record NZ_JAJAEF010000011.1, on the reverse strand, counting down.
CGTTAAACAGAATGTTAAACAAATAAATACTATCAATGACTTACTGATTGCGAATCGAAGTTCCGTTAGAATATCCCCCTCTAACAGATAGGTGAGCAATATGAGTCGTTTGCAGTCATCGAAGGGTTTTACATTAATAGAACTGGTTGTGGTCATTATCATCCTTGGGATCTTGGCCGTCGTTGCGGCACCTAAGTTTTTAAACCTAGGCCAAGATGCCCACGATGCTAGAGCCAAAACCGCATTTGCGGCCTTTACCTCTGGCGTTAAGCTTTACCACAGCTGCTGGCTTGCAGGCGGTCACTCAGGTTATACCCAAGATCTCGCCTGCTATGGCGATGGTAAACTCGACTCGAGCACGACAGGATTTCCACTGGGAACAGAGACTGCAACCGCTGATGCCGGTGTTAAATTGCAGGGCGATTATTGCGGTCAGTTATGGCAAGGTCTTTTGGCTAATAATGAATTTATCATCGCCGATCAATACACTTGGCGCACAGTTCCCAATGTCGACATTGTTTACTGGTATGGTGCCGTCGACATTACCGATCCCAATGCTTACTGTATTTTCAACTATGTCTCGGACGATCGCAGCTTCGGCAGTGAAAACTGGGATTTTAAATACTATCCCTATAGTGGAAAGACTGAAGTCGGTCGCTCAACCCTTTCCCAATAAGCGCTTATTTTTATTGCTAAAGGAGAGCGAAAGATCGCAAACTCCTTTGGCATTTGCCGCGATTACTTGAATTATTGTCATCCATCCCCATATATATCCCATCATCCACCGCAACTTTTGCTGCGGGCCAGAAGAGGATTCATTGTGACCACTATCGTATCAGTACGCCGTAATAATCAAGTTGTCATCGCCGGCGATGGCCAAGTCTCCCTAGGCAATACCGTCATGAAAGGTAACGCCAAAAAAGTGCGTCGCTTATATCACAACAAGGTACTGGCAGGTTTTGCAGGCGGCACCGCCGATGCTTTCACCCTATTCGAGCGTTTCGAAGCAAAACTCGAAATGCACCAAGGCCATTTATTGCGCTCGGCCGTTGAGCTCGCCAAAGATTGGCGTACCGACCGTATGCTGCGCAAACTCGAAGCCCTACTCGTCGTGGCCGATGCCGAAACCTCGCTGATCATCACAGGTAATGGTGATGTCGTTCAGCCAGAACACGACTTAGTCGCCATTGGTTCAGGCGGCAACTATGCCCAAGCGGCGGCCCTTGCGTTATTGCAAAATACCGAGCTGTCGGCCCTAGAAATCGCTGAAAAATCCCTGACCATTGCCGCGGATATCTGCGTATTCACCAATCAATTCAAGACGATTGAAGAACTCAATTACTAAACAGCCCGTGAGGAATATTATGTCTGAAATGACCCCCCGTGAGATTGTCCACGAGCTGGATGCACACATTATTGGCCAACAAAAGGCCAAACGTTCTGTTGCTGTAGCCCTGCGTAACCGCTGGCGCCGGATGCAACTGGACGTGGATTTCCGTCAAGAAGTCACCCCAAAAAACATCCTGATGATTGGCCCCACCGGTGTAGGTAAAACTGAAATTGCCCGCCGTTTAGCTAAGCTAGCCAACGCGCCTTTTATCAAGGTCGAAGCCACTAAATACACAGAAGTCGGTTACGTCGGTAAAGAAGTCGAGCAAATCATTCGCGACTTGACCGATATCGCCATCAAGCTGACCCGTGAACAGCAAATGGGTAAGTGCCGCCAACGCGCCGAAGAAAATGCCGAAGAGCGCATTCTCGATGCCCTGTTGCCTAAACCGAAAAACGACTGGGAAAGCACAGAAACCGATTCCAGCTCAAACACCCGCCAAGTGTTCCGCAAGAAGCTGCGCGAAGGCCAATTAGACGATAAAGAAATCGATATCGATGTGGCACAACCACAGGTCGGCGTCGAAATCATGTCGCCTCCTGGCATGGAAGAAATGACCAACCAGCTGCAAAGCCTGTTTAAAAACATGGGCCAAGCACCGGCAAAACGTCGCAAGATGAAGATCAAAGAAGCCTTTAAGCTATTGATCGAAGAAGAAGCGGCCAAACTGGTCAATCAAGAAGATTTAAAAGAGCAAGCCATTGAAATGGTTGAGCAACACGGCATAGTGTTCCTCGACGAAATCGACAAAATCTGTAAGCGTGGCGAAACCTCAGGCCCAGACGTTTCCCGTGAAGGCGTGCAACGTGACTTACTGCCGCTGATCGAAGGCTGCACTGTCACCACTAAACACGGCATGGTAAAAACCGATCACATTCTGTTTATCGCCTCGGGCGCATTCCAGATGTCTAAACCGTCGGATTTAATTCCTGAGTTACAGGGTCGTTTGCCTATTCGTGTCGAGTTAGATGCACTATCAGCCAATGATTTTAAACGCATTTTGACCGAGCCACACGCCTCACTCACCGAGCAATATATCGCGCTGATGAACACAGAAGGCGTGAAAGTTGAATTCAGCGAATCGGGCATCGACAGCATTGCAAAAGCCGCATGGCAAGTGAACGAACGCACCGAAAATATCGGCGCCCGTCGTTTACACACTGTGATGGAAAAGCTGATGGAAGATATCTCCTACGAGGCATCGGAAAAATCGGGCTCCGCCTTTGTTATCGACGCCGATTATGTCAGCGCCCACTTAGATAACTTAGTCCAAGACGAAGATCTCAGCCGCTTTATCCTCTAGTGAAAACCCGCTCACCGCCAAGCCCAAACGACTTGGCGGTGAGCGTCCACGCCAATGCAAAAGTGTGACTCAACCGAAAAGTCGGCTCCAAACGCTAGGCGACCCTAGCTTACCCTTTGTATCCTTGGCCGCCAGCGGTTACATTAGTCAGGTGTTATTTTAATGAGTCGTTATCCTATCCTTAGCATTTTCTTGGTAGCCAACCTATGACCACAGCAACGCCGAATGTCACCGATCTTAAACTGAAACGTAAATCACGCATTCTAGAAGTCAGTTTCGACAATGGTGAGCAATATCAGCTCAGCTGCGAGATGCTCAGAGTCTACTCGCCCTCAGCCGAAGTGCATGGTCACGGCAACCCCAAGCTGGTCACCCACAAGAAAAACGTCAACATCAGTGCCATAGAACCCGTCGGTAACTACGCAGTAAAAATCGTCTTCGATGACGGCCACGACACTGGCCTATTCTCGTGGAAAGTACTCTACGATCTCGCCACCCACCAAGTGGATCTATGGGAAAAATACCTCGCCCGCCTACGCGCCGAAAAAGCCTCCCGCGAACCGCTGATTGCGATGAATATAAAGTACAACTAATCAGTTGCTAATCGGTTGAATAGCCCGCCAAACCTTAATCGTGCAAAGCTATAAAGCTCTGCGCTAAAGGCTGAGTTGGTAGTATCAAACTGATAAATATTCTATTTCCCACGATAACACTTAAAGTCGTGGGGCTTCACCCCACACCCGACCAAGGAGGACTGCTCGTCCTATCCTCCTTGGATGCTCCAAGACGCCCCCGACAGAGTTGAAAGCCCCTTGGGCATTTAGCGTCCTTATGCTATCGCGTCAGACGCTCGTCCCTGATTCGACTGACGCTATCTCGGCATCCATGCCTCGCTCACGCAACGAACGCAAATGCCCTGCGGCAACTCCGAGGGGAAGGTGAACTCCTGTAACTTCTGTGTTGACGGTAATCTACAAAGTCTTGCATGTCCCATCTTCTATGCTGGAAGACCTCAATTATGAGGGGAGCCCCCTACGCCGCCAGTACGCACAACTTTGCCGTGAAGGCGAAGCTACAATCGCCTTGTCTGGCTTCGTTAAGTGACTCCATAGAACTCCGGTTCCCAAAACTCTAGTGGAAGCTTTGCTTCAATAGTCCCGATTTCGTCCATTAGATGATCAAGTACATTTCTTTTTTTGAGCTTACCTGCGCACCAAACTATGTATCCAAGCTCATTTATTGAATCAACCGCTCTGGCAGCATCTAGGATAAAATCGTCACTAATATCTTTGCTTGCCGCAACACAAGCAGATAAATAAGAAACAGGCTTCTCCGTTTTTATAAATTCAACCTTTGAGAAGTCAAACTTAGCCACACGCTTCAAAGCAATATAGCGGATATAGGATTTGACGGGCACTGAAGCCCATATAGCAGGGAAAAGTTGAGCTAGCTGTTCGTCTGAGCCATGCTTTACTAGCACATCCAACGAACCTACAGCTCCAAATTTAGACCACGAGTTTAGCAGCAGGGTTTCGAGGTATGGGTCATAATGCGCTCCGGTAAGAGCAAATGCTCGTTTCCTGTCGAGAATGCCATGCGATAGAATTTGCCACCCGATAAAAGTCTTTATTTTGTCTTGGCTATATAGCGTTGAGAGCTCTTTGATTGCCGTGCCTAGAGATATTCGGTGGCGTCCCTCCGCTCCATAGAAATCTTGCATAAGCTTATCTAAAAACCAGGGCGGAATTTTATCTTGGTTTGCACCTGCCCTATTTTTTAAATGCCTGACTATCTTGTTTCGAATGTCGGTGTTGTTCAGGTGCTCAAAGTACAAGTGACAAAGATCATCACATTTGATGGTCAGATAGAAGGCATATTCTAGCCTATCCCGACTTCTGGCTGTGCATGCACTAAGCCTTACTTGTAGTTCTGAGATGTAATTTTCCATTCTATATCTGGCCCCACTGTACATTTGTATGGTGTGAATACACGCTTACCCCATTTGAACAGCAATAAAAATCAAGCTATCCATTTTAGATCAACAACATAATCCACTTTCGGTTTGTCTACAACTTGTGCCAGCTAAAATTGCTTAAGTGAGAGTTACCAAAAGTCGCAGGGGACATCCAGGGAAACAAGTAGCGCTAATTTACTCAAAAATGGAGGATTTCAGACATGATAGCCCCCTCCGTTATACAAGTGGAATTTTATTGAGACCCCCATTGTTAAATTTTTAGTCAGAGCAGGTTGTGAGCAAACTGAAAGATGGGACAGGCAGAACTCTTTTGAGATTAACAGCTAACACCAAAACTTCAGGAGTTCACCTTCCCCTGCGAAGTTGTCGAAATACGCAGATAAAAATGCCGTGGCGACATCATGGATGATGGCTCAGGCTCGGGGGGACAGGGATGTCCCATCTGAGCCGTTAGGCGATTTTTATAGGAGTATGAGACCAGTAACTAATGCATGTAACTTCGCTAGGGGCGTCTTGGAGAATCCAAGGAGGATAGGACGAGCAGTCCTCCTTGGTCGGGTGTGGGGTGAAGCCCCACGACTTTGACTTTGCTTTAAAAGCTATAAAACCAAGTTTAGATAAATCTCTTTGTCGAAATCACGACAAATACCCAGCCTTGTGATCCTCACAGCAACCCAATTCGTAATGTCCTGCAATATCCCATCGCGAAATGTTTAACCGCGAAAGTCATTCAACGAGTCCACTTAATGCAATTACAGCAATTCCAAACAGTCAGGTTAATTTTAGGCGATCAACTCAATGCCCAGCATTCTTGGTTTAACCGCGTTGATGATCAAGTACTGTATGTGATTGCAGAACTGCACCAAGAAAACACTTATGTGACCCATCATGTGCAAAAGATATGCGCCTTCTTTGCGGCAATGGCGCAATTTGCCCAAGAGCTGCGGGCGCAAGGGCATCTAGTGCTCTATCTCACCCTTGATGACACCTTCAATAACATTCAGGGCTATAGCGATCTACTGGGGCTCATTCAACATCAAGTGACGCAGGTTGGCGCGATCAAGTTTGAATACCAAAGGCCAGATGAATACCGCCTACTTGAGCAATTGAGTCAGCTTAAGCTCAACACCGCCGTGGTGAACTGTGTCGATACAGAGCATTTTATCTTGCCGTTTGACGAAATCGATGCGCAGTTCCCCGTCGGCAAACACATTATGATGGAGCACTTTTATCGCCGTATGCGTAAACGCTTCAACATCTTGATGCAAGATGGAAAGCCACTAGGCGGGCAATGGAACTTTGATGCCAACAACCGTCAGAAGCTTAAAACTCAGGATATAAAAGTCTTGCCTGAGCCATTAATGTTTAGCCTCGATGTAACTGAAATTCTCGCTAGGCTTGAGCGTCACCAAATCCCGACCATGGGTCGCATTGATGCGTCATTGCTGTGGCCGATAAACCGTGCGCAAAGCCTCGAGCTATTAACGTATTTTTGTCAGGTTTGCTTGCCTTCCTTTGGCCGCTTTCAAGATGCCATGACAGCGCAACATCCCGCCAAGTGGAGCTTGTACCATAGTCGGCTATCATTCAGCCTTAACAGCAAATTAATCAGTCCGTTAGAAGTCATCAATGCGGCTATCGACAGCTATCAAACCAATGCTGAAATTGATATCGCCCAAGTCGAAGGGTTTGTGCGACAGATATTAGGTTGGCGAGAATACGTTCGCGGCATTTACTGGGCCAATATGCCGCAGTACGCCAGCACTAACGCGCTCGATGCCCATGGGACGCTGCCCGATTATTTTTGGCATGGCGACACTAAGATGAACTGCATGCGACAAGCGTTATCCCAATCATTAGATTTTGCCTACGCCCATCATATTCAGCGTTTAATGGTGATCGGCAATTTCTGTTTATTAACCGAAATCGAGCCAAATCAAGTCGATGAGTGGTATTTAGGCGTATATGTTGACGCCATCGAATGGGTTGAAATGCCCAACACTCGCGGCATGGCCTTGTTTGCCGACGGCGGTATTGTCGGTACAAAACCCTACGCAGCCAGCGGCTCTTACATCAATAAAATGAGTGATTACTGCAGCGGCTGTCATTACAAGATAAAAGAGCGTAGCGGCGCACTTGCCTGCCCATTCAATAGCTTTTATTGGCGCTTTATGGACAAACACCGCGCGCGATTGTCGCAAAATCCTAGGATCGGCATGCTATACCAAACTTGGGACAAAATGGACGAGTCCGTAAGGCACGCCATACTAGCCACAGCCGAACACAACCTCGTTCATCTAAACCGTTTATAGCTGAACCATTAGCACTGAGTGTTAGTGCTTAGCATTTGTACTGATTGTTAGTACTTAGCATTAGTACTGGGCCTAAGCGTGACTCTTGGATATAGAGAGTTTGATATGGAAAGTTTGATATAGAGATTTGGATAGGGAGAGTTTGCCATGAAAGTACTTATCGTCGGTGGAAGTGGGGGTATTGGTCAAGCTATGGTTAAGCAAGTCCAAGAGGCATATCCCGACGCAACCGTGCACGCCACCTACAGGCATCATCTTCCACAAGACAGGCAGAATAATATCCAATGGCATGCGCTAGATGTGACCAATGAGGCAGAGATTAAACAGCTGAGTGAACAACTCACTGAATTAGATTGGCTGATTAACTGTGTCGGGATTTTACACACCCAAGATAAAGGGCCAGAAAAAAGCTTACAGTCACTGGATATCGCCTTTTTCCAGCACAATTTAACGCTCAATACCCTGCCCAGCGTCATGCTGGCAAAGCACTTTTGCCATGTATTAAAACAAAGTGACTCAGCAAGATTTGCCGTGATATCGGCGAAAGTCGGCAGCATTACCGATAATAGATTGGGTGGCTGGTACAGCTATCGGGCCTCAAAGGCCGCGCTGAATATGTTTCTCAAAACACTGGCGATTGAGTGGCAACGAACCATGAAACACTGCGTGGTGTTATCCCTGCATCCGGGCACCACTGATACGCCATTGTCTCAGCCCTTTCAACAGAGTGTGCCTCAAGGCAAACTGTTTACACCTGAGTATGTCGCCAACTGCTTGCTGCCCATCATTGCCAATGCCACTCCGGCACAAACAGGGTGCTTTTTCGCCTACGATGGCACTGAGTTACCTTGGTGAAATAAGCTGAACAGTGAGCCAAGTCGCGCGATGCGAACGGGCTCTTGCCACGAACATATTTCAAAGGCCATCTTTCAAATGGCTCTTGCAAAGTGCATTTTTCAAAATGAATCCGGCAAAGCGATGGATCTTTGCCCTTAAAAAAGGGTTATGCCCAAAAGCACCGCTAATCCTTAAATCTACTCACTTAAAAATCACCCACCTAGAAATTACCCGCTTAACCTCGCCAACAGCTCCAACCTAACCCAATGAAAATAAACCAATAAAGCACTTTTTACGACTCACAAAACCCGCATTTGACTAGGCTAAATCACTATTACCCAAAAGTCCTAATTCAAATTTAAAAGCACCTAAATGAATGCTGAAGATAGTTCCTTTGTACGATTGTTAACACTTTTACATTTAAATAACATCTAAGGTCATGCGGTTATTCACGCTTTGCACAGAATAAAAATCTGAGAATCTCCGCCTGAGCAACAGCTCATTCTATTCGGCCATGGCAGAGGGATGCCGACGACCCTGTAGAAATTACAATAAAAAAACGCTCGCCCGAGCCAGTTAAGCAGTATGGCATTCCAACGTTAATGACAAACGGAAAAAGGATTTTAAGCATGATGCTAAACAAAAAACTGTCGCTACTCTTCATTGCTGTGTCGGCCACGTTAGGCACATCAGCATTTGCTGCTGATGTTGTCGATGTCGGCACACTCAGAAGCGCGTCTTCAAGCAATAACTTAGTGTCTCAGTTCAACTTAGACGCAGGTAGCCAACTCAAAGTCGAGAAAAAACTCGACCTAGGTCAAGGCAAGCAAAAGCAACGTTTACAACAATATTTCCATGACGTGCCTGTTTATGGTTTCTCTGTTGCAACGTCACAATCGAGCATGGGCTTCTACAGCGACATGTCTGGCCGCGTATTAAAAAATATTGAAAAGTCGGCTGATTTTGTCAAACCCACATTAACGGCTAACAAAGCGTTAGACATTGCCATTCGTGGCAAGTCTGAGAAAGCTGTTGCCGGCCTAAAAGCTGAAAACAAACAAGCAAAATTATGGCTTTACCTTGATGATGCGGCTAAAACTCGCCTCGTTTATGTGACGTCTTTTGTGGTATATGGCGATGAGCCAAGCCGTCCATTCACTATGATTGACGCGCACTCAGGTGAAGTGCTCAAGCGTTGGGAAGGGATTAACCACGCCGCGAGCGGTACAGGTCCAGGCGGTAACATTAAGACTGGCCAATACGAATACGGTACGGATTTTTCTTACTTAGACGTTGAAGTGAGCGGTGACACCTGCACCATGAACTCACCTAACGTGAAAACCGTTAACTTAAACGGTGCCACATCAGGCGCAACAGCCTTCTCTTATACTTGCCCACGCAATACCGTTAAAGAGATCAACGGTGCTTACTCGCCATTAAACGATGCACACTATTTTGGTAACGTGATCTACAACATGTATAGCGAGTGGTACAACACTGCGCCGTTAACTTTCCAGTTAACCATGCGGGTTCACTACAGCAGCAACTACGAAAACGCCTTCTGGGACGGCAGTGCTATGACCTTCGGTGATGGCGCAACGACCTTCTATCCATTAGTGAGCTTAGATGTCTCGGCACACGAAGTGAGCCATGGTTTCACTGAGCAAAACTCAGGCCTGATTTACGATGCTCAATCTGGTGGCATGAACGAAGCCTTCTCAGATATGGCGGGTGAAGCTGCTGAATTTTACATGCACGGCACGAACGACTGGTTAGTCGGCGCTGATATCTTTAAAGGCAATGGCGCACTGCGTTACATGGCAGATCCAACCTTAGACGGAATCTCAATCGGCCATATCGACGATTACTATGATGGCATCGACGTACACCACAGTTCAGGTGTCTTCAACAAAGCCTTCTACACACTCGCAAACTTACCGGGCTGGGATACACGCACTGCATTCCAAACATTTGTGGTCGCTAACCAATTATATTGGACAGCTGACAGCTTGTTCTGGCAAGGCGCTTGTGGCGTTAAATCTGCGGCGACTGACTTAGGCTTAAGTGCTGACGATGTGGTTACTGCGTTTGCCGCTGTGGGTATCACACCTTGTGAAACGCCACCACCACCGCCACCACCAGAAGCCACTGAGCTCGCGAACGGTGTCGCTGTGACGGGTTTAGCGGGTGCGTCAGGTAGCAAACAGTACTACAAACTCGACGTAGCAAGCGGTGCAACCAACCTGAGCTTTAATATGTCAGGCGGCACGGGTGATGCGGACATGTATGTTAAATTCGGCCAAGCTCCTACCTCTAGTAGCTATGATTGCCGTCCATACAAAGCCGGCAATGCCGAAAGCTGCCCTATCGATCCAGCCCAAACGGGGACTTATTGGGTCATGGTTAGTGGCTATAGCAGCTACACAGGTGTGAGCCTAGTGGGTGCTTATGACGGTGGCGATGAGATACCAAACCAAGATCCAACAGCGGGCTTTACGGCAAGCTTTGCCAACGGTAACGGTAGCTTCACTAGCACCAGTACTGACAGCGATGGTGATGTCGTTGCATGGAGCTGGATCTTCGGTGATGGCACAACTGCTTCAGGCGCAAGTGTAAATCATCAGTATGCTCAGTCAGGCAACTACACAGTGACATTGACTGTGACTGACAACGATGGCGCAACAGCAAGCACTTCTGAAGAATTTGCAGTTGAAGTACCAGAAGTGGCGTTAGAAATGACAGTGAAAAACGCTAACAAATCTCGTCGCGGCAGCATTCGTGTTGCACTCGCATGGGAAGGTCATAACGCTGATGAGTACACTATCTTCCGTAACGGCGTTGCGGTAGGTACTTCAAGCAATTCATCGTTTATTGACCGTTTCACCGACCTAGCTGGCACTAGCTTCAGCTATAAAGTGTGTGAAACTAACGGCCCTTGCTCAAACGAAGAAACCGTTAACTTTTAATCGCATAAGATAATCGTATCGTGGCGCTAGCGTAAAATCCTAGCGCCGACTCATCGATAAACTTCTCGTTTCTTGTTAATGCCACTCAGCCTTTTTTGAGTGGCATTTTTTATGCTCAAATGCGGCGCACTATGCCAGCCTCAATCCCGTTAGTATCCTTATGTCATGTGCTTGAGTCAGCTTCACTGGCCAACTTATGAAAATAAAGCGTTACTTCAAATGGCCACTTTCACCCACAGGTTTTTTGAGTAACTTACGTTGTAAGGTGCGGCGATGCATCCCCAATTGGCGGGCGGTGGCGGACACATTGCCTTGGTTACTTCAAATGTCCACTTTCACCCACAGGTTTTTTGAGTAACTTACGTTGTAAGGTGCGACGATGCATCCCCAATTGGCGGGCGGTAGCGGACACATTGCTTTAGTTGCTTTAGTTACTTCAAATGGCCACTTTCACCCACAGGCTTCTTGAGCAACTTACGTTGTAAGGTGCGGCGATGCATTCCGAGTTGGCGGGCGGTGGCGGACACATTGCCTTGGTTAGCATTGAGCACTTGCTGAATATGTTCCCACTCCAAACGCTTAGGATTAAGGGGCGAGTCATCGACTTCATCTTCTTGAAGGGTATGAGAATGCCCTTCCATTTCCAGCGCGGCGAGTAAGGTTTGAGTATCCACAGGTTTAGCTAAATAATTATCGGCGCCAAGGCGAATTGCTTCCACCGCAGTGGCGATACTGGCGTAGCCGGTGAGCAACACCATGGTCACTTTAGGCAGCAGATTACGCAGTGGCACAATTAACCCTAAGCCATTAGCTTCGGCAAGTTTCATGTCTAACAGGATGTGGCTAGGACGAAACTCCCGCGCCACCAGCAGAGCATCGCTGGCATCATGGGTTAAGCGGCACTCAAAGCCGTGGCGCGTGAGCCGTCGGCCTAAAATACTCGCCAGAGAAAGATCATCCTCGACAATCAATAAACGTTTCATGATCTGACTCCGTCAGCGGCCTGAGTGTTGGGCGATAACGATGCAGCTTTGTCCTTTAGAATCGTAAAGCGAATTTGTGCCACAGTACCGCCTTGGGGATGATTGGCCAGAATCAATTCTGCGCCCAAACGCTCTAGACTGGCATGACTGAGTAGCAGCGCAACACCTAAGCCCTTGGGACTCTCAATTAATAAGGTGCCCAATTGCGGCAATAAAGAGGGCGCTATGCCTGCGCCATAATCGCGGATCTGCAAATAGATTTGAGCTTCACTTGGCGCGATATCTAAGCTGATATCCACCTGCGGGGCACCTAGGGTTTCGACACTGGCGCGGGCGGCATTCTCAATCAAGGCCATGATGGCAGGCGTTAGACTCATATCGGTCAGAATGCTTTGATCTGCCAACTGATCAGGCGCACAGGTGAACAACCAGTTTAGTTCGGTCTGTGGCATGAGCAGCAAGGTTTTCTGCTTTAAACCGTCCACCAGCTCAGCGATCTTTTGTGGCCGCTGGCGGCGATCGCGGATCGACTCTGTCGCCAATCGCAGCTCGGCGAGCGTATGTTCACATCGGCCTAGCGCAGTCTCCATCTCCACAACCGTTATCGAAGTGCCGCTCATATCTTCTTTTACTTCATCGAGTAACAACCTCAGGCTTGAGAGCGGCGTAGCCAGTTGATGTGCCATCTGCGCCGATGCCGTACCTAGGGCTAAAAGTTGTTCCTGACGTAATTGTCCTTCGCGCATATAAGCTAACTGCGCATCTTGGCGGCGCATACGTTTAGTAATCAGCGCCACGCTGGTTGTCATCACCAAAGCTGAAATCACAAAGTTAAACCACATGCCTAAATAGTGGGAACTCATATCCATACCGTGGTGCTGCATGGGGGATTCGGGCACAGTAAAAATCATCAAGCTGTAGGCTAAGGTTGAAATAGCCGTCAGTGCCCAAGGCGCCCAGATTGGCAAAGTCACAGCCGCAAGTGCGATCGGCAGCAGTAATAACGAGATAAACGCATTAGTCGCGCCGCCGGAAAAGTGCAGCCAAGAAATCCAAAATAGTGTGTCTAAGCTAAGCGCGATAAAGAGGCCACGTTCCTTGGCAAACAAAGGTTTACGTAAGGCTAATGTGAGTGACAGGTATAACACCTCCAGCACTAACACATGCACTAACGGCTCCATTTGCAGGCTAAGACCAAAAGTATCGGCGGCAAACATGGTTAAGCCAATTTGCAGCAGCAATCCTAAGGTTCGCAGTAATGCGACTTGGTCGGCGGCCTGTAGACTAGTCCCTAAGATCTTAGCCATAGCCATTCCTACAGTGTGAGTCCGAGTGCGGCCAGTGCGCCACTCGATTGCGTTAATGCTTTGCGTGCGCCAGTGGCGAAATCAATATCGGAGCGAATACCGAGCGCCGCTAAACGTGCACAACTCAAGCTACAGTCCCTTGGCCGCTTGGCATTATCCGTCGGTGTCGACTCAGGCGTTAAGTGCGCCGTACTGAGTTGTAAAATCTCCCCTAAGGTCAGCAGCATCTGATACTTGGTCATGGTCTCTGCGGCGCTAAAGTGATAAATACCCTGCACGATAGGTGCTTCAATATGCTGTGCAATCATCTTATCTATGGCTTGGGCAATATCGGCGGTTGAAGTTGGACTGCGTACCGCCCAATGATCGACACCCTGAGCGCGACTTTCAATCAATTGGTTAACCAGCACTAGCACAGCAGATTCACTCAGCTTCTCGACTTGGCCGTAAAGGATTGGCAAGCGTAGCACGGCAAAATCATCACGAGTGTTAAGCACGATTTCTTCGCCCTTTAACTTAGATTCACCATAAAAATTAACCGGATGAGTGGCGGCATCTTCGGCGTACTTAGGCTGAGTGCCATCGAACACATAGTCGGTGGAGATATAGATAAGCCAAGCGTTATTAGCCTTGGCTGCCATAGCGAGGGCTTGGCTGGCGGTTAAGTTAAGTGCCAATGCAGCCTGCGGATTTTGCTCCGACACATCGGGGCGACGCTCGGCGGCGCAGTGCACTATGACTTGCGGTTGCTCGCGGGCGATAAATGCTTCGACAGCCAAAGGGGCAGTCAGATCGAGTTTATGCACTCGTTCACTTGCGCGGCTAAAACCTGTGGCCACAACCTCATGTCCCGTTAATTCGAGCTGTTTTACAACAGCTCGGCCGAGTAGCCCAGTCGCGCCAGTTACCATGATCTTAGCCATATTGCCCCATTCAGTTTCAACTCATGTGTATGGCTGACAATTCTAAAAGCTTTTCATATTCAACGCACTTGTTTACTCTTTTAAACCAAACTTACTTAGGGTTAACTCACTTGAGATTAACCTAAGCACCAATAGGCTGAATTTGAGTCCGACACTTCCTCTGATATTGGCAGGCCCTATGCTGCGCCACTGCGATGCCACACACTTTACCTTGTGGTTTATGAGTCGTGAGCCATTAACTGAGCTTACGTTGCGCTTAGGGGAACAGGAGTTTCCGCTGCAAGATGCCGATGTGCACTATGTGCCACTCGGGCAGCACGCCCATCAATATCTAATCATACTGTCGCGACCAGAGTTACTCACGCCTAATCGAGTCATGAGCTACCAAGTATCCGCCGCTCAACATGGGGATATTTTTGCCAGTATCAGTCAGCTCAACTATGGCGATGCCTCATCGCCAAGTGTGCGTTTTACCCCAGAATTAACCCAAGTATTCCATGGCTCTTGCCGCAATCCGCATCACCACAGTGACGATGCGCTCGTCGCCGCCGATACCCATTTAGCCCAAATAATCGACACGGGTGTAGCGGACGATCGCCCCGCACTTATCGTGATGAGTGGCGATCAAGTGTATATCGATGATGTGGCTGGCCCCATGTTAAACGCCATAGGACAAGTCATCGACTTGCTTGGCCTTCAGCATGAGCAATTTGAAGGGGCGAACATAGCGAGTAGTGAAGCACTGCATTATCAGCCCGCCGATTTGTATCAGCGCCATAAAAATCTGCTGCCGCACACTCAATATCCAGCCAAAACCGCGCTATGGCGTTGGTATCGCAATCACCCGATTTTCACTTCCTCCATCGCCGAGAATCATCTCGTCAGTCTGAATGAAATCATCGCCTTGTATTTACTCACTTGGTCGCCCGAGCTGTGGGAATTAGTCAATATACCCAAGGATGTCGATGGCTTAACACCCGCGAATAGCGCGCGCTGGCAAAATGAGTGGCAACACTTGCTCGGCTTTAAAGCTGGGCTGACGCAGGTGAGGCGCTTTATGGCGCACATTCCCGTTTATATGATGTTTGACGATCACGACGTTACCGACGACTGGAACCTGACCGCCAAATGGGAACTCGCAGCCTACGAGCATGCATTTTCGAAACGCATTATTGGTAACGCCCTGATTGGCTATACCTTGTTCCAAGGACTTGGCAATGCACCCGATAAATTTACCGATGAGATCCGCCCGCTGCTCGATGCCTTTTTTGCACAGCCACAGAGTGAAAGCCAGGATCTGCTCATCGACGAATTACTTAAATTTGAGCAATGGCATTACACCTTAGCGACCTCACCCAAACTTGTGGTGCTCGATACCCGCACTCGCCGCTGGCGCAGCGAATCCAATCTCGCAAAACCATCCGGCTTGATGGATTGGGAGGCGTTAATGGATTTGCAGCAAGAATTGCTCGGCCAATCGAAGGTCATTATCGTCTCGCCTGCACCTATGTTTGGGGTCAAATTGATTGAGGCGATACAGCGCACTGCCACGCTGATAGGCGCTTCTTTGTTGGTGGACGCCGAAAACTGGATGGCCCACCCCGGTGCCGCCAACGCGCTACTGAGTATTTTTATGCACCGTAAAACCCCAGAGGAATTTGTTATCCTCTCCGGCGATGTGCATTACTCCTTTAGTTACGACATCAGTATTCGCTTTAGGCGCAGCAGCCCTAACATCTACCAGATCACCTGCAGCGGCATTAAAAATCACTTCCCCGAGAAGCTGTTACCGATTTTCGATAAACTCAATGGCTGGCTTTACGGCCACTTTTCGCCGCTTAATTTACTGACAAAACGAAAACGCATGTCGCTGCGCGGCAGAAGACCGAATGGTGCACCGAGCAAACGTTTAGTGAATAAAAGTGGTATTGGGATTTTGGAACTTGCGGATGATGGTGCGCCGACAAAAATTGCGGTTTTACATGGCGATATGAGTGAAACCTTGTTCGAACCACCCAAACAGGAATAACGAATTAGACAGGTTTATGATGTTTAACCGTTTCAGGTTGAGTGGCACCAGAACCCGAATCCAGCGGCGGAAGATTTTTAGATAAAGCCTCATCGGTTTCGACATTCTTCGGCTGGGCTTGATTGAAAATCAACGCCTCTGGCTGCGGCTTATTCGCCGGCTTTTCATGCACCATTTGATCCCAAATCACCTTAGAGTGCTGATTTGCATCATCAGCCTCAATGGCCGATGCCGCAGACGAACTCGGTTTCTTCGGTTCGATCACCGCAGTCCCCTTGCGGATCTCTGCGGCAATATCTTTTAAATAAGGTTGTTTCGTCCAGTCGCCAAAAAACATGGCCGCCACTAATACCGCAGCGCAAAGTAAGATAGAGATCATCGCAGATTTGGTCATAATGGACTTCCTTCAAACAATCGTAATATGGCTCCCTATGGCAGAGACTCAGATACTGCAGCTTGTATTCATACCATCACAGGGCCAAGCGCACAATTGCACCCGATCATTTCCTTCAAGCGGACTGGAAATAATGCTTTCCGCTGACTAAAACGCAAAACCCTCACATTGCACGTCGTGATGGATCCCACTCACAGGGTCAATGAAACGTAAACGCTGCGCCATCAACTTAAGAGGCGTCGCAAACTTATCCGGCCCTTTGGGTAATAAGCTTGGATAAAATCTGTCGTTTAACAATGGCATACCTAAGCTTTGCATATGCACCCGCAACTGGTGGGTTTTGCCGGTAATCGGGCTCAGGTGGAACAAACCAAGATCGCCTTTTATGGCCACTAGGCTGATTTCAGAATGGGTATTCGCCTCGCCTCCAACGATTTTCATGGTAAAACTCGGGTCGCTCGGCTGCATGCGGTTTTTTACCGTCCAATGCAGGGGCAAAGTTAAGTTTCCCTGTTGGTATTGTTCAATAATCTCTGGTGTCAGCTTGGCAATCGCTTGATAGTCTTTACGAATAGCATCGTCGATAAATAATTGATGATAAAGGGCGCGGGTTTCGGGCGCGACCGTCATCAAGATCACCCCTGCGGTTTCACGGTCAAGCCTATGAGCGGGCGCGATAGTGTCTATACCGGTGCGTAATCTCAGTCTATGTACCAGACATTCGTTCACATAGTTGCCGCTTGGGGTCACAGGTAAAAAGTGTGGCTTATAGGCCAAAATGACATTGTCATCTTGGAATAGGATCTGTTCTTCGAAGGGAATCTTCGCTTCGACCGGCACTTCACGGTAGTAATATACCCGCGCCGCTGGACGATATTCGGTGTCAATGGCGATCAAACTGCCGTCGCGCCAATGCACTTTTCCATCGAGGATCCGCTGACGCCACACATCTTCACCTATGCGGGCAAAATGCTGCGTGAGAAAGGCAAACACTGTGGGTATATCTGTGGCATTCACAGGGAGCACTATGTAAGAAGGTTGGGCGGCGCGGGCAGATGCTGTCATATCACAAAAAAAGCGGCTATAGAAAGCCGCTATTCTAGCCTTTTTGTGGTTTTTCAGTCCACATGGGACTTGATAAGTTGCAGCACGAAATCCAAGGTTTTGTGGCAATCTGGCTGATTCACTAACACTAATTTATCTTTATTATACATGGGCAAAACCTCGAGCCAGCGCTGGCTTACCCATGCAGCATCTTCTAAATGCACTTGGGAATAGAGCTCAAACAGATCGGGATTCACCTCATAAAATTGCTCTAATGCAGCGCTTATTAGCTCAAATTCACCTTTAATCGGCTCTTCTTGCCAGTTACGGCAGGGTAAAGTGCGCGCCATCCACAGCTTATCTTTGGCCTGCGCCGCCGAGAGGATGCTAACGCGCTGGCGCCCTTCGAGCACTATGCTGAGTGAATCGTCTTCTAGCTGATTAAAATCGATAATGTCGCACTGGGTAGCGGTGGGATAACAGGGCGGACTGCCGCGGGGTCTGGTGGTGGCAAAAGCGAGCGCATATTTTCCTTTAAAGACATCGGCCACCATGCGCAGATGACCGGGATCGACCACACGAACCTCTACCCGTCCCTGTGGCAGCAACAAGGCATCGCGCATGAGTAACGCCATTTCTCGTGTTTGCATAGCAACCTCCTGCCCCTCAAATAGAAGGAAACGAACATCAATGCATTCGTATTCCTTATTACCTTAGAGTGTAGCAGGTGGAATAATTTCCTTCCTGAAGCCGTTGAGTGCAAAAATAAATTGGCGACCCAACTAGGTTAAATCAGGGCATTTCAAACCAGCCATTTTAAACCCCGTTTTCTGGGCAACCTCACTTAAAACTAAAAGCGCTCTAGTCGCTCCAGCACATTTCCCTTAGCAACAACCTCGGCAAACTCCTCGGCCAGACGTTCACTCAAGGCCACCGCTGTTCGCCAATATTGCATCCGCTGCGCCGTATCCAGTTGTTTAAAATCTTCGCGATCGGGGATTTTGCCAAAGGGTAATGAAGCCACAAATTCGGCCGTTGGCGCCAACACGAGTGCATTGTGATAATTGGCTCGACCTTGACGCCACTTCAAGGATTTATCGAACCATCCTGGGCTGATCGTCGGATAGAAATGCGGATACAGCGTCAAGCCAGTTGCGTGGGATAAAGGCAAATCGAAGTGATAGTCGGTAATGCCGCCATCGTAATATTGCCCATCGGCAACGCCCTCAATTTGCGACACTGGGGCTAGCAACAACGGAATAGACCCCGTTGCTAACATCACAGCATCGACATTGGCCTCGGTTAATTCGGCCTGCCGACTGGGTAAATCATTGAGCTGCAAAAAGGGGGATGCTGCAGCTTGTTGACTAAAGACCACACGTTCAAAATGCCAGCCTAAACTTCGGCGGCTCAATAAGTTGGTCGCCGCCGTCATCACCAGTCCGGCAGCGAGAGGTAACTTAGCCGTTAAACGATTTAAATGTTTGCCGCGGCACACTACTAAATGACTGTGGATATGAGCGTTATTGACGATCTCACTAGCACCACTGGCGCCTAAAATCCCCTGCACTACGCCTTTAACTTGCGCACTGACTTCCTGCGGGGTTGGCATGCTGTCGTAACGCTGACCAATATAAAAATCCTCTAAGCGACCATAGGCAGCAAGGGGATCTTGCTGCGCCAAACACGCTAAACGCCACGCCCCTGAAGATGCGCCGAGTGTATAAAGCGGTGTCTGTCTGGCTTTGAAAAACTCAGAAAACAGATACTTATCTAACCCAGCGATACCAAGCCATTTGGGTCCACCAGAGGCGGCAAGTAGCTGGGTAAAATGTTCAGATTTAAGACCTTGTTCTGCCAAGGTATTAAATGCCGTTGCTCCCGCGAGAAATCGTAACGCTGACAAATCTGTGTTCCTTCAAACAAATGCCATCAAAGCGAAATAACGCATTAAACCACGATGGCGCACGTCAATAAACAATTCATATCATCGACTTAACTCGCCAAAACACCCAAAGCACATCTGCCGATAACAAGGTTTCATCCATATATTCAACTGCATTTTAAACATTAACTAGAACACTCGGCTCTGAGTTAGCACATTTATGTCTAGATGTAACAATTGTTACAGTGATAACCTTCTCCACATTGAATTGTTACGTTATCTTTAATCTGCACTCTTAAGTTCGAGTATCGGGTTACAAACATCATTGAGAGGTTTTTATGCGTCTAGGGATTATCGTATTGGCAGTGTCATCCACACTGGCCATTCCAGCTGTTCAAGCCGAAGAACTACAGCCTGGCTTCGAGAAAATCGAGATCATAGGTTCACGCATAGCGCTGCGCACGGCAACTGACAGTGTTGCCCCTGTAGACATTATCACCGCCGAGCAGCTCGAATCGACCGGCATGACTGAAACCGCTAAAGCACTGCAATTTGCCGCTCCAAGCTACAGCTTCCCATTCTCCTCAGTGACTGACGGTTCAGATGCGGTGCGCCCCGCGAGTTTGCGCGGCCTGTCACCCGACCACACCTTAGTACTCGTTAACGGCAAACGTCGTCACGGCTCAGCGCTAGTGCATTTAAGTGGCACTGTGGGTAAAGGTTCATCTAACGTCGACTTAAACGCTATCCCTATGACAGCTATTAAGCGTATCGAAATTTTGCGTGATGGTGCCTCGGCACAATACGGCTCGGATGCAATTGCCGGCGTCATCAACGTGGTGCTAAAGGACAGCGACCAAGGCGGTAGCATCTCGGCTCAAGCAGGACAAACCTACATAGGTGATGGCGAGCAATGGCGTGTGGGTGTAAACCACGGCATCAGCTTAAGTGACGATGGCTTTGTGAATGTCTCACTAGAAGCCCATCATAAAGACAGCACTAACCGCGCCGGATTAGATGAGCGTAAACAATATAATGATTTACCCGATGGATCAGCCGATCCCCGCGAAGCCACATTTAACCGTAAGAGCCACCAGGTCGGCGATGCCGAATATGACAACTTAGGTCTATTTATCAACGCTGCCCAGCCCATCACAAAAGATGGCAAACTCTATGCGTTTGGTGGCATCAGCCAACGTGAGACTAAGTCAGGCGCCTTTTACCGCCGCGCACTCGACGCCCGTAACTTAACTGAAATCTATCCAGATGGTTTCTTGCCACAAATCAATCCTAAAATTATCGATGCTTCCTTAGTGCTGGGGTATGAATTCAGCCTAGGCGAGTGGAATATCGATACTTCGGCTGGTCATGGCGAAAACTCGTTTAACTACAATATTGTTAATACCTTAAACGCCTCTTTAGGCCCAGATAGCCCAACCGAGTTTGACGCGGGCACACTCACGACCCGTGAAACCAATCTTAATATTGATGCTTCGCGCTACTTTGCCTTTGCCAATGACTCTGAAATCCTGTTTGCGACAGGTGTGTCGTGGCGCCAAAACGGCTATCAAATTGAAGCTGGCGAAACGGGTTCATACATCAATGGGGGTTACGACAACCGCGCTGCGGGTAGCCAAGGTTTCACCGGTTTTACCCCTGAGTCGCAAGTGGATGAAACCCGTGATAACACCGGCGTTTATATGGAACTCGAAAACCAGTTAACCAATGAGTTTTACTGGGCGGCGGCGCTGCGTTACGAAAACTATTCTGACTTTGGTGGCAACACCAGTTGGAAATTAGCGGGCCGTTACGACTTCACCGATAACTTAGCCCTGCGCGGTACCATCAACACTGGCTTTAGAGCGCCGAGCGTACAACAACTGTACTTCAGCAATATCTCGACGCTGTTTAATCCCGATCCTGTGACTGGCCAGTTGGTGCCTATTGAATCAGGCACTTTCAACACCCTATCGCCAGTGACCAAAGCACTGGGTATTAATGAGTTAGATCCCGAACTATCCCAATCATTTAGCTTAGGCTTGGTGTACACCAATGACACGGGTTTAGCACTGACATTAGATGCCTATCAAATCTCCATCGATGATCGCATTATTCTGTCGAGCTCAGTGACGCCAGATGATTCGCCCGCCGTAGCAGCCGCGTTAGCGGGCACCAATGCAGAATCGGCGCGCTTCTTTATCAACGCCGTCGATACCCGTACCCGTGGCGTAGACCTTGTAGTGAGCCAAGATTTTGATATCGGCTCATGGGGTGATTTACGGGCTAACTTAGCCTATGCCTACAATAAGACTGAAATCCAAGATATTAATTTCCCAGAGATTTTAGACGGACTCGGCCCTAAACTATTCGATAGCATTGAACAAACTCGCATGACCTCGGCGACACCGCATAACACGGGTAACTTGGGCTTGACCCATGAGCTAGGCGACTTTAAGACCAATATTCGCCTCAGCTACTTTGGTGATTACACTGTCGGCTATTCAACGGGCGATGTGAATTACAGCGATCAATGGGTGATGGATCTGTCGGTGAGATACGCGGCAACCGATGCGCTAAGTTTCACCGCTGGGGTACAAAACCTGTTTGATGTGTATCCAGAAAAACGCCCTGATGACAATAACTTCGGAGGCATCTTCGTCTACCCATTAACCAACACCCCGTTTGGTTTTAATGGTGGCTATTACTTCTTAGAAGCTAAATACACTTACTAAGCGCGTCTTAGCGAACAAAGTGACACTTGATATAAAAACAGGCCATGCTACGGCCTGTTTTTTTATGTCTAAAGCTTATGTCCTAACGGCGACTATCTGATTATAATCTTTACAATTCACTCATTCACATCCGCCATGTCGAGTAACCGATGATCGTCGATACCATAGCAAACCGCCATATTTATCAATCCCTAAGCCCTCGGCTTGCCACAGCATTAGAACATCTTGCCACCACAGACTTTAGTCAGCTGCCCGTGGGCAATTATCCCCTCGATGGCGACAATATTTTTGTGATAGTCAACGACTATCACACTAAGCATAAATCGACAGAACCCTTTGAAGTGCATCAAAAATATATCGATGTGCAATATGTGTTCAGTGGTGAAGAAGAGTTTGGTTATTTGCCACTAGCGGGCCAAACACCCTCAAAGCCCTATTTTGACAAACACGATTACGCCGAGTTTGATTACGAGGTAAACAAAGCCAATGCCTCTTTTGTGCAACTCAAAGCGGGTATGTTTGCGCTATTTTTCCCCGGTGACATGCATATGCCAGGCACTGGCGATATCGCCACTGCAGTGCGTAAAGTCGTGATAAAAGTAAAGATCTAACCCTTAAGCCATCTTTGCCGAACCTCAGTTCGGGATTTTTAGCGTTATAGCGTCTTAAGCGCGCAGTGATATGCGCTTTGGCTATTTCCGATCCGAGCCAAATATTGCTAAAATTGCCACAAATTTAAAGGAGAGTCCCTGAAATGCCTATTTACGTTGTCGGTCACAAGATCCCCGATTCTGATTCAATCTGCGGTGCTATCGCGTTAGCCTATTTAAAAAACCAAATCGGTGAAGAAGCCATTGCCGCACGTTTAGGTGAATTGTCACCCGAAACCGCTTTTATTCTGGAACGTTTCGGCTTCGAAGCACCGGAATACAAAACCAGCTACGCTGGCGAGCAAGTGTATATCGTTGACCATTCAGAACTGACTCAAGCACCGGATGATATCGCCCAAGCGACGATCGTCGGGATTGTCGATCACCACAAACTTGGCGATCTGACCACAGATACCCCGTTAGAATGCTGGATCCGCCCAGTAGGTTGCAGCAACACAGTGATAAAGATGATGTTCGACTTTTACCAAGTCGCTATCCCTAAAAATATCGCTGGCATCATGATGTGCGCCATTCTGAGCGATACCGTGATTTTCAAATCACCGACTTGCACCACTGCCGACATTCGTTGCGTTGAAGCGTTAGCTGAAATTGCTGGCGTTGAAGATTTCAAAGAACTGGGCATGGAAATGTTCAAAGTGAAATCAGCTGTGCAAGGCACGCCAGCACGCGACCTCGTTATGCGTGACTTTAAAGACTTCAACATGAACGGTAACTTAGTCGGTATCGGCCAGTTAGAAGTCATCGACCTGTCAGTATTTGACGATATCAAGGCCGAGTTAGAAGCCGATATCAAAGCACTGAAAGTGGAAGGCAATCGCCACAGCGTATTGTTACTGCTGACTGATATCATGAAAGAAGGCTCAGAGCTGTTAATCGTATCTGACGATAGCGACCTGACCCAACGCGCCTACGGTAAAGATACCGTCGATGGTAAAGTCTGGTTAGACGGCGTATTAAGCCGTAAAAAACAAGTCGTTCCACAGCTACAAGCGGCATTCGCATAGTCGTTTTATCGACGCGACAGTACTGACATTAAGGCCGAACTGAGTTCGGCCTTTTTTATATTTCAGGTAAAAGCTAATAACCCCTGCGTTACACTTATTCACCGCCGCTAACTAAAACTGGCATGAAACTTTGCTCATAAATCTATCCAGCCAGAGAAGTTGGCGAGTATGATGGGCTAATTGTCCCACTGATTTGATCACTTTCATCCATGCCAGAAGCGCTACAACATATCATCACCGAACTCACCCCTTGGCTACAGCAATATGGCTATGTGCTGCTATTTGTCGCGATTGCCGTCGAGGGTTTTGGCATTCCAGCGCCGGGGCAATCCTTATTGATTGTCGCAAGTTTATTAGCTGCTGCAGGGCAAATGTCACTGCCATTGGTGTTGATCGTCGCAGCTTGCGCTGCACTCTGCGGTAACAGTTTGGGATATTTTATCGGTTGGCGCTTTGGTGATGTGTTGCTTAAGAAGGGCTGGATAAAACCGCAATTGGAAGACAAAATCCATGGCGTTATTGGCCAATATGGCATTGCCGCTTTAGTGCTGAGTCGTTTTGTTGAGGGATTAAAACAATTTATGTTTATCGGCTGCGGCTTGGCTAAAATGCCACTTAAGCAATTTGTAATAGGTAATGCCCTAGCCACCAGCATTTGGGTGGCACTTTTTGGGTTAGGCCCAGTGTTAATCCGCGATGAAATTGCTCCTATGCTGGCATTTTACCACCAGCACAAATACCCCACATGGGCCATTGTCAGCCTAATACTCGCCGCGCTAATCACTTTTACTTGGCGCAGGTGGCAAACAAAAAATCCGCAGTAAGCGATTTGGCTTTGCTTGCAACTTGAAATGGTTAAGTTGACGTTAGCCACATACTAATTGCGTTTGTTGCTTACAGGCATTTTGAGATTGTTCCGTCGACTCATCACCTATACAAAAATCTAACCTTATGGTTCTTTTTTCAGAAGTCATTACGTTCGTAGCGGAAGTGGGGACCCAGTTCCATTTTTTTAATATCTGACTTGAGTATTTGCCCAGTGATTTTTGAGGAACAGATTTAACGACTTCGATATTTTCGGCCTTACCCGATTCTGAAATATCAAAAGACATGACAGCACAACCAGCAATGCTCGAGCGAGCGAGTTCCATTGGATATTGAGGAGCACTTTTATTTTCACGCTCCCAAATAAAACCACTCGTTGGTTGTATATCTGTAACTTGCACATCCGCGTACACATTATGACTTTTTGCAAAACTATAGTTTGATACCGCAAAAATAACCAAGGCGGATAAAATTGAACACTTCATATACACTCCATTGTTTAATGAATTAAAATAATGCCTTATCACTAATTATTTTTTGATTAATAACCACTAACCCTGATAGTACTTAAGTTGTAAATAACGTTAATATACCTAATACTTATTCACTCAAACCAATAACTCTAAATAAATAGTAAGCCAAAATTGATTTCAGTTTACAAGATAACCTACCGAACTTAGCACGCCATCGCAAGACTTGACGATGAATGTCGAAATATTTGTTTTTGATTTTAATGAGTAAAATAAATTTACTCATTAACCACTTTTTTAAAAAGAAGCGCTTTCGCATTGTTTGGAACACACATTAAAAGCACTTCCAAAACAAGGTCAAGCTATTTAGCACTCAATCACTTTATGCCGTCAGTCTCAACCTTAGGTTGAGGCTCTGCGCCGTCATTTGGCTTAGCCTCAAGTTTTGATTCTAGTTCTGGCGCTTTGATTGGCGCGTGCGGTACCTCAGTTACGGCAGACTTATCTTGTTCCTGTGATACGTTTGGTTCCTGCAATGGTGCGTTGACCTCAGGCGTCGGTGAACCTTGTTCTTCAGGTAAGGGCTCGACAATCATCACCGGCTCTTGTGGCACAGGCGCTTCACCTTGTGTGGACGTTGCAGCTTCTGACTCTGGGGCTAAAGTACCGAGATCTTGGTTTGCGGGACTTTCCACCGCATGTTTAGGTAATTGATTTCGATACAAATCAATCATACTCATCACTTCAGACAAGGCTTTGGCATGATCCGGTGTGAGAATACCATTGTGTCCTGAGACGATTTCATCTGACACCGCCAGCACCCACACGGCCTGCATATTGGCATCGGGACAGGTCTGCACGGTACGACGGGCCTGCAGACGAGCACGAATTTTCCAGCCAGAATGGGGCAAGGTCATCATACAGCCAGGGATTTGATCGTGCGCCATCAAGGCCGACGGCATCTTCATTGGCGTAGTGCAATTGCCACCTGAGCATTTGTCGATATCGTGGGTAATAGCCCAAGAGTTACCGACGGCGCGCTCGCCATCCTTGATGTAATTGAAGGCTTCTTTCACCGCAAAATCGCCCTTCGACTGCAATACGACCATACTCGGCTTTTGCCTATCTAAGCTCACCAAGGTATCAAGTGGCTGGTACTCCTTCGCGGGCACTGCAGGGTTTAACAGTAAGAATAAATTAGGATTATCCTGCTGATGATCGATAGCAGCCTTGATGCGGTCTTTGCTGGCATGCAAAACAACCGCACCGCCAAGACTATGACCAATTACGGTATAACGCAGCAGTTTATGCTCTGTCACTAAGCCATCGAGCTTATCAAGCAGTTGAGATAAACCTAGCTGACCTATGCGTTTAGCAACCCGTTTACGCTGTAAAATGGTAGGGAAATCTAAGGGTTCAATCCAGCTTTTCGCATCATCTGAGCCATCGAGCCAGAAGGGATCGTATTTATCGCCGCGCCAGCCAATATACAAACCCAATAAGTTGCGCTGCGTATCGGACGCCGCCATCTGCTGATAAAACTGCTCGAAGGCGATAAAGTTTTCATCTTTAGGCTCTGCACTGTGGTGCCAGCCGTGGACAAAGATCAATAATTCTGGGATCTGTGCAGGCTCAGGCTGGGATATGCGCGCCTCTAGACCTTGCCATTGCCTTTCGTCATGGGGCTGGCCTTGATCGTTAAACTCAATCACATGGAAGTTTTGCTTCGCAATATCTGGGCTGGGAATGTGGTAAGCCTGATCTGGAATAAAAGGGAGTAAGACACAAAGCGACAACAACATTAAAAACAGTAACTTGTACTGGGTAAACTTTTTCAGGCTCATTTATAACAACATAATTAACGGCCAAGCTAGGCCAAAATAGACGTGCTGAAAGGGGCTAACAGCAAAAGTGCCGAAATTATACGCTAACCCCATTGACCCAGCTAGTGCCTAAATAGTTTTTCACCACAGCTTATGAGCTAATTTAACGCCAGGTATCAGGCAGCGTAACTTGGCTCCACAGCTCTTTACATAGCGGCTGACTATCGTGCCAATCGCCGCCATCAATCCATTTAACCAGCGCATCCCCAACCTGAGGATAGGCAATCGGATTAGGTGATGCGGTTTTCAGCCAGCGCTTCACGACGTTCACATCGAGACTCATCATGCTGTCTGCGGCCGCCAAAAGTTGCAGCGCTGCCACATTCGATAATTGCTCAAACTGGCCAATCAGTGGTTTCACTAACAACTTTTTACCTAAGGTTAATGCTTCGCTGGCAAGCTCAAAGCCCGCATTGCCTATCACACCGCCGCAGCTGGCAAGATGTTGCTTAAAGCCATCACGATTAAAGCCGTGCCACTTAATGTGTTCCGCAACTTGTCCCTTAGGCTGTTGGCTGTGGTACACCAAAAACTGATAGTCACTGAAATGCGACAGGAAACGAGCAATCACATCCGCATCCTCAAATGGCAAATACACTAAGATTTGATGCGTGTGTTCGAATGGGCTGGCATCCACTTCGACAAAAGGCGGCAAGATAGGAAAACCAAAGTGGTGCCAATGACAACCCATCGCCACATCCACAGGGGCAAAGTTATTGAGCAGCATTTCATTAAACCAAGTACTACCGAGTTTTGGCACAGGATGAGTCAACGCCGCCTGATGGCTAATGCCAATGGATGGCACGCCTTGGCGCCGCGCCGCCCAAGCCGATACTGGCTCAAAGTCGTTGAGCACGAGATCGTAACAACTGAGATCTAAGGCTTTAATATCTTTAAATAACGATAGTGACAGATTCTGCCGAACTGTTTGCGGCACATTCACGCGCCCAGAGTGAGTCGCAAACGTCATGCCCGCTTGTACGCGATAATCGCCAAAACATTCCATATCGAAAAACTGATCAGGCTTACGCCCCGAAAATAAAAAGTCCACTTCAATATCTTGTTTCATCAGTGCTTTAGCCATGACGCGTGCACGACTTAAGTGGCCATTCCCTGTGCCTTGAACTCCGTAGAGTATTCGCATTACGTATCCTTAAACTGATGAGTGAAGGAGAATTCCAACTAATGAGATGAAATGATTAACGTGCGCTTGTTTGAATTAAATCACCGGATGAACCAGCAATACCGCCCCGCTCCCCAATGAAGCTCCTGCCAAAATATCTAAGGGGTAATGCACGCCGAGTGCGATACGTGAGCCCCCTATGCTAAAAGCCCATAAAAACACGATAGGAGCCGCTGCTGGGTAAACTTGCGCCACACTCATTGCCATCACAAAGGCTGCGGCCGTATGACCCGACGGTAAACTGAAGCGATCAGATGGCTCAAAGCCACTCTCAAATCCCACAAGCGCATGGCAGGGTCGTGTACGGCGAATGCTATTTTTCAACAGTAAATACAGCGGCAACTCCACCAGAAAACTCGCTAACATCAAGTTGAATAAGGCCTGCCCTTGAGCGTGAGTCAGCATCAAGCCCACTGACAAATATAAATACACATGCCCATCGCCACTCGCCGATACCCGCTTTGCATGGGCATATAAACCATGACGTTGGGTGAAACTCACGATATGACAAAACATTCGCTTATCTAAGTCTGCAACGTAACTCAACATAAAACAGGCTCCTTGCTGGCATGCCAGCGAGTTTTACTGCGATGTTAATCTGTGCATTCTCTCGACGACGCTTAGAGTGCTTGGTATCACGCAACCGACTCACCAAGGCCCTACTCACGATTGAATTCGTTATTTACCGTTTGCTGGCTAATTTACGGTTTACTAATGGTCAAACCCGAGTCGAATTAGCTAAAGCACTATTAGATAACTTGAGACTAAGAAAGACCTGTGACGGCTAAGTGACATCTGCTCGAAGGTTTTATGACAAGAAGCATGGCTGGAGCTTTGATCTAGAAGGATTCTAGGGACGTTATGCTGGGGCTAAAGGGTTTTTTCAGGAATAGCGATAGGGCTGAGGCAGGATATTGTGTTGCTCTAAATGTGAATTCCAAGAGCAACACAATCAAATAAACTTAGGCTGCGGCGGGTGTATTCGCCTTAGCGCGGTAAATTTTAGTCAAATGGTAAATATTAATACAAGCAACAAACGCATTCATGCCGGCCACTGGCCAAGCAGAAATAAACACCCCATAAACAACAAACAGGGTACATCCCACAAAATTCAACCATCGCAACCAAATGATATTCTTCATCATTAGAGAGATCGCCACCATTACAGAGGCAAAATAACCAATAATTTCAATCGTATTTACAGCTTCCATAGGCACCTCTCGAAGGCCCTCTACCGTCCATAAGCGTAACGGGGGGTCCATGCCCCTAAAGCAAATTAAGTTAAGTAAGTTAATTTAAACTTGGGATATAATACCAAAGCATGCAACAGAGTTGTAATAAAAAACCGTCATTTAATGACTAATATCAAGTTTTACCGCATAAGCTCTAAAGTACGACGAAACTTTACTACAGATGTGTTAACGGCCCAGTGGCAACAATACCGTGATTGATAACACTTTTCTTTTCAAGAATCCCTTTTATACTGGCGTAAACTCGCTAAACTGTACGCAACGCGGATCAATAGGAGTGTAAATATGGAATACAACACCTCAGAATTATGTGACATGTACTTAGATGTCGTAGATGTAGTCGAGCCCATGTTCAGTAACTACGGTGGTTGTAGCTCTTTTGGCGGTTCTATTAGCACCATCAAGTGCTTTGAAGACAACGGCCTAATCACCGAAGTCCTACAAGAGGATGGTCAAGGTAAAGTCTTACTCGTTGATGGCGGTGGCTCATTACGCCGTGCGCTGATCGATGGTGCTATCGCTGAACTTGCGGTTAGCAACAACTGGGAAGGCATTATCGTTTACGGTTCTGTACGCGATGTGGATGCATTGGAAGAGTTGGACATTGGTATTCAAGCCCTTGCCTCAATTCCAGTGGGTGCTGATGGCAATTCAGTGGGCGAAGTGGAAATTCCGGTCAATTTTGGCGGTGTGACTTTCTTACCCGGCGATCACATTTATGCTGATAACACAGGTGTGATTTTATCACCTGAACCACTCGACATTGAGTAATCTCACTGTTCAGCCAAGAAAGCCAGCTAAGCTGGCTTTTTTATTCACTATTTTCAGCGTTTCCCCATTGAATCCTCGCGCCACACTGGCCACAATAGCTCGACTCCGGCCGAATAAGAATATCAATCTATGCCTGAATTTATTCCCTTTACCCAGACAGATATTGCCTCATTAGTCAGCCCAAGAACCGGCGAAACTAAATTAGGCCAATGCGTCCATCTGGCTAACCACGAACATACGTTAGAGACCATACTCGCCACTGCCAAAGCCCACGGGGCAAGCTTCGCCATTTTCGGCGTCGGTGAAGATATCGGCCCACGCGCCAACTTAGGCCGCGGCGGCGCGACCGATGCGTTCACTACCAGCATGCGCCAATGGCTCAATCTGCAATCTAATCGCTTTCTTTCTGGCGCCGAATGCCTAGTGTTAGGCCAAGTGAACACCGCCGATCTGCAGCAACAAACCGCGAGTAATACAACAGCTAACACTAACGTCACCTTAGATGAATTACGTGATGCGGTGGAGCAACTCGATGAGCGCGTGATCCGCATCGTTAGTGCAATTTTAAAGGCGGGTTTAGAACCCATACTCATCGGCGGTGGGCATAACAATGCCTATGGTTTATTGATGGCGTCCTACGGCCACTATCAGCGCCAAGTTGCAGCGGTAAATCTTGACCCTCATTCGGATTTTCGTCTGCTCGAAGGTCGTCACAGCGGCAATGGATTTAGTTACGCAGCCGATCGCGGCGCCTTAGGTTGCTATCATGTACTGGGTTTACATGAGTTAAAAAACAGCGAAGCCAATCTAAGTCAACTCAGCGAATTTGGTGGCACTTGGCATAGCTTGCAACAAATTTGGGTGCGCCGCGAAATCAGCCTCAGCCAAGCCTTGCTTGAGATCGCCGCCAAACTGAATGACACAGGTTTGCCCGTAGGGCTGGAACTCGACGTCGATGCTATCGCTAAAATGCCCAGTAGCGCCTCAACGGCAGCGGGTGTGCCATTGCTAGATGCGGCGCATTATGTCAGTTATATCGCCCGCCACTGCCCTTGTGCTTATTTGCATTTAGCCGAGGCTGCGCCGAGTTGCCATGAGGCGGGTATTGAAGCCGGGTTTAGGGATGTCGGCCAGAGTATCAGCGAGTTAATCTATGCCTATGTACAGGCAAGGCGTCATTTTTTGGCCCAATAGCCTGTTAAGCTTGCGCCCTTTGTGGGCGCTAAGCTATTCACCAAATCCTGATATTGTGGTCTAATGCCAATCCATTTTATCGGGTCGACACACTAAACACTGGTAAAAGCCAAACTCTTTAAGTTAACGCCTTAAGGAGAGTTTACTAGCTCGATCACAGAGTGATAGATCAAAGATTCAGCAAATGCAGGCGATGGCTTACACTCGCCACTAATACTTTGCAAAACAATAGGAATACATTGATGTCTGAGGGTGAATCTAAAAGTACCCACTTTGGTTATAAAACCGTAGAGGCGGATAAAAAGGCCGATCTCGTAGCTGGCGTGTTTCATTCGGTTGCCGCTAAATACGATATCATGAATGACGTTATGTCCTTTGGTATTCACCGTTTTTGGAAGCGTTACACCATTGAAGTCTCTGGTGCTCGCCCTGGCATGAAAGTGCTTGATCTTGCAGGTGGTACTGGCGATTTAACCGCTAAGTTCTCCCATCTGGTGGGTGATAAAGGCGAAGTGGTATTAGCGGATATCAACGATTCTATGCTGAAAGTGGGCCGCACTAAACTGCGTGACCGCGGCATCGTTGGCAATGTGAGCTATGTGCAAGCCAACGCCGAAGCACTGCCCTTCCCCGATAACCACTTCGATATCATCACTATCGCCTTTGGTCTGCGTAACGTGACCGATAAAGACGCGGCGCTGCGTTCAATGAATCGCGTGCTTAAGCCAGGCGGTAAGTTATTAGTGTTGGAGTTTTCTAAGCCGCAACACGAGCTGATGCGCAAAGTCTATGACTTATACAGCTTTAAAGTGCTGCCGAAAATGGGTGAAATTATTACGAAAGACGCCGACAGCTATGAATATTTAGCCGAGTCGATTCGCATGCACCCAGACCAAGAGACCCTCAAGCAAATGATGGTCGATGCAGGCTTTGAGCAGGTCGATTACACCAACATGACCGACGGTATTGTTGCCCTGCACCGCGGTTATAAATTCTAATGATGCCGCAAGAAGTGGTGTTACTTGCCTGCGCCGCCATTGAGACGGGTTTGAAGCAACTTCAGACCCAAGCTGGCGACGCCTATGCTCGCCAGCGTCAGTTACATGGCAAAGTCTTTCGCATTCAATTATCACAACTCAGCTGGCCAATTTACTTGGTCTTCGCTAAAGAAATCCAAGTGCTGAGTCGCTATGAAGGCGATGTGGATGTCAGTCTACATGCCGATGCCACGACGCTCTACCGTGTGACAGAGGGTGCTAACCTCACCGAACTCATCAAGCAGGATAAGCTCAGCCTCGAAGGTGACCTCAATCTATTACAAAGCTTCAGCCATTATCTGCGTAGCATAGAGTTTGATTTTGCCGAGCCACTGTCGCGCTATTTAGGCGATGGGCTGACCCATAAACTACTGAGCACGGGACTGCAGGCTAAAACCTTAGCACTTGAAGTACTGCGTAAAACCCGCTCGCATTTGGGGCAACTCGCTATCGAAGAATATCGCCTTGCGCCACACCGGATTGAACTCATTCATTTTCGCGATCAAATGGATGACTTAGTTGACGATACTCGTGCGCTCGAACAACGGATTGCCAAATTAAGAGACCAAATTAAGCCATGACCCTTGCCAGTATCCGCCGCGGTTATCATGTCATTAAAACTCTACTGCAATATGGGTTAGATGACGTATTACCGCCAAAGATGACCCCTTGGTACTTTAAACTCGCCCGCAACAGCCTGTTTTGGATCCGCAATAAGCACAAAGGCAAATCTGGCGGCGAGCGTTTAAAGCTGGCGATGCAAGAGCTTGGCCCTGTGTATATTAAGCTCGGGCAAATGCTGTCAACTCGCCGTGACTTACTCAGCGATGAGTGGGCCAATGAACTTGCCATGTTGCAGGATAAAGTTCCGCCCTTCGATGGCGCCTTGGCGCGTCAAGCGATTGAA
The DNA here is from genome assembly GCF_020447145.1 of Shewanella sp. SR1. Taxonomy (NCBI): domain Bacteria; kingdom Pseudomonadati; phylum Pseudomonadota; class Gammaproteobacteria; order Alteromonadales; family Shewanellaceae; genus Shewanella; species Shewanella sp. SR1. The sequence goes on along the minus strand of NZ_JAJAEF010000011.1, from coordinate 7,489 downwards.
GCCGAACTTAAAGCCCCCATCGAGAGCTACTTCGACGACTTTGACGAAACACCCTTAGCCTCAGCCTCGATTTCCCAAGTGCATACCGCCACGCTCAAATCCAACGGCAAGGCCGTGGTCTTAAAAGTGCTGCGCCCGAATGTGGAAACTAAAATCCAAGCCGATCTGCTGTTGATGTCGCAAACGGCTAAGGTCATCGATTATCTCCTCGGTGAAGGGAATCGCCTGCGCCCCTCTGAGGTGATTGAAGATTACCGCGTGACTATTTTAGGTGAGCTCAATCTTAAGCTTGAAGCACTCAATGCCATTAAGCTGCGCAATAACTTCCTCGATTCAGACGCGCTTTATATTCCGTATGTTTACGAAGAGTTTTGCTATCCACGTTTAATGGTGATGGAGCGCATTTACGGTATTCCGGTATCGGATATCGCCGCACTGAAGGCACAGGGCACTAACTTTAAACTCTTGGCCGAGCGTGGCGTAGAGCTGTTTTTCACCCAAGTCTTCCGCGATAACTTTTTCCATGCCGATATGCATCCAGGGAATATTTTTATCTCCCGCGATCATCCCGAGAATCCTTATTATATCGGCCTTGATTGCGGCATTATGGGCACACTCAGCGAAGTCGATAAGCGCTATTTAGCGGAAAACTTCCTCGCATTTTTCAATCGTGATTACCACCGTATCGCGCAGCTGTATATCGAGTCGGGTTGGGTATCGGAAAAAACCGATCTACAAGCCTTCGAGCAAGCCATCAAAGTCGTTTGTGAACCCATGTTTAACAAGCCCTTAGATGAAATCTCCTTCGGCCATGTGTTATTAGAACTGTTCCGCACCGCACGCCACTTCGATATTGTTGTGCAGCCTCAGCTGGTGCTGCTGGAGAAGACATTACTCTACATCGAAGGCTTAGGACGTCAGCTCTACCCGCAGCTGGATCTCTGGCAAACGGCGAAACCCTTCTTAGAACAGTGGATGGCCGAGCAAGTGGGCCCTAAGGCAATGTTTAAAAAGGTATCCACAAAACTGCCATATTGGTCTGATAAGCTTCCGGAATTCCCTGAGCTAATTTACGATAATCTTAAATTAGGCAGGAAATTGCTGAGTTCTCAGCAACAAATGCTAGATAAGTATCTGAAATATCAGCAGCAAGCACACAAGAGTAATTACTTGCTCATCACTTCTGCAATTTTATTGATCTGCGGCACGTTATTGTTCAACCAAGACGCTACACTGTGGAGCCCTTACGTGTGTCTGATTTCAGGCGCGGTGTTGTGGATTATCGGATGGCGATCTAGGCCAAAGAATCGTAAATTTTAGCTAGCACTAATTAATCAGAGGTTCATAATAGAACCGATATCAATTAAGAGGATACCTTCATGGGTGGCATTAGTATTTGGCAACTTCTTATCATCGCGTTAATCGTTGTCTTATTGTTTGGAACAAAGAAATTACGCTCTTTGGGTGGTGATTTAGGTGGTGCTGTTAAGGGCTTTAAAAACGCTATGTCTTCAGAGGAAGATAAAAAGGCATTAGAAGACACCGAAGCGGCTAAAACAGCACAAACGACTCAACAGGCGACTGAAAAGAAACCTGAGTCTAACAAAGAACAGGCGTAACTCTTTATGTTTGACGGTATCGGCTTTATGGAGCTGCTGCTGATCGGTGTTTTGGGGCTAGTGGTTCTTGGCCCCGAACGTCTACCGGTTGCGGTGCGTTCGATAACGAGTTGGATCCGTGCGATGAAACGCATGGCTAACTCGGTAAAAGAAGAACTTGAGCAGGAGCTGAAGATCGAGCAATTACATGCAGATCTTAAAAAAGCCGAGAGCAAAGGTTTATCTAACCTCTCACCTGAACTCAAAGAGTCTATTGAACAACTGAAGCAAGCGGCACAGTCGGTAAACCGTCCTTATCAAGTTCAGGATCCGGTAAAAGACACGCCTGCGTCAGAGAATCAAATACATTCTCCAGTTGCGAGCCCAGTTCAAACTAGTCCAGCTCAAGCGAGCCAAGCTAATCCGACTGCCACTGTAGAGGCGAGTCCAACGTCGGCATCTCCCGCTACTCCAAATGAGCCATCTCAGGGCGCGGATACCCGTTCTAACCCGAAAGCCAACGGATAATTCATGTCGCAACAGCAGCCACTTATCAGCCATTTGCTTGAACTTAGGTCCAAGCTGCTAAAATCCATTGCCAGCGTGTTATTAGTGTTCATTTGCAGCGTGTACTGGGCAAATGATATCTACCATTACATGGCAATACCTTTAATGCAGTCTTTACCCCTTGGTGGCAGCATGATTGCGACCGATGTCGCTGCCCCTTTCTTCGCGCCTTTTAAATTGACCCTAGTATTATCGTTTTTTGTGGCTGTGCCCTATGTGTTGTTCCAGATCTGGTCCTTTGTCGCACCGGGTTTATACAAACATGAAAAACGTTTAGTGATGCCACTGCTATTTAGCAGTACCTTATTGTTTTATCTCGGTATCGCCTTCGCTTATTACATAGTATTCCCCGTCGTTTTTGGCTTCTTTGCTAACAATGCCCCAGAGGGCGTTCAAGTTGCGACCGACATTACCAGTTACCTTAACTTCATTCTGAAGCTGTTCTTTGCCTTTGGTCTATCCTTTGAAATCCCTATCGCCGTTGTTTTACTATGCTGGGCTGGTGTGACAACACCTGAAGAACTTAAGCAAAAACGTCCTTATATCGTCGTAGGCGCCTTCGTTGTGGGCATGCTGTTAACCCCACCCGATGTGATTTCCCAGACTATGCTTGCCGTACCAATGCTGTTATTGTTCGAAGGCGGTTTATTAGCGGCTCGTTTCTACAGTAAGCAAGGTGACGACGAGTCAGACGAAGATAACGAACAAACAAACGACTAACGTCCTCGATGGCGTTAGGGGAATAATATAATAAGGAACATTCTCATGCGCTTAACTCTTATGGCAGCAGCAATTATGCTGGTATCAGTCCAAGCAAATGCCAGCATTGAACAGCAGTTAACCCAATGTGCAGCAACAGCCGATAAACTCGACCGCTTGATTTGCTATGACAAGCTAGCAGAAAGCGTCAAAGACGTAACACCAGCTTTGGCGAGCACTCAAGTTGCGCCTGCGACTGTAGCAACCGTTGCAGCCCCGACTGCTGTAGCAGTAGCGGCCACCACGCCCCAAGCACCAGCCGCTAATATTGTCGATGACTTTGGGATGGAAGCTAAGCGCGTTCAAGAAAATACGGTCGATAAGATTTATCTGGAAGTACAGTCTATTACTGAAGATCCCTACGGTGCTATCAAAGTAACATTCACTAATGGTCAGGTATGGAAACAAACCGACGGCCGTAAGTTCAACTTAAAGCAAGGCGAAAAAGTCTACATTGAAAAAGCAGCCCTAGGCTCTTTCTTAATGGGCACTGATGAGCGCAATGCCAAGGCACGGGTAAAACGCCTAAACTAATGCCCTCATACATAGATATCGCTGTCAATTTACTTGGCAGCGCACTCGAGCCAGACACAGCATCGATAATACAAGCGGCGGCGGACCAAGGGGTTTCGCCGTTAATTGTTATTGGCAGCGATTTAACTGAAAGTGCAGCTGCCATCGCGATTTGCCAACAATATCCCAATCAACTTTATTGCACTGCTGGCGTACATCCTCACCATGCCAGTGGCTGGCAAGCTGACTCAAGCAAGCGACAAGCCGAACTCTGCCAAGCACCGCAAGTGGTTGCCATTGGCGAATGTGGCTTAGACTACAATCGTGATTTCTCTCCTCGTCCCATCCAGCGCCAAGCATTTATTGCCCAACTCGCCTTAGCCGTTGAACTGCAAATGCCCGTGCTGATGCACGAACGCGATGCCCACCAAGACTTTATTGCTATCCTGCGGGAATATCGCCCACAGCTTAGTGGCGCGCTTTTACATTGTTTCACTGGCACTCACGCCCAAATGGAAGCCTATATCGACCTCGATTTGCATTTAGGTATTACAGGCTGGGTTTGCGATGAAAGACGTGGCCAAGAGTTAGCGCAACTCGTGCCATTTATTCCGCAGAACCGCATTTTAATCGAAACCGATAGCCCGTACTTATTGCCTCGCAGCATGCGGCCTAAGCCTAAATCGAGTAAGAACAAGCCCGAATATCTCCCCTACATCGCGAGTTATATTGCAAACTTGCGCAGTGAAAATGCTGATGAGTTTGCAGCGCGTTGCTACCAGAATAGCGTAGCTTTTTTTAATTTGGACCGAGTCCATGCTTAAACGAAACTCGTCACTCATACTCTTGCTGTGGCTATGGCTGTGTTCAACACCTTCATTCGCAACCCTATTAAGCATTGATGAATCAACGGCGACACCGTTAAACCTTACGCCTTGGTTGATGGTGAGCCACCCCACTTCGGCGAAGGAGTTTACCGAGATCCAAGCCTTGCCAAAAACGGATTGGCACAACTTCACCAATAAAGACATTCAAAAACTCAGCGGCCATGATTTTTGGCTGAGTTTCAGCTTAACTAGCCCAGACGAAACACTTTCACGCATTTTAGCGTTAGATAACCCCTTGTTAGACAAAGTGACTATCTACCATTTAGTCAATAATAAGCTCGCTAATACTGTGCTTATGGGCGACACCTTTCCCTATAACGAACGACCATTTTTGAGCAATATCTTCCTGTATCCTTTTAAGCTCAACATGGATGATACCCATACTTTTTATTTGCATATTCAGACCGAAGGCAGCGCGGCGGTATCGTTGAATCTCTGGTCATCTAACGACTTAGCCCAGATTGCCGAATCCACCGCCGTCGAACATGGTTTCCAACTCGGCGTACTGGCCGCGATTGGTATCTTTAGCCTCTTTATTGCTATTGCATCGGGCTCATTCAGTTACAGCTATTATTCCGGCTATGTGCTGAGCATGACCTTGCTCGTCGCTACCATCAACGGTTTTGCCTTTCGATTCCTCTGGCCAAATTGGCCAATATTACAGCAAGTTATGGTGCCGTTTTTACTGCCAATCGTTATGGCGTTTGCGCTGATGTTTACTGAAAAAATATTACAGCTCAAATATTTAAACCGCCGCATGCTGCTGACTTGTCGCTATAGCGCTGTGTATATCCTATGTATTGGACTCGCCACGCCTTTTATCCAATATGGAACGGCGCTCTATATCGAGATCATTTCCGTTGCAGTGCTCAGCCTGGTACTGATGGTCTTTGCTATTACTCAGGCCATCAATGGCCATAAACTGGCACGTATGTACACTATTGGCTGGGTGAGTATGCTGACAGGAGCTTGCATCAGTAGCTTGTTGTATCTCAGCGTGATTGACCTCAATTTAAAACCGCAAACGCCTGTCATGCTCGGCCTGACGTTTGAAATCATCTTTATGTCTCTGGTGCTAGCCATCCGCTATAACGATGAACGCAAAGCTAAGTTACGTATTCAGCAAGAGGCCTTGAAGCAAGCACAGAAAATTCGCAGCGCGCGGGAAGAAGCCCTAAAAGCGGAAGCCGAGAGCAATGAGAAACTCGAGCAAATGGTGCAAGAGCGCACCTTAGAACTTGAAATCACCCTCAGAGAATTGCATGAGGTAAACCAAAAGCTCACCGAACAAAGCACTATCGACAGTTTAACTGGGGTCAAAAACCGCAGTGCTTTCGATAAACGTTTGATCGCTGAAAGCCGGATCAGCCGCAGGCAAGAAACACCCATAGCCCTGTTGATGCTCGATATCGATCGCTTCAAGCTGATCAACGATAGATTCGGCCATCTTGCAGGCGATGAAGCCTTACGAACCATAGCCCAAACATTACAGCAACATTTAAAGCGGCCAACAGATCTCGTATCACGTTATGGAGGCGAGGAGTTTGCTATCATCCTGCCTAATACAGCAGAAGATGGTGCACTCCAAGTCGCTGAAACGATAAGGGACGCAGTTGCCTCTATCAATTTCGAATGGGAAGGTGTAGCGATACCTTTGACTATCAGTATCGGAGTCAGTGCCGATATCGTCACTAACGATCAGCACAGCACTAAATTATTAGAACAAGCGGATAAAGCCCTCTACCAAGCGAAAAATGGTGGACGTAATCAAGTCAGCTTATTTTCATCAGTTCAAGCAGGACCAGTACCTAATTAGGAGTCAAATGTGAATATCATTACCAGTGCCTTCCCTCAGCGTAGAATGCGCCGCATGCGTAAACATGATTTTAGCCGTCGTCTCATGGCCGAAAATCAACTAACGGTCAATGACTTGATTTATCCCATGTTTGTTCTAGAGGGCACCAATCGCAGTGAAAAGATCGCCTCTATGCCAGGTATTGAACGTTACTCAATCGATTTGCTACTAAAAGAAGCCGAAGAACTGGTTGAGTTAGGCATCCCATTAATTGCGCTATTCCCTGTGACGCCTGCAGAGAAAAAAACCTTAATGGCAGAAGAAGCTTATAACGCCGATGCCTTAGTGCAACGTGCTGTACGTGAGCTTAAAAAAGCCTTTCCACAGCTTGGCATCATGACAGACGTAGCATTGGACCCCTTCACCACTCATGGTCAAGACGGCATCATAGATGAGACTGGGTACATCCTAAACGACATCACTACCGAGATTTTAGTGAAGCAAGCATTGTCACACGCTGAAGCCGGTGCAGACATAGTTGCACCGTCAGACATGATGGATGGCCGCATAGGCGCTATTCGCCAAGCCTTAGAAGCAGCAGGCCATGTAAACACCCAAATCATGGCTTATTCAGCAAAATACTCTTCGAGCTACTACGGCCCGTTCCGTGACGCAGTAGGCTCAGCAGGTAATCTCAAGGGTGGCAACAAACACAGCTACCAGATGGATCCAGCAAACAGTGACGAAGCTCTGCATGAAGTCGCACTCGATATTCAAGAAGGTGCTGACATGGTCATGGTTAAGCCAGGCATGCCGTATTTAGATATAGTGCATCGCGTTAAAACTGAACTTGCAGTGCCAACATTCGCCTATCAAGTCAGTGGTGAATACGCCATGCACATGGCCGCCATCCAAAATGGTTGGTTAGCCGAAAAGGCCATCGTCATGGAATCTCTACTTTGCTTTAAACGCGCAGGCGCAGACGGTATTTTAACTTACTTCGCTAAACGTGCCGCCCAGTGGCTTAAAGAAGCTTAGACCTCGCGATAGCTGTGAATCAATTGAAGAAAGCAGCCTTATGGCTGCTTTTTTGTATCTGGTCATTGATAGCTATGGGGACTAAATCAGCACATTTGGTGTTGTGGAGAGAATAACGGGAGCAAAACTTACTAATGAAATGAAGAACAGGCTGAGTTTTACAAATTGCAGACGCAAAAAAGCCAGCTTATTCAGCTGGCTTCGTTACATCTCAATGAGATAATTAGGCGCTTGGCGATGACCTACTCTCACATGGGGAGACCCCACACTACCATCGGCGCGTTTGCGTTTCACTTCTGAGTTCGGGATGGGATCAGGTGGTTCCACAAGGC